>NZ_LZKK01000300.1 GCF_001672815.1 Mycobacterium sp. E796 | reverse complement strand
CGGCCAGATCAACGGCGCACGTCCCGCCCATCGACCAGCCGGTGATGCCCCAGTTGGACCGGTCGGCGCTCACGCCAAACTTCGAAACCATGTAGGGGACAACGTCTTTGGTCAGATGATCGGCGGCGTTGCCGCGCACACCGTTCACGCATTCGGTGTCGTTGTTGAAGGCCCCACCGGCGTCGACGAACACCAACACCGGCGCCTTGCCGTCGTGGCCGGCCGCGAAGTCGTCGATCGTCGTGACCGCGTTGCCCGCCCGCGTCCAGTCCGCAGGTGTGTTGAACTGTCCGCCGATCATCATCACCGTCGGCAATGCCGGCGGCGGGCTGCTGGTAAACCACTCGGGCGGCAGGTACACGAGTTCCCCGCGGTGCTTGAAATGCGATGCGTCCGAGGGGATCACCACCGGCACGACGCTGCCGTGCGGAGGGCGGGCCCGCTTGGCGGCCAGCGCGCTGAGGGTGGCCGGGTCCGTCTGATCGGGCAGGGGACCGGAGGTGAGCTGGCTCCAGGCCGCCTGCACGGTCGGGAAGTAGCCGACCCACGCGTTGAGCACGAGCGCTGCGCAGAGCAAGCACGACGGCACGGCAAGCAGCGTCATGCCGCGCCGCCACGGCGGCGCGCTGCGCCAGCCCACCACCAGCACCGCCGCGGCCACGCCGGCCAACGCGACCCAGACCCACAGCGCCGACGGCGCCGGCTCGTCGGACAGGCCGCGGTCGACGACGTACCAGTGCGTCAGGTAGGCGGCGGCGCCCCCGGCGGCGCCGGCCAGTGGCAGCCACACCGCCCGCCATCGTCGCGACCGCCAGCCCACGGCCAGCGTCAGCACGGCGGCGGTACCGATCTGGATGGTCGCGGGTATCCACCCGTGCATCAGGGAGGTGAAATTACCGGCCAGCTCCGCCGCGGCGAGGGGCGTCGGAGCGGTCACGTGCATCAGTGTGAGCCATCGTTAACACTCCCGGAACATTTTGACCGGATGTTTCCTGTGTGCCGGCTGGCGGGGCGGGCCGGGCTAATGCGGCTTGGCCAGGGGGAACGGCAGGGTTTCGCGGATGCTTCGGCCGGTTATGAGCATGACGAGCCGATCGATGCCCATACCGAGTCCGCCGGTGGGTGGCATCGCGTACTCCATGGCTTGCAGAAAGTCCTCGTCGAGCTCCATCGCTTCGGGATCCCCGCCGGCGGCCAACAGTGACTGCTCCTGCAGGCGGCGCCGCTGCTCCACCGGGTCGGTCAGCTCGCTGTAGGCGGTGCCCAGCTCGACGCCCCACGCCACCAGGTCCCACCGCTCGGCGACGCCGCGCTGACTGCGGTGCGGCCGGGTCAGCGGCGACACGGAGGTGGGGAAGTCGATGTAGAACGTGGGTTGCTCGGTCTTGTCCTCCACCAGGTGCTCGTAGAGCTCGAGCACCACCGCGCCGGAATCCCAATGCGCCCGATACGGAATGTGCACGGCGTCGGACATCCTGCGCAGGGCGGCCAGCGAAGTGTCGGGATCGATGCGCTCGCCCAGCGCCTCCGATACCGCGTCGTACACGGTCTTCACCGCCCACGTGCCGGAGATGTCCACCGGTTCGAGTCGGCCGTCGGTCCCCGCGCGGGGGCGCAGCACGGTCTGCTCGCCGTTGGCGGCCTGCGCGGCGTTCTGGATGAGCTCCCGGCAGCCGTCGATCCACACTTTGTAGTCCGCATGCGCCTGGTAGGCCTCCAGCAGGGTGAACTCCGGGTTGTGGCTGAAGTCGACGCCTTCGTTGCGGAAGGCCCGGCCCAGCTCGAACACCCGCTCAACGCCGCCGACGCACAGCCGCTTCAGATACAGCTCCGGCGCGATGCGCAGGAACAGGTCCATGTCGTAGGTGTTGATGTGGGTGACGAACGGCCGGGCGGTGGCCCCGCCGTGGATCTGCTGCAGGATCGGCGTCTCGACCTCGATGAAGCCCTTGGCGAACAGGGTTTCCCGAACCGAGCGCAACACCTCGCTGCGGGCCCTGATCAGCTCGCGCGACTCCGGGTTGACCGCCAGGTCGACGTAGCGGGCCCGCACCCGCGCCTCGGGATCGGTCAGTCCCTTCCACTTATTCGGCAACGGGCGCAGGCACTTACCGATCATCCGCCAGTCGCGCACGATCAACGAGCGGGTCCCCTTTTTGGAAAAGCCCATGTGCCCCGTCATCTCGACCAGGTCACCGAGATCGATGGCCGCGGTGAAATCGGCGGTGCGGCCGCGTCCGAGATGCGAATTGTCCAGCAGCACTTGCATTTCGCCCGACCAGTCACGCACCTGGGCGAACAGCACGCCGCCGTAGTCGCGGATCCGCAGGATGCGGCCGGCCACCGACACGTCCTCCTGATCGTCGGCGTCCAACGCGGCGGCGATCGAGTGGCTGGGCGGGCACCCCACCGGGTAGGCGTCAACCCCGTTGCGCTGCAAGATCTTCAGCTTGGCCAGGCGCACCCGTACCTGCTCGGGTAGGCGCAACCTCGACTCCTCGGCCTCGGCCGCCTTGACCCCGCGTTGCAGGTCGCTCACGTCGGGCGTCGATCCGTCGTGGTGCAGCAGCCCGGACTCCGCCAGCCTGGCCGGTACCGCCGGATGATGCCCGGTGTGCACCTTCTCGCGCCGGCTGAACGGCAGGACGAGGAAACCCTCCGCGATCACCGAGGCGACGCCGACCCGGGGAATCAGCCGGGCATCTTCGTAACACGCGTACCGGGGAACCCACTCGGGCTGGTACTTCATGTTCGAGCGGTACAGCGTCTCGAGCTGCCACCATCGCGAAAAGAACAACAGGAACCCGCGCCACAACCGGGCGATGGGCCCGGCGCCGAGCTGGGCGCCCTGTTCGAACGCCGAGCGGAACATCGCAAAGTTCAGTGAAATGCGAATGATGCCAAGGGCTTCGGCGTTCAGCGCGAGCTCGCTGACCATGAGCTCGATGGTGCCGTTGGGGGATTGCGGGGAACGCCGCATGAGGTCCAGGGAGACGCCGGTGCTTCCCCACGGGACCAGCGACAGCATCGCGACCACCCGACCCTCGCGATCGATGGCTTCGACCAGCAGGCAGTCGCCGTCGGCCGGGTCGCCGAGCCGGCCCAGCGCCATCGAAAAGCCGCGCTCGGTTTGGGTGTCGCGCCACGCGTCGGCGCGCGAGATCGTTTCGGCCATCTCGTCGGCCGAGATGTCGCGGTGTCGCCGGATGCGTACCGTCAGCCCCGCCCTGCGCGCCCGGGTCACCGCCTGGCGCACCCCGCGCATGTCGGGGCCGGACAGCTTGTAGTCGGACGTCCGCAGGATCGCCTCGTCGCCCAGCTCGAGGGCGTTGAGCCCGGCCTCGCGGTACGCCTGGGCGCCTTGCGAACTGGCGCCCATCACACCTGGTGCCCAGCCGTAGGTCTGGCACAACCCCAACCACGCGTCGATCGCCTGCGGCCACGCCCTCGGGTCACCGATCGGGTCGCCGCTGGCCAAACAGACCCCGATCTCGACCCGGTAGGTGATGGCCGCGCGGCCGCTCGGGGCGAACACCACCGACTTGTCGCGGCGGGTGGCGAAATATCCGAGGGAGTCCTGTTTGCCGTAGAGCTCGAGCAGCCCGCGGATCGCGGACTCGTCCTCGCCCGTCAGCGCGTTGTCGGCACGTTGGGACTGGAACAGCACGATCGTCGCCGCGATCAGCGCGAGCGCTCCGAACAACCCGAAGATCGCGTTGAGCAGAACGTGTGGCCGGCCGGTGAACGCGTCGGGATCGACGATGGAGAACCCCACCACCCGGTTGACGACGTACCAGAAGCGTGAATCGGGCGCCAGGGTGCCCGGCCACATCTCGACCAGGCCCCAGGACGCCAGGATTCCGATCACGAGCCCGGTGACCAGGACCGCGGCCGCCTTGAACAGGGCGGCCTTGCGCACCTTGGCCCAGAACTGCCGATAGGAAAGGAGCAGCAGGACGATCGCGACGATGTGCACGGCGAAGCCGAGGTTCTCCCCGAACGACTCGGCCGCGGTGTTGTCGCCCGCGGCGATGTCGGCGGCGTTCAAAGCGGCGGCCAGGACCATGTTGCCGAGCAGCAACACCCAGGCGATGCGTTTGCGCGCGGTCAGGGCGGCGGCCAGCAGGGCCAGCACGAACGACCACGCGATGCTGGTGTCGGGGAAGTTGAACAGGTAGTCGTTGATGAACTCGCGTGGGACCTTGATCAGCCACCGGATCAGCGGCGACACGCTCGCGATCAGTGACACCGTGGCGATGACGCCGACGGTCCAGCCCGCCGCCGCCGGTACCCAGCGATACCGGGAGTTCGGCTGGCTGCCCGAACGCGGGCCGAAGCGGGACGTAGCGAGTGTCACAGACCGCGAGGATATGCCGTCAAGCCGTGAAAATCCTGGCGAAGCGCCATGGGAGGCGGACAGCTATTAGTCGGGATGCGACGCGCGCCGGACGCCCGTCCGGCCGCAGACGTGCAGGAAGACGCGTCATGGCTGCTAAACTATCGACTGCGACCATCCCGGTGAACGCCGGGGACAGTAAGTGGAGTCCCACTCCCACCGTTGGCCACGAGTTTTCTCAAGGTTCAGCGGTCCGGTCACGGGCATCGTGAATGCCTGTTCCGCGCGCAGCGCGGGCTGCTGGAGCACTTCCAGCCGCGATCGGTCGGCATTGGGCCCTGCTTGTGCAGGGCTTTTTTGCTGATGGTGTGGTTTTCCACCGCTGCGGCCGCCACCAGAGAAAGAAGCCCAACAAGGGAGGCCCCATCAGCACTGAGACCCGCGTCAACGAGCGCATCCGCGTACCTGAAGTTCGATTGATCGGACCCGGGGGAGAGCAGGTAGGCATAGTGCGCATCGAGGACGCACTGCGCGTCGCCGCGGACGCCGATCTCGACCTCGTCGAAGTTGCCCCGAACGCCAGACCTCCGGTCTGCAAGATCATGGATTACGGCAAGTTCAAATACGAGGCGGCGCAAAAGGCGCGCGAATCCCGCCGGAACCAGCAGCAGACCGTCGTCAAAGAGCAAAAGCTGCGACCAAAAATCGACGATCACGATTACGAGACCAAGAAGGGCCACGTAATCCGCTTCCTGGAGGCGGGATCGAAGGTCAAGGTCACCATCATGTTTCGCGGACGCGAGCAGTCGCGGCCCGAGCTGGGCTACCGATTGCTGCAGCGCCTGGGCGCGGACGTCGCCGACTACGGATTCGTCGAAACGTCCGCCAAGCAGGACGGCCGCAACATGACGATGGTGCTGGCACCGCACCGCGGCGCCAAGACCCGCGCGCGGGCGCGCCACCCAGAGGCACCGGGAGGAGGCGCGGCACCGGACACCGATGCGGGAGCCGACGCCACCCCGTCGCCCAACTGACCTGACACGAACGAGTACCAGCTAGTACCGAAGATGCTGAGAAGTACTGAAAAGTACTGAAAGTAGAGGAAACATGCCCAAGGCCAAGACCCACAGCGGGTCGTCGAAGCGGTTCCGGCGCACCGGCACCGGGAAGATCGTGCGCCAGAAAGCCAACCGGCGGCACCTGCTGGAGCACAAGCCGTCGACCCGGACCAGGCGGCTGGATGGCCGCACCACGGTGTCGGCCAACGACACCAAGCGCGTCAACAAGCTGCTGAACGGCTAGGCAGCCGGCAAACGACCATTTAAAAGCATTTACTGCCAGAACGAGAGTAGGAACATCCATGGCACGCGTGAAGCGGGCGGTCAACGCCCAGAAGAAGAGGCGCAGCGTCTTAAAGGCCTCGAAGGGCTATCGCGGCCAGCGGTCCCGGCTCTATCGCAAAGCCAAAGAGCAGCAGCTGCATTCGCTGAACTACGCCTACCGCGACCGTCGTGCGCGTAAGGGCGAGTTCCGTAAGTTGTGGATCTCGCGGATCAACGCGGCTGCACGCGCCAACGACATCACCTACAACCGCCTGATCCAGGGTCTGAAGGCCGCCGGTGTCGAGGTGGACCGCAAGAACCTCGCCGACATCGCGATCACCGATCCGGCGGCGTTCACCGCGCTGGTCGACGTCGCCCGGGCGGCGCTGCCCGAGGACGTCAACGCCCCGTCGGATTCCGGAGAGGCCGCCTAGCTGCCGGCGATGCCGGCACCGCTCACCGAACGCTCGGCCAGGGTGGCCGCGGCGGTCAAGTTACATCGGCATGTCGGGCGTCGCCGGGTCGGACGGTTCCTCGCCGAGGGACCGAACTTGGTCGGGGCGGCGGCCGCGCGCGGGTTGGTCCGCGACGTGTTTGTCACCGAACTCGCGGCGCAGCGGCACGCGGCGCTGCTCGCGACGCAGCAGTGCCCGGTCCACCTGGTCACGGAGCGCGCCGCAAAGGCGCTGTCCGACACGGTGACCCCGACGGGGCTGGTGGCGGTTTGTGACATGCCGGCGAGCTCGATCGAGGACGCGCTGACGGACTCGCCGCGGCTGGTTGCTGTTCCCATCGAGATCGGTGAGCCGGGCAACGCGGGCACCCTGATTCGCATCGCCGACGCGATGGGCGCGGGGGCCGTAGTGCTCGGCGGGCACAGCGTCGACCCGTACAACGGCAAGTGCCTGCGCGCGTCGGCCGGCAGCATCTTCTCGATCCCGGTTGTCTCCGCGCCCGACGCCGCCGCCGCGGTCGCCGCGTTGCGCGCCGCCGGGTTGCAGGTGCTGGCCACGACGGTGGACGGCGAGACCCGGCTCGACGAGGCGGACCTCACCGCGCCGACGGCCTGGCTGTTCGGAGCCGAATCACACGGCTTGTCGGCTGAGCTCGCGGCGGCGGCCGACCGCCGCGTACGCATCCCGATGGCCGGCGGCGCCGAAAGCCTCAACGTGGCCGCCGCCGCGGCCATCTGCCTCTACCAGAGCGCTCAAGCGCTTGGGTGCCTTCGCTGAGTGGCTCCGGACTCGACGCGCGCTGCGAGCCCACCTCTTCAGCAAACTGCACCAGAGGGTATAGGGCTGGCGGTCGGAAAACTTTGCAAATATGCACGCTAGGGCGAGCAACCTACTGTTACGCTTTGCGTCTCTCCGCTTGTTCAGCGGTCTGTGTCATGAATGGTCCGGATTGCAGGGAGGCACGGCAATGTCGCTACTCAGCGTGGCGCCCGACATCGTGTCAGAGGCGAGCAGCAAGTTAGAAAATCTCGGCTCTGCGCTGCGTAGCGCGAGCGCTGTGGCCGCAAGTCAAACGACGGCGGTTGCTGCGCCGGCCGAAGATGAAGTCTCGGTGGCGATTACCGCGCTGCTCGGGACGCACGCCCAGGAATTTCAAACCATCAACGCCCAGGCGGCGGCATTTCATGATGAGTTCGTGAGCAACTTGAGCAGCGGGGCCGCGCAGTATGTGGGCGCCGAGCTAATTAATGCCCAGCAAACGCTGACGACAGTGAACGCGCCCGCCGGCGCCGCCGCCTCCACCCCCTTGGTGAACGTCAGCCAGGATTTCGGTCCCTTCGGCGTATCGCTGAATACGACGATCGATTCCCTCAGCGCCGGCGGGCTGTTGGGAACCACTAACGCAAGCGTCGCCCTCAACACGCCGTTCGGCGCCGTGCCGCTGTTGTCGGCTGGCGGTACCTCGGCCATCACTTCCGACGGGCGATTCTCTATGACGCTGGGGCAGAGCCTTCCGTTTCTTTCCTACGGGGCCTCATTGAGGGGGGACCTCTTGCCCGCGGTCCAGCTCACCGGCTGGACGCTCAGCATCGACAACTTACTGATTTCATATCCGGGCACGCACTTCGGTGGCATCGTTCCTGACTTCACGTTCCAGTAGGCATTCGTCCGCCTTCTGGCCTTGGGTGTGAGGACGGGCTCAAGCCGCCCTGGCGCGGCGCCCCCGGGCAGGGCGCAGGCCGGTGAGCGAGAGTGTGCCGTGCACCAACGATCCCGCGCGTTCCATCAGGAACTTGGCGGGGTCGAGAGGGGTGCGGGGACGTGGCGGAAAGTAATGCATCGGCAGCCCGCGGCGGTCGCGGGGCGGTGCCATGAATGCCGGCGCCTCCACCAACGGCGCGTCGCTGGGTAGCCGCCCCTCGGCGCGGCGATAGGCGGCCAGCGCGCGCGGGTGCAGCCGGATCTCGTCGGGAACGGCCAGGAAGGCCAGCTCGACGAGCTTCCCGAACACGCGCAGCAGCACCTCGTCGCCCGGCGTCCAATGCATGCCCGCCTTCTCGCGCACCGCCGGCTCGAACAGCCCCGCCGCGATCCAGCGCTGACCGGCCACCAGCGGCCTGAGCAACTGGTCCCAGATCGGTGTCGGCATCAGCACGAACTTGGGCTTGGGAATGCGGATCTTGAAGATGTCCAGCGTCGCCTGATTGATTTCCAGCTCCTCGCGGCACACCCGATCCCAGTACTCCAAAAACTCTTCCCACGATCGAGGCACCGGCCTCATGCTCATGCCGTACATGCGGTACCACTGCACGTGCTCGTCGAACAGCTGTCGCTTCTCGGCTTCGGTCAGGCCCCCGCAGAAGTACTCGGCCACCTTGATGATGAGCATGAAAAACGTGGCGTGCGCCCAATAGAACGTCTCGGGATTGAGCGCGTGGTAGCGGCGCCCCGCACCGTCGACGCCCTTGATGGTGCGGTGATAGCCCTTGATTTGCTGACCGGTCTGGGCCGCGCGATCGCCGTCGTAAACGACGCCCATGATCGGATAGACCGAGCGCGCCACGCGCTGCAGCGGCTCCCGCAACAGGATTGAATGCTCCTCGACGCCCGCGCCCAGTTCCGGATACATGTTCTGGATCGCGCCGATCCACACGCCCATCATTCCGGTGCGGAGGTCACCGAAGTACTTCCAGGTGAGTGAGTCGGGTCCGAGCGGATCCGCGGATGTCGTTGATATGGCAGTCATCTCGGCCTCCTGGGCCCACGATAACTTTGACAACGCACGTTGTCTACGATTTCGCGACCGCGTGCCGCAAGTGGTATCCAACGTCTGCGAACACGTGATGATGGGTCGCCCGGAGGACCTCTCGGCGACCTCTGTGGCTATCCTAATTTTGACCGGGTCAATTTTATCGTGGCTTCGATAAATTGACGTCAAGAAGGACTTTGGCCCTCTGCCAAAAAAGGGTCTTCGCAGTTACGATTACTCCACCTCGCGGCTCGTATTCCGCGTGGGCATTATTCGGCGGCGAAGGGGTGCTATGTCATTCGTGAGTGTCGTGCCTGACTCATTGACCGTGGCAAGCGGAAATCTGGCGAATATCGGCTCTTCGCTGCGGGCGGCTCAAGCGGAGGCGATGGCCCAGACGACCGCGATCGCGGCACCTGGCGCAGACGAGGTCTCGGCGGCGATCTCCTCGTTGTTCGGAAGGGCCGGCCATGAATTCCAAGCACTCGGGGCGCAGGCTGCGGCCTATCACGACAACTTCGTCGGTGCGTTGACCGCGGGGGCCGGTCAGTACGTCAGCGCGGAAGCCGTCAATGTCCAGCAAACGTTAGCGAGCGTGGTCACCGGCCCCACCCAGACCGTGTCGGGCGCAATTACCTCCCTCAACACTCCCTTTGGGGCCGTAGCGGTCTCGTTCGGCGGGAGCCTGCCCCCGATCGGCCAGAACGGCCCGTTCTCGGGATTCGCCAACGCCACCAACGCGGTGCTCGGCACTGCGAACGTGACGCTGTCCGGAAACGTGTTGACGGGCCCGTCCGGCGCTCCGGGGACGGAATTCCAAGTCACGGGCGGGAGCTTCAGCGCGCCCCAGCTGCTTTCGCTTCTCAGCGCCACCGCGGGCCCCGGCGTGTCGGGCAACGCGTCGCTGGTTAACAGCGTCAATACACTAATTGGCGATTTGCAAACAGGGAACTTGCCGGGAGCCGCGTTGACGCTGGCCAGCGCTCCCGGTAATTATTTAACCGCCATTACGATCGGCTCCACGACCGTTAACATCCCGATCGATACCACTGCCTTTGGTGGCCCAATCGGCACCCTCAGCATTCCCTTCAATGGGGTTTTTGCCTCCCCCCAGCCGATAACGGCATCGTGGCCGACATTTGACGTTACGACCGGCGGCACAACTTACACGGTCCTCGGCGCCAACAACCTTCCGATTGGAAGCACGAATGGCTTTGTTCCTTACGTGCTGGGCGGAATCGCGGGCCTATTCGGGCTGTAGTCGCTAACCCTGTGCCGGCATCGATACGTAGCGCTAGTCGAAGGGAGCCAGACGATGTCGTTTCTGAGTCTGACAGCTGATGCCGTGACGTCCGCGGCGCAGCAATGGGAGGCCATCGGGTCGGCGCTGACCTCGGCCAATTCGTCGGCGGCGGGTTCCACGACGGGGTTGGCGGCCATGGCGGCCGACGATGTGTCGGCGGCCGTCCGGTCGCTGTTCGCCGAGTATGGCCAGGCCTTTCAAGCGGCCAGCGCCCAAGCCGCCGCATTCCACTCGCAGCTGGTGAGCTCCCTGAACGGCGGCGTGGCCGCGTATCTGAGCACCGAGATTGCCAACGTCCAGCAAGGTTTGGCCAGCGCGGTGAGCGGCGCTGCGGCGCCGGTGCCGGCGTCATTCTCGTGGGGATTCGGCGCATTCTCGGCGACGCTGGACACCTCGGTATCGGGCAACGGATCCTTGATTGGCTCCCTGTCCGCTGTGCCGGGCTTCGCCCTCGGCGTGGACGCGGTGGGCCCGCCGCTCAGCGCGGCGAATGCGTTCGCAAACAGCCTGGCCGCAGTGGGCAATGCGGCCCGAACCGGTGACCCGCTGGGCGCCTTGATCGGGCTCCTCAACACTCCGGCGAACGTCGGGAACGGTCTGCTGTTCGGGCAGGGATCGTTCGCGGTCCCGGTGGCGCCCCCACCGGGGCTCGGCTTCGCATCGGCGACGATCAGCGTGCCGTACGGAGGGCTGCTGGCACCCGTGCAACCGGCTTCGCTCATGTTGACGTCGCCAACCGGCGCGCCGACCGTCGTCCCCTTGGCCGGCCCCGAGTTCGGCGGCTTGCTTCCCGCGGTGCAAGCCGTTTTGCACAAGCCCTATTTCGGTCTCGGGTTACTCGTGCCGGCCGTTTAGTTGGTTAGGGTCGGCGCCTTCCGCAACCGTGTGGCGACCGTCATTGCCCGCTTCTCCCGGCAGCACCTAACCTGGCCAAGTGGAACTCGCGCCGCGCGATCCGGACCCGGGCGAGGCCTCGGAGACCGATCTGAAGACCGACCGCGAAGCGGTGGCGACGGCGCCCCCGGCTTCGGAACGGCGGTCGCCTGCGCGCTGGCTGCACTCAACGAATCACAGCCCAGGTGTGGTGTCGTTTCTGCGGCGGGCACGCCGGCTGTTGCCGGGAGATCCGGAATTCGGCGACCCGCTGTCCACCGCGGGCGAGGGCGGACCCCGGGCCGCGGCCCGTGCCGCCGACCGTTTGCTGGGGGATCGGGATGCGGCGTCACGCGAGATCAGCCTCGGTGTGTTGCAGGTGTGGCAGGCGCTGACCGAGACCGTTTCCCGACGACCGGCAAACCCGGAGGTCACGCTAGTATTCACCGACCTGGTCGGCTTCTCGACATGGTCGCTGCAAGCGGGCGACGAGGCGGCCCTCACCCTGCTGCGACGCGTGGCACGGGCGGTCGAGCCGCCGTTGCTCGACGCCGGCGGCCACATCGTCAAGCGCATGGGCGACGGGCTCATGGCCGTGTTCCGCGATCCGACGGTCGCCTTGCGGGCATCGCTGGCCGCGAACGAGGCTCTGAAATCGGTCGAGGTGGCGGGTTACACGCCACGGATGCGGGTCGGGATCCATACCGGTCGGCCGCAACGAATGGCCGCGGACTGGCTCGGCGTCGATGTGAACGTCGCCGCTCGAGTTATGGAACGCGCCACCAAAGGTGGAATTATGGTGTCGAGCTCGACGTTGGATCAGATACCGCAGACCGAGCTGGACGCGTTGGGCATCGTCGCCAAGCGTGCACGTAAGCCCGTATTCGCGGGTAAGCCCGCCGGCGTCCCCGCTGACCTGGGGATATACCGCCTCAAGACTCTTAGGGAGTTAACAGCCTTTGATCACACTTCCGAAACAAATTAGTCCACATAATGGATGCCAATGATTGGGGGCATCTTCTCCCGGCTTGCCCGGGTTCGATTCACGGTGGGGTATGTGGCGGCGCTGCTCGTCATCAGCTGCGCACTCCTCGCCTTAGGGCCGCACGCCCATGACGTGCTCGTCGAGCGGGCCAGCACCAACCTGCACAACCTGGCCCACGGCCATGTGGGCACCCTTTTGGGCAGCGCGTTGGTCGTCGACGCCGGACCGCTGTACTTCTGGTTGCCCTTCCTGACCTGCCTGCTCGCACTCGCCGAGTTGCACCTGCGCACCATCCGGCTGGTGGTGGCGTTCCTGGTCGGACACATCGGCGCGACGCTCGTGGTGGCCGCGGCCCTGGCCGCCGCGGTCGAGTTCGGTTGGATGCCGATGTCGATCACCCGGGCCAGCGACGTCGGGATGAGCTACGGCGCTCTGGCGGTGCTCGGCGCGATGACGGCGGTGATCCCGGCGCGCTGGCGGGCACCCTGGGTCGGCTGGTGGGTCGCGGCGGGCCTGGCCTCGGCGATCATCGGTGGCGATTTCACCGACGCCGGCCACACGGTCGCGGTGGTCCTGGGCGTGCTGGTGTCCGCGCGCTTCCGGCAGCCGATTCACTGGACGCCGTTGCGTTTCCTGATGCTCGTGGCGTCGTCGGGCTTCGGTTTCCTGATGCTGGCTCACCACTGGGGGACGATGGCCGCCGCGCCGGCCTTCGGCATCTTGGGCGCGCTGGCGGCCCACAAGGCCTACCAATTCGTCACCGGACGCGCCGCACTGCGGGTTTTGCCGGTTGACACCACTCCGCAGCCGGTAGCAACCGGCTAATCACCCGCCGGCCAACGGCCCGGCACGCACCGAGCGTCGTGCACCGAATCACCTATGATCGGCACTTGCGCTGGGCGCATGCCGGCGCGTTCCACAGCCTCGTCAGCAAGGAGAGTGCCGCCGCGTGGGCGATCAACCCGTCGACCTGTCGCCGGAAGCGTTGGCCGAGGCGGTCTCGGCCGCCCGCCACGCCATCGCGGGCGCCGACGACCTGGACGCGCTGGCGCGGGTCAAGACCGAGCACCTCGGGGACCGTTCGCCGCTGGCGTTGGCGCGCCAGGCGCTGGGCAGCGTCCCCAAGGACGAGCGCGCCGACGCCGGCAAGCGCGTCAACACCGCGCGCGGCGAGGCCCAACGCAGCTACGACGAAAGGCTGGCGGAACTGCGCGCCGAGCGCGACGCCGCGGTCCTGGTCGCCGAGGGCATCGACGTCACGTTGCCGTCGACCCGACAGCCACCCGGCGCCCGGCACCCGATCACGATCTTGGCCGAGCACATCGCCGATACCTTCATCGCGATGGGATGGGAGTTGGCCGAGGGGCCCGAGGTCGAAACCGAGCAGTTCAACTTCGACGCCCTGAATTTCCCTGCCGACCACCCCGCCCGCAGCGAACAGGACACCTTTTACGTCGCGCCCGAGGATTCCCGCCAGCTGCTGCGCACCCACACGTCGCCGGTTCAGGTCCGCACGCTCTTGGAACGAGAGCTGCCCGTCTACATCGTCTCGATCGGCCGCACGTTCCGCACCGACGAGCTCGACGCCACCCACACGCCGGTGTTCCACCAGGTCGAGGGCCTGGCGGTGGACCGCGGCCTGTCGATGGCGCATCTGCGCGGCACGCTTGACGCGTTCGCGCGCGCCGAGTTCGGGCCGACCGCGCGCACCCGGATCCGGCCGCACTTCTTCCCGTTCACCGAGCCGTCCGCCGAGGTCGACGTGTGGTTCGCCAATAAAAAGGGCGGCGCGGACTGGGTGGAGTGGGGCGGCTGCGGCATGGTGCATCCAAACGTGTTGCGCGCCGCTGGAATTGACCCCGATATCTACTCCGGCTTCGCGTTCGGCATGGGCCTGGAACGCACCCTGCAATTCCGCAACGGGATCCCGGACATGCGCGACATGGTCGAGGGCGACGTCCGGTTCTCGCTGCCGTTCGGAGTGGGTGCCTGATGCGCGTCCCCTTGAGCTGGCTGCGCGAGGTCGTGACGGCCGGAGCCCCAGGCTGGGACGCGAGGCCCGACGACATCGAGCAGACCCTGGTGCGCATCGGCCACGAGGTCGAAGAGGTCGTCACACTGGGCCCGGTCGACGGCCCGCTGACGGTCGGGCGCGTGATCTCCATCGAAGAGCTCACCGAGTTCAAGAAGCCCATCCGCGCCTGCCAGGTGGACGTCGGGGAGGACAAGCCACGCGAGATCGTCTGCGGGGCAACCAACTTCGCGGTCGGCGATCTGGTGGTGGTGGCGTTGCCCGGCACCACGCTGCCCGGCGGCTTTGCAATCACGGCTCGCAAGACCTACGGCCGCAGCTCCGACGGCATGATCTGTTCGGCCGCCGAACTCGGTTTGGGCGCAGACCATTCCGGGATCCTGGTGCTGCCACCCGAAACCGCCGCGCCGGGAGCCTCGGGCGCCGAGGTGCTCGGTCTCGACGACGTCGTTTTCCACCTGGCGATCACTCCCGATCGCGGATACTGCATGTCGGTGCGGGGCGTGGCGCGCGAGATCGCTTGCGCCTACGACCTCAACTTCGTCGACCCGGCCGAGATCAAACCGCTGCCGGTCGAGGGAGAGGCGTGGCCGCTCACGGTGGACCCAGAGACGGGCGTGCGCCGGTTCGCGCTGCGCCCGGTTATCGGGATCGACCCGACCGCCGTGTCGCCGTGGTGGCTGCAGCGCCGGCTACTGCTGGCCGGCATCCGCGCGACGTCGCCCGCGGTCGACGTCACCAACTACGTGATGCTCGAGCTCGGCCACCCCATGCACGCGCACGACCGCAATCGCATCACCGGTGGCCTCGCGGTGCGGTTCGCCCGGCCCGGTGAAACCGTCGTCACGCTGGACGACATCGAGCGGCGGCTCGATCCGGCTGACGTACTCATCGTCGATGACAAGGCGACCGCGGCGATCGGCGGCGTCATGGGCGCGGCCACCACCGAGGTGCGCGACGACTCCACCGACGTGCTGCTGGAGGCGGCCGTGTGGGACCCGGCCGGCGTGTCGCGCACCCAGCGACGCCTACACCTGCCCAGCGAGGCAGCCCGCCGCTACGAGCGCTCCGTCGACCCGGCCATCTCGGTGGCCGCCCTGGACCGATGCGCCACCCTGCTCGCCGAGATCGCCGGGGGAGCGGTGTCGCCCACGCTGACCGACTGGCGGGGCGATCCGCCGCGCGAGGACTGGTCGCCCCCACCGATCCGGATCAGCGTCGGCCTTCCGGATCGCATCGCCGGGGTGGCCTACGCCCCCGGCACGACGGCCCGGCGCCTCGCCCAAATCGGCGCGGCGGTAGCCGAAAACGACGACATCCTGATCGTGACGCCGCCGAGTTGGCGCCCCGATCTGTTGCAGCCCGCCGACCTCGTCGAGGAGGTCATGCGGCTGGAGGGGCTGGAGGTCATCCCGTCGGTGTTGCCGGCGGCCCCGGCGGGGCGGGGCCTCACCGCGGCGCAGAAGCGGCGCCGCGCGATCGGCAAGTCGCTGGCCCAATCCGGTTACGTGGAGATCCTGCCGACGCCGTTCTTGCCCGCCGGCGTCTTCGACCTGTGGGGACTGCCCGCCGACGACCCGCGGCGCGCGGCGACGCATGTGCTCAACCCGCTGGAAGCCGACCGCCCGGCGCTGGCCACCACGCTGCTGCCGGCGCTGCTGGAAGCCTTGAGCCGCAACGTATCTCGCGGCCTCGTCGACGTCGCGCTGTTCGCCCTGGCGCAAGTTGTTCAGCCGACAGACGAGACCCGCGGCGTCGAGCTCATCCCGGTCGACCGTCGGCCCACCGACGCCGAGATCGCGATGCTCGACGCGTCCCTGCCGCGACAGCCGCAGCACGTCGCCACGGTCCTGACCGGCCTACGTGAACCGCGCGGTCCGTGGGGTCCCGGCCGCCGGGTGGAAGCCGCGGACGCGTTCGACGCGGTGCGAATCGTGGCGCGCGCCAGTGGGATTGACGTTCGCTTGCGCGCGGCCCAACACCTGCCGTGGCATCCGGGCCGGTGCGCCGAGGTGCTCGTGGGGGAGACGTGCGTGGGTTATGCGGGGCAGCTGCATCCCGCCGTGATCGAGCGCTCCGCGCTGCCGAAGGGCACCTGCGCGATGGAGCTGAACCTGGATGCGATTCCCATCGTCGACGTGCTGCCAGCGCCGCGGGTGTCGCCGTTTCCGGCCGTCTTCCAGGACGTCAGCCTGGTGGTGGCCGCGCACGTGCCGGCCCAGGCGGTGGCGGACGCCGTTCGCGAGGGGGCCGGCGAACTGCTCGAAGACCTGCAGCTGTTCGACGTGTTCACGGGTCCGCAGATCGGCGAGGACCGCAAATCCCTGACGTTCGCCCTGCGCTTCCGGGCGCCGGATCGCACGCTGACCGAGGGCGACGCGAGCGCGGCCCGTGACGCCGCTGTGCGACGCGCCGCCGAGGTGGTCGGCGCCGAACTTCGCGCCTGACGTCGCGCGGCGCCCGCAGATGACGGGCTGGACTCCCCGGGCTGCTTAGCTGCCCGAAACTCTTGCGCAGGCGATCGGCGCGCCGCCCCTCGGCCACGTTTGGCGGCGCCCTGAACTGCGGTGTTGGGGTGGTCGCGGCCGAAATGGTTCGCAGGCGTAATGATTCTTATGAAATCCGCACCACGGTATTGACAAAAGACGACGCCTTATTAAACTCACGTCTGTCTTGCTTACCCGCGGGTAAGTTTACTGCTCGGTAAGCGACAGCAAGAACAGTCGAGGGGGGCCTCGCGCACGTTCGTGCGCGAGGCCTTATTCGACTGTGTCCATGTGGGTGACCACTGGTCATCGTCCAGTGGTCCGAGGAGAGGGTGGATATGTCATTTGTGATCGCAACACCGGATCTGGTCGCGAGCGCGGCCGCGGATTTGGCGGGTATTCGTTCGTCGCTGGTCGAGGCGGCAGCGACCGCGGCGGCTCCCACGACCGGGATCGTGACCGCGGCCCAGGACGAGGTTTCGCTTGCGATCGCATCGATGTTCGGCAACTTCGGCGAGCAATTCCAGGCGGTCAGCGCGCAGGCGCACGCCTTTCATCAGCAGTTCGTCTCGTTGATGAATGCCGGCGCGGGCGCCTACGCCAGCGCCGAGGTCGCCAACGCCGCTCAGACGGTGCTGGGCGGCGGGGTCGAGCAGAGCCTCGGTGGGGTCGCCGGGGAGATTCAGTCTGGCGCGCAAGCGATTTCGAACGCGATCGCCGGCTCGCCGATTGGTCTGGGTTCGCTTCCGACGGGCGGGGCGTCCGCGCTGATGAGCGGAGTCGGATCGTTTGGGGCCACGGTGGCGGCGCCGTACCAGGCGCTGGTCTCGAATACCGTCACCAACCTGCAGGCCATCGGCAACACCGTGGTTGGCAATCCGTTCCCTTTCCTGCACCAACTCGTCAATAACCAGATCTTCTACGGGCAGACGATCGCGACCGGTATTCAAAACCTGCCCGCCACGTTGGCGAACTTGCCGGCGACGATTCAGACTGCGCTGCAAAGCCTTTCGACGGTCAATCCCGGTGCAGTGCTACAGCAGCTGATCAGCAACCAGATCGGCAACGCGCAGACCGTCGTCACGGGTCTGCAAAGCGCCGCCCATGATTTCGTCACCGGAATCCAAACCCTGCCGGGGGGCTTCCAGACCGCCGTCCAGGACCTCCTCTCCGGGGACAACGGTGGCGCATACGGCGCCATCAACCAAGCCCTCATCAACGCCTTCCTGCCCGGCTTCAATGGCGTTCAGGTCGGCCCGGGTGATACGTCGATCGTCATCGACATCGTGCCGATCGGTCCCTTGGGAGACCTCGCACCGATCCTGGCGATACCAGGGCAGATGGCGCAGAACGTCACCAACCTGCTACCCGCCGGCTCTATCGCAGCCCAAATGGCGCAGCACGCGACCAATCTGGTCAGCGCCTTCACCAACCTGGGGACGACGCTCACCATCAGTAATGTGGCCGATCTGAGCTTTGGGATCCCGCTGCAGCTCATTTTGGACGGGATCGGTGGCCCGGCGAACGCGTTGAGCGCGCTCAACTCCACCGGGGTAGCCCTCGTAGGCGCGGCGCAGGCCGGCAACGCGTCCGCCTTCGCGGCCACGCTCCTCGATGCGCCGGCCGTCGTCGCCAACGCCTTCCTCAATGGCTCGATGCTCGTCCCGCTGCCACCGGCCGCTGTCAGCCTGTTCGGCCTTACGCTTCCGTCGACTACGTACCTTCCGCTGGGTGGGATCCTCACGCCGCTCAGCCTTCCTTCGGTGTTCGTTGACCTCGGCGGGGGCGATCTCGCGCAGCTCGAACTCTCGGGCGGCACTCCTATCGGTGGCCTCATTCCGGGGCTGCTGAGCTTCCCCGCCCAGCTGGCGGCGGACATCGCCGCCACCTAGTCGGCGACTATTTAGTCGCTGCGGGAAGGGCGCCGGTTTGGGCCAGCGCCCTCCCTAGCTGTGCTTTCAGGATGAGGTGCCCCAAAGAGTCGCAAACCGTAGCGAAACCTGTGAAAACGCAAATTGTCTTTTTTGTTGCAGCCGTGGGCTTATTAGGCTCGTGTCTGTCAAGGGTTACTGCCGGGTAAGTTTCCGGCCGGTAACCGGCAGCGAATGACTCAAGTGGGTTTCGCGCCGCGCCGGCGCGGGGTCCTCGTTGGTCTCGTACGGAATATCGGATGACCACGGGTCATCCGGCTAGTGCCCGAGGAGAGGGTGGATATGTCGTTTGTGATCGCAACGCCGGACCTGGTGCAGAGCGCGGCCCAGGATCTCGCCGGTATTCGTTCGTCGCTCGCCGAGGCCGCGGCATCCGCGGCCGGTCCCACGACCGGGATCGCGACGGCCGCTCAGGACGAGGTATCGGTCGCGATTGCATCGATGTTCGGCAACTTCGGCCAGGAATTTCAGGCGCTGACCGCCCAGGCGCAGGCCTTTCATCAGCAGTTCGTCTCCTTGATGAACGCGGGGGCGGGCGCCTACGCGAGTGCCGAGGCGGCCAACGCCGCCCAGGTCGTCGGTGGCGAGATTCAGTCTGGCGCGCAAGCGATTTCGAACGCGATCGCCAGCTCGCCCATCGGTCTGGGTTCGCTCCCCACGGGCGGCGCCTCCGCGGCGATCACCGGCCTCAACTCGTTCGGCGCTGCCGTGGCCGCGCCGTACCAGGCGCTGGTCTCGAACACGGTCACCAACCTGCAGGCGATCGGAAGCACCTTCACCGCCAACCCGTTCCCGTTCCTGCACCAGCTCGCCAACAACCAGATCGGCTACGCGCAAACGATCGGTTCGTCGATCGTGACCGGCGTCCAAAACCTGCCCGCCGAGCTGGCCAGCTTGCCCACGGCCATCCAAACCGGCATCCAGGGCCTGTCGACGCTGAACCCCGGTGCGCTGCTGCAGCAATTGGTCACCAACCAGATCGGCTACGCCCAGACCGTCGTCACGGGGCTGCAGAATGCCGGCACCGACCTCGTCACCGGGCTGAGCGGCTTGCCCGCCAGCTTCCAGGCGGCAGGTCAGGCCCTCGCCGGCGGGAACATCCAGGGCGCGGTGAACGCGGTCGCGCAGGGCTTGGAAAACGTTGTGCTGCCCGGTTTCCAGCCCATCAGCTTCGACATCGGCCAACTCGGGTCGCCCACCGCGACGCTCCTTCCGGTCACACCGCTCGGCCCCCTGGGAGACCTCGCACCGATCTTCGCCATCCCCGGACAGATGGCGCAGAATGTCGCCAACGTGTTCCCCCCAGGGTCCATCCCCGCTCAGATGGCGCAGAACTTCGCCAACGTGGTCGAGACGCTCACCAACTTCGGGGCGACGTTTAATCCCGCGGACCTCGGCATCACCTTCGGCTTGCCCTTGCAGTTCCTCCTGGACGCGATCGGCGCGCCGGCCAACGCCTTGAGCGCCCTGAATTCGAGTGCGCTCGCGTTTGTCACGGCGGTGCAGACGGGCGACCCAATCGGGGCCGCCGCAGCGCTGATTGGTGCCCCGGGCGCCGTTGCGAACGGCTTCCTGAACGGCCAAACGTTTATCAGCCTGCCGACGCTGCCCGTCACGGTGACCGCTGCCGGCCAGCCGCTCTTAACCCTTAACTCAGTTGCCGAGGTTCCCTTGGGTGGGCTCCTCACTCCGCTCAGCCCCATTCAGCTTGGCGGGGGTGGAGGCCCGCTTCCGGGCACTCAAATCGGTGGCCTCATCCCGGGCCTGCTGAGCTTCGGGTCGCAACTCGCGGCGGTCATCACCCCCTGACGTCGCCGTCGCGAGCCGGCAATTCGGCGGTATAGCCGCACTAAACGGCCGTTTCTCGGCGTGGTGAACGGGGTGTGACTAAGCTCCCTTCATCTCGACGGCCGTCGGGCGACCGTCGCATGAAGCGATGGGGGACCGCCTACTGATCTACGCGCCCCAGCAACTCGCCGTGGCGATCACCCCCGCTGGATAGGCGCCGTTCGGCTCGAGTGGGGCGCTCTCGTGGCGAAATCGTAACGCCACAGGTGCCACGAAATTGCGCAATTTCCTCCGCTCGCACACTGGTCCCTTTAACCTCATGTTCATCTTGGTCACCATCCGGTGGTCATCCTGATGAGCCGATGGGAGACGGCTATGTCGTTTGTCATTGCGCAGCCGGAATTGGTCCAGGCGGCCGCCCAGAACCTGGCGGGAATTCGCTCAGCGCTCGGCGAGGCGAGCGCCGCCGCCGCCGGCCCGACGACCGGGGTGGTGGCTGCGGCCCAGGATGAGGTGTCCGGTGCGGTCGCGGCGCTGTTCGACAGCTTGGGCCAGGAGTACCAAGCCATCAATGCGCAAGCTCAGGCGTTTCACGCCCAGTTCGTCAACCTGATGAACGCCGGGGCGGGGGCATATCTCAGCTCCGAGGCGGCCAACGCGAAGCTGATCGAGGGAGGCGCGGCCGCAGCGACCAGCGACCCGCTCGGAATCGCGGGACCATACGAAAGCCTTGCCGCGAACACGGTTTCCAACCTGCAGGGCATCGGCAACACGTGGGCCACGGTCACTGCGCCCGCCGTCTTCAAGGCGATGAGCACGTACACCAACCCGCAGCTGATCCTCGGGGCGTTGCAGACCGGCAACCCGCTGCCGATCCTGAGCACGACTGGACAGTTCGCGCTGGGCTCCGCCAACATCTTCCGCGACCTGATCGTTCCCGCCTCGCTGTCCGTGACGTCAATTAATCCGCCATCGTTCGCCGTCGGCCTCGGGCTGCCAGAGGTGCTGGCCTTCGACGCGCTGGGCGCGCCGGTCAACGCGGGCCTCGCGGCATCACTAAGCGGCGCAGCATTTCTCGAGGCCGTAGGCACGGGCAACCCGCTGGCGGCGTTCACCGCGTTCGTCGACGCTCCCGCCAACATCGCGAACGCTTTCCTCAACGGCGAACGGACCTTGCCTTTGCTGCTGGCGCCGGGCCTGACGGCGGACGTTCCCTTCTCCGGCCTCCTCGTTCCCGTGCAACCGTTTACGACGACGGCGTCATTGCTCGGGACTTCCGTTACCGTCAGCGGCCCGCCCGTCGGCGGGCTCATTCCAGCGCTGCTCAACTTTGCACCCCAGCTGCTTGCGTCGTCGTTCGGCGGCTAATTGAGGCGCCTCCTGGCGCTTCGCGTCAGGCTCCGGTCAGCTGTGCTGTTCAAGTTCCTGGTGAACACCCTGCCCGAACAGCTCGCTCCGGCAATTGCAGGCAAGTAACCGCAGCCGGTGGGCGAAACCGCCGCGGTTCGATGCTTGCGAATCACCACGCTGAAAAACTTGACGGTGGAATCGCCTGGCGCGGTGGGCTGACCCAATCTTCGGTCCGAGTGAAATGCGTTGTCGGCAATCGCTTTTCGTCGCCAGTGGGGAGTTGACGCGGCGCCGCCGCAGTAGGGCCGGGAAGATTATCAGAGTGGTTAACGACAATCAACCATGAAATTTCTACTGCATTAATCGCAGGGAATATTAATCTCGCGTTTACTTCGGCTTTTCCCGGGTAGACACCTCGCCGTGAATAGAGGTGGTCGGGCATGTCATTTGTAATCGCAGCGCCGGAAATGGTTCGGGAGGCGGCCGAGGACCTGGCGGGTTTAGGAGCCTCGCTCGGCGACGCCACCGTGTTGGCCGCGGGTCCCACGACCAGAGTGGTGCCCGCAGCGGCGGACGAGGTGTCAGCGGCCATCTCCGCGATGTTCGCCAAGTTCGGGCAGGAATTTCAGGGGCTCAGCGCCCAGGCCCGAGCGTTTCACGCCGAGTTCGTCAAATTGATGAACACGAGCGCGGGCGCCTATGCGGGCGCCGAGATCGCCAACGCCGAACAGGCCGTGGCGAACGTGGTCAACGCGTCCGGCGGGGCCGGCGCCGCCCAAAGCGTCAGCGCCGCGGGCTTGCTCGGTGGGATCCTAGGCGGCGGCACGTCGGGCGGCGGACTTCTGGGAGGCCTGACGGGCACCGGTGGTCTGCTGGGCGGCCTGGGTTCACTCGGAGGCGTCGTGGGTTCCCTCGGAAACCTCGGCTCACTCGGAAGTAATCTGGGCACCCTCTTGACGAGTGCCGTTCCCGGGCTGCCCACATCGCTCGGCAGTCTTACGAATTCGTTGACCCCCGTTGTGAATTCGCTACTTCCCGGGCTGCTGAACGTTCAAGCCGGCGCGGGTCCCTACTTCACCGGCATCGCGGGCCCGTACGAAGCGCTCGTCTACAACACTGTGACCAACCTGCAAAGCCTCGTGGGTGGTTGGTTTGCCGACCCGTTCCCGTTCCTGCGGCAGGTCGCCGTCAACCAGATGGGCTATGGCCAGACCATCGCGACAGCATTCCAAACCGGCGATTTCCAACCGGTGACTGCCATACCTGGTCATATCGCACAAAACATCGCCAATGTCGTTGGGACGCTGACGAATACCGGTGTCACGTCATCGCTGGTGGTGCAGTCGCTCACCGTGCCTACCGACGTGACCCTGAACAACGCCGTCGGGCTGCCGCTGGTGTTCGCGGCCAGCCTGATGGGCCCGCCCGCCGCGACCATGGAGGCGGCTGGTTACAGCGCCGCGACGTTCGCGGCGGCCGTCCAGGCCGGCGACGCCGCTGGGGCTTTCGCCGCCCTCGTCGATGCACCCGCCGTCATCGCCAACGGTTTCCTCAACGGCCAGGCGACATTCCCATGCGCGCTGAACCTATCGAGCATTACCGGGCCCGCGATCGGCAACATAGCCAACGTCACCGTGGTCGCCAACATCCCACTCGACGGCATACTCCACGCGCCCGGTTACTACCCGGTGACCGCGACGGTGACGCTGCTGGGCAACACCGTTCTGCCTGCAATCAACGTCAACCTCGGTGTCGGAAGCACGCCCTTCAGCGGTCTCCTGCCCTTCCTGGTGAACTACGCGCCCCAACAGCTGGCCCAGGCGATCGGCGCGCCCGTGTCGCCCCCGCCGCTGCTCTCGATAACTCTGCCAACCTTCTAGTTCGGTAGGTCCGGGACGGGCGTCGACGGAAAGTCCTTGTCACCCCTGTCTTTTCGGTACGCGGATACCAATTTGGTCTACCGTGACTGCCGGTACCGAGGCTGGCGGTTGCGCGGGTCCTACAACTCGACCGGATAATTCGGCGTGCCTGCGTTTCGGCCAGTCGTGGTGACGGGCGGCTGCGGAAACAGCTTGTCATTCCCTTGTTTTCGGTACGCGAATACCAATAATGGATAAAATCGCGTTGCGATGTTTAAAACACGCGCCGTGGGGCAACCTCGTTATTCGGCACATGCCAAATTTGGTCGCCTGTAGCCCAAATGCAACGACGGGGGAGGCCCAACGGACTGAAAATTGTTCAATAGCAAGGGGTTTGTACCTTAAGTATCTCGAACGCCCCGCTTACGGTGTGCTAAGTCTCGTCCTAGGCATGCGTCGTGGGCATCGGGTCGCGCAGAACCGTAAATAGACGCGCCAGACCCCGTTGAAAACAACCATTTTCGAATGTGCCTGTGTGGCACACCATTACGCTCGCCTTGCCTCGATAATTCGGGCTTACAAACGTATATGTCGTTCATTCGCGTGGGGAGATGAACATGTCTTTCGTCGTTGCAGTTCCCGATCTCGTCGAGGTGGCAGCCCAAGATCTTGCGGGTATTCGCTCGTCCCTGGATGAGGTCACCCAGGCGATAATCGCTCCGACCACCAGCTTGGCGCCCGCGGCGGGCGACGAGGTATCGGCCGCCATCGCCGCGCTTTTCGGCAACTTCGGACAGGAGTACCAAGCGCTCAGCGCCCAGGCGGCGGCGTTCCACAACGCGTTCGTCAACACGTTGGGCGGTGGGGCGGCCGCCTATGCGGCGGCCGAAGTCGCCAACAGCGCCGCGGTGCTCTCGGGCGGCGGGAACCTGGCCGCCGAGATCGGTGGCGCGATATCCGGTTTGGGTGCCGCGATCAGCGGGTCACTGTCGGCCGGCTTGACCAGCAGCCTGGGAGCCGCGCTCGGCGGCACGGTCGAAACGTTCCTCGGCGCCGGGCTCAGCGGAATCGCTTTCCAGACGGGTGGCCTGTTCCTGTCGGGTCTCGGCAACGGACTGGTCCAAACCGGCAACGCCATCGTCCAGGCCGGGGTCGCCCTTGAAAATGCCGGCGCGACTTTGTCGGCCATGGGGGGTCCGCTCATTGCTCAGGCCAACGCCGCCCTTCAGGCGCTGCTGAACGCCAACTTCGGTCTTGACCTCAACGCGGCCTTGTCAGCCAGCCTGGGCGGCAGCCTGAATGGCTTGGCAGCCAACCTCGCCGCGGGAATCAACGGACTGGGTAACTTGGCCGGCAACCTCGGGGCGGGTCTCAACGGGGCGCTGCAGACCGGTGAGACGCTGGCGGCGAACTTCCTTGCGTCGCTGTCTGGTCTGCCCGCGCTGACGATTCCGAACCTGGGTGCGTTCGGTGTGCAACTCGGTGCTGCGCTGAATGGCTTGGGCGCCAACCTGAGTGCGTCGCTGAACGCTGCGCTGTCGGGGGCGTTGACGTTGCCGCCGATCAACTTGTCGCTGCCGGGCCTGCCGTCCTTCACGTTGCCGCCGTTGCCGGGGTTGCCGCCGATCACGCTGCCCAACATTGGGGCGGACATCAACGCGGCGTTGAATGCGGTGTTGTCCGGGGCGTTGACGTTGCCGCCGATCAACTTGTCGCTGCCGGGGTTGCCGAGTATCACGTTGCCGCCGTTGCCGGGGCTGCCGCCGATCACGCTGCCCAACCTGGGGGCCGACATCAGCGCGGCGCTGAACGCGGCGCTGAATTTGACGCTGCCGGGGTTGCCGCCGATCACGTTGACGTTGCCGGGCCTGCCGTCCTTCACGTTGCCGCCGTTGCCGGGGTTGCCGCCGATCACGCTGCCCAACATTGGGGCGGACATCAACGCGGCGTTGAATGCGGTGTTGTCCGGGGCGTTGACGTTGCCGCCGATCAACTTGTCGCTGCCGGGGTTGCCGAGTATCACGTTGCCGCCGTTGCCGGGGCTGCCGCCGATCACGCTGCCCAACCTGGGGGCCGACATCAGCGCGGCGCTGAACGCGGCGCTGAATTTGACGCTGCCGGGGTTGCCGCCGATCACGTTGACGTTGCCGGGCCTGCCGTCCTTCACGTTGCCGCCGTTGCCGGGGTTGCCGCCGATCACGCTGCCCAACATTGGGGCGGACATCAACGCGGCGTTGAACGCGGTGTTGTCCGGGGCGTTGACGCTGCCGCCTTTCACCTTCCCGGCCTTGCCTCCGCTTACGCTGCCTAACCTGGGTGCGCTGAGTGTGGGATTGAGCGCGGCGCTGAACGGGATCAGTGGTTCGATCAGCGCGTCGCTGAATGGGCTGGGTGCGTCGCTGAACGCGATGTTGTCGGGAAGCCTGAACCTGGGCGCCAACCTCAACGCGTTTATCCAGACCGGTGAAACGCTGGCGGCGAACTTCGCCGGCAACATCGGAGCGGGCCTGAACGCGGCGATCCAGACCGGCGAGAGCTTGGCCGCCAACTTCGCTGCCGCGTTGTCGACGCTGTCCATTCCCAACTTGGGGCTGTCTATCAATGCGGCTCTGTCGGCTAACCTCGGTGCCGCGCTGAACGGCCTGCTACAGGCCACCGGATCCCTGACAGGCGGCCTCACCGGCGGCCTCGCTGGCCTGGTGCACGCGGGTGAAACACTGGGCGGCAGCCTGGCGACGGGCTTGTCCGGGTTGGCCGGCACGGGCAACGCGTTGGCGAATATCTGGGAGAACACCGCGGCCCAGATAGGTGGCGCGCTCTTCGGTGGTTTCGCGGCGACCCTGGGTGTGGGTGCTCCCGGCGTGCTCGGGCTCGGCGCCGACCTGGCGGCCGGCCTCTCCGGCGCGGCCTCCACGTTGGAGCAGACCGGCGGCTCGCTCGTCGTGTCCCTCAACACCGCCCTGACCGATCTCGAGCTCTCGCTGCAGGCGGCCATCGACGCCAGCTTGGGCATCGGGATCGCCGCATAGCCCGGTGGCGCCCAGGAGAGTCGTGTAGGCCTCGCTCTTCCGAAGCGAAGCGACGCCTTGCCCGACGCGACCTCCTGGGCGCACACCGCCTCCCGCTCGACCTGTGGAATGGATTTGCAAACTACTGCATAACCATGCAGAATCGTCGAGATGGCCGACGTATTGAGGGTGGCGGTTGCCGGTGCCACCGGCTACGCAGGCGGGGAAATCCTACGGCTCCTGCTCGGGCACCCGGGCTACGCCGACGGCCGCCTCACGATCGGCGCTCTGACCGCGGCGGCTAGCGCCGGCAGCACACTGGGTGAGCACCATCCGCACCTGACGCCGTTGGCCCAGCGCGTGGTCGAGCCGACCGACGAAGGCGTCCTGAAAGACCACGACGTGGTGTTCCTGGCCCTCCCACACGGCCATTCGGCCGCCTTGGCCGAACGGCTCGGCCCGGAAACCCTGATCATCGACTGCGGCGCCGACTTCCGCCTCACCGATCCCGCCGCCTGGGAACGGTTCTACGGAACAAGCCACGCCGGCAGCTGGCCGTACGGGCTGCCGGAGCTGGCCGGCGGACGCGAGCGGCTGCGCGGCGCCCGCCGCATCGCGGTTCCCGGCTGCTACCCGACGGCGGCGCTGCTCGCGTTGGCGCCCGCGATGGCCGAGGACCTCATCGAGCCGGCGGTCACGGTCGTCGCCGTCAGCGGCACCTCGGGGGCCGGCCGCGCCGCCAAGACCGACCTGCTCGGATCGGAGGTCATCGGTTCGGCGCGTGCATACAACATCGCCGGGGCGCACCGGCACACCCCCGAAATCGCCCAGGGGCTACGGGCCCTCACCGACCGCGACGTCACCGTGTCGTTCACCCCGGTGCTGATCCCGACCTCCCGCGGCATCCTGGCCACCTGCACCGCGCGCACCCGAGCGCCGCTGTCGCAGCTGCGGGCCGCCTATGAAAAGGCTTACGACGCCGAGCCATTCGTCTACCTGATGCCCGACGGGCAGCTGCCCCGCACCGGGGCGGTGCTCGGCAGCAACGCGACCCACATCGCCGTCGCGGTGGACGAGGCCGCGCAGACGTTCGTGGCGATCGCAGCGATCGACAACCTGGTCAAGGGCACGGGCGGCGCCGCGGTGCAGTCGATGAACCTGGCGCTGGATTGGCCTGAGACCGAAGGCCTTTCGGTGGTGGGGGTGGCGCCGTGACGGAACTTGCCGCTACCGCGCGGTTGCTGCGGGAACAGGGTGTCACCGCCCCGGCAGGGTTCCGGGCGGCCGGCATCGCCGCCGGGATCAAGGCATCCGGGGCTCGCGACCTCGCGCTGGTCTTCAACGAGGGGCCCGACTATGCGGCCGCCGGAGTCTTCACCCGGAACAAGGTAAAGGCCGCACCGGTGTTGTGGACCCAGCAGGTGCTGACCACCGGACAGCTGCGGGCGGTAATCCTCAACTCCGGTGGCGCGAACGCCTGCACCGGTCCCGGCGGCTTCCAAGACACCCACGCCACCGCGGAAGCGGTCGCGGCGGCCCTGTCGGACTGGGGCACCGAGACCGGCGCCATCGAGGTGGGTGTCTGTTCCACCGGGCTGATCGGCGACCGGCTGCCGATGGACAAGGTGCTCGCGGGGGTGCGCGAGATCGTGCGCGAGATGGCCGGCGGGCTGACCGGCGGCGAGGACGCCGCCCAGGCAATCATGACCACCGACACCGTGCCCAAACAGGTTGCGCTGCACCATCCCAACAATTGGACGATCGGCGGGATGGCCAAGGGCGCGGGCATGCTGGCCCCGTCGCTGGCCACCATGCTGTGCGTGCTCACCACCGATGCGGCCGTCGACGCGGACGCGCTCGACCGCGCGCTGCGTCATGCGACCGCCCGCACCTTCGACCGTCTCGACATCGACGGCTGCTGCTCGACCAACGACACCGTGTTGCTGCTGGCCTCGGGAGCCAGCGAGATCACCCCGTCCCAGGCCGACCTCGACGAGGCGGTGCTGCGGGTCTGCGACGACCTGTGCGCGCAGCTGCAGGCCGACGCCGAGGGTGTCACCAAGCGCGTCACCGTCACCGTGACCGGTGCCGCCTCCGAGGACGACGCGCTGACGGCCGCGCGGGCGATCGCCCGCGACAGCCTGGTCAAGACGGCGGTATTCGGGTCCGACCCGAACTGGGGCCGGGTGCTCGCGGCCGTCGGCATGGCGCCGGTCACCCTCGAACCGGACCGGATCCGGGTGTCCTTCAACGGTTTTGCGGTGTGCGTCGACGGAGTCGGCGCGCCCGGCGCGCGCGAGGTCGATCTTTCCGGCGCCGACATCGACATCACCGTCGACCTCCGCGTCGGGAACGGGCGGGCCGCCGTCCGGACCACGGACCTCTCGCACGGGTACGTCGAAGAGAACTCGGCCTACAGCTCATGAGTCTCCGCGTCGAAGAATTGCCCACTCAGATCAAAGCGCAGGTGCTCGCCGAAGCCCTGCCCTGGCTCAAGCAGTTGCACGGCAAGATCGTCGTCATCAAGTACGGCGGCAACGCCATGACCGACGACACGCTGCGCCACGCCTTCGCGGCCGACATGGCGTTCCTGCGCAACTGCGGCATCCACCCCGTCGTCGTGCACGGCGGCGGACCCCAAATCACCGCCATGCTGCGCCGGCTCGGCATCGAAGGCGACTTCAAGGGCGGCTTCCGGGTCACCACCCCCGAAGTGCTCGACGTGGCGCGGATGGTGTTGTTCGGGCAGGTGGGCCGCGAGCTGGTGAACCTGATCAACGCGCACGGGCCTTATGCGGTCGGGATCACGGGCGAGGATGCGCAACTGTTCACCGCGGTGCGGCGCAGCGTCACGGTCGACGGCGTGGCCACCGACATCGGGCTGGTGGGCGACGTCGAGCTGGTCAACACCGCCGCGGTGCTGGATCTGATTGCGGCACGCCGTATTCCGGTGGTCTCTACGCTGGCGCCCGATGCCGAGGGCGTCGTCCACAACATCAACGCCGACACCGCCGCGGCGGCGCTGGCCGAAGCCCTGGGAGCCGAAAAACTGTTGATGCTCACCGATGTCGAAGGCCTATACACCAGCTGGCCGGACCGCGCGTCGTTGGTCAGCGAGATCGACACCGTCGCACTCGCGCGACTGCTGCCCACGCTAGAGACCGGCATGATCCCGAAGGTTGAGGCGTGCCTGAGGGCCGTCACCGGGGGTGTACCCAGCGCGCACGTCATCGACGGTCGGGTCGAACACTGCGTGCTGGTCGAGCTTTTCACCGATGCGGGCACCGGAACCAAGGTGGTGCGCGCCGGCGACGATGCAGAGCGCAGCGATGAGGTGGGGGCACCTCCCGCTTGCGGGGGAGAGCGGCGCAGGTGGAACGCATGACGGCCACTGAGTCTTTGAGGCAGCGGTGGGACGCCGTGATGATGCACAACTACGGCACCCCACCGGTCGCGCTCGCCAGCGGAGACGGCGCCCTCGTCACCGACGTGGACGGCAAGACCTACGTGGACCTGCTCGGCGGCATCGCGGTCAACGTCCTCGGCCATCGCCACCCGGCCGTCATCGAGGCCGTCACGCACCAGATGGCCACGCTGGGGCACACCTCCAACCTCTATGCCACCGAACCGGGCATCGCGCTGGCCGAGGAACTGGTCGCCCTGCTCGGCGCCGACACGCCGGCGCGAGTGTTCTTCTGCAACTCCGGCACCGAAGCCAACGAGGTGGCGTTCAAGATGTCGCGGCTCACGGGTCGCACCAAACTGGTTGCCGCGCAAGAGGCCTTCCACGGCCGCACGATGGGATCCTTGGCGCTGACGGGCCAGCCGAGCAAGCAGGCGCCGTTCGAACCGCTGCCCGGTTACGTCACCCACGTGCCGTACGGCGACACCGACGCCCTGGCCGCCGCGGTCGGCGACGACACCGCCGCGGTGTTCCTCGAGCCGATCATGGGGGAGAGCGGCGTCGTCGTCCCGCCCGAGGGCTACCTGGCCGCCGCGCGCGACATCACCGCGCGCCACGGCGCCCTGCTGGTCCTCGACGAGGTGCAGACCGGGATGGGCCGCACCGGAGCGTTTTTCGCCCACCAGCACGACGGCATCACCCCCGACGTGGTGACGATGGCCAAAGGGCTCGGCGGCGGGCTGCCCATCGGGGCGTGCCTGGCCGTCGGGCCGGCCGCCGAGCTGCTCACCCCCGGCCTGCACGGCAGCACCTTCGGCGGCAACCCGATCTGCACCGCGGCCGCGCTGGCGGTGCTGCGGGTGATCGCCACGGAGGATCTGGTCCGGCACGCCGACGTGCTGGGCAAGTCCGTGCGTGACGGCATCGAACGGCTCGGGCACCCGCTGATCGACCACGTGCGCGGCCGCGGATTGCTCTGGGGCATCGTGCTTTCGGCGACGGCGGCCAAGGCAACCGAGGCCGCGGCGCGGGACGCCGGATTCCTGGTCAACGCGGCGGCCCCCGACGTCATTCGGCTGGCGCCGCCGCTGATCATCACCGAGGGCCAGATCGACGGCTTCATTGCCGCTTTGCCGGGCATCCTCGATAGCGCCGGGGCGGCAACGTGATTCGGCACTTCTTGCGCGACGACGACCTGTCACCCGCCGAACAGGCCGAGGTGCTCGACCTGGCGGCCGAACTGAAGAAGGACCCGTTCGCGCGCCGCCCGCTCGACGGGCCGCGCGGGGTCGCGGTCATCTTCGACAAGAACTCCACCCGCACCCGGTTCTCGTTCGAGGTGGGCATCGCCCAGCTCGGGGGGCACGCCGTCGTCGTCGATGGCCGCAGCACGCAGCTTGGCCGCGACGAGACGCTTGGTGACACCGCGAAGGTCTTGTCCCGCTATGTCGACGCCATCGTCTGGCGGACGTTCGGGCAGGACCGGCTCGAGGCGATGGCGGCGTCCGCGTCGGTGCCCGTGGTGAATGCGCTCTCCGATGACTTCCATCCGTGTCAGGTGCTGGCCGACCTGCAGACCATCGCCGAACGCAAGGGATCGCTAAAGGGCTTGCGGCTGACGTACTTCGGCGACGGCGCCAACAACATGGCGCACTCGCTGATCCTCGGCGGGGTAACCGCCGGCATCCACGTCACCGTCGCCGCCCCCGATGGCTTCGCGCCCGACCCGGCCCTGGTGGCCGCGGGCGGGCGACGCGCCGAGGCCACCGGCGCGTCGGTCACGGTCACCGCCGACCCCGACGCGGCCGCCAAGGGTGCCGACGTCGTCGTCACCGACACCTGGACGTCGATGGGCCAGGAGAACGACGGGCTGGACCGGGTGGGCCCCTTTAGGCCGTTTCAGCTCAACGCGCGGCTCGTCGGGTTGGCCGACCCGGAAGCCGTTGTGCTGCACTGCCTTCCGGCCCACCGTGGCGAGGAGATCACCGACGAGGTGATGGACGGGCCGGCCAGCGCGGTGTGGGACGAGGCGGAAAACCGTCTGCACGCCCAGAAGGCGCTGCTGGTGTGGCTGCTGGAGCAATCACGATGACCCGCTCGAAGACCAGTCCCGAGACCACCCGCGCCGGCAGGCAGGCCCGCATCGTGGCGATCCTGTCGTCGGAGCCGATCAGCAGCCAAAGCGAACTGGCGGCCCGGCTGGCCGGCGAGGGCATTGAGGTCACCCAGGCCACGCTGTCGCGCGATCTGGAGGAGCTGGGTGCGGTCAAGCTGCGCGGCGCCGACGGCGGCGTCGGCGTCTACATCGTTCCCGAGGACGGCAGCCCGGTGCGCGGGGTGGCCGGCGGCACCGACCGGATGTCGCGCCTGCTCGGCGAGCTGCTGGTGTCGACCGACGCGAGCGGTAACCTCGCGGTGCTGCGCACCCCACCGGGCGCGGCGCACTATCTGGCCAGTGCGATCGACCGCGCGGCCCTACCGTACGTAGTCGGCACCGTGGCCGGTGATGACACCATCCTGGTGGTTGCGCGCGAACCGATGACGGGCGCGGAACTCGCCGCGATGCTGGAGAAGCTCAAGTAAGGAGATAAGTCAATGTCAGAACGCGTCATCCTGGCGTATTCCGGCGGGCTGGACACTTCGGTGGCGATCAGCTGGATCGGCAAGGAGACCGGCCGCGAGGTGGTCGCGGTCGCGATCAACCTCGGCCAGGGCGGCGAGGACATGGAAGTGGTCCGCCAGCGGGCCCTGGACTGCGGCGCGGTCGAGGCCGTCGTCGTGGACGCCCGCGACGAGTTCGCCGAGGGCTACTGCCTCCCGACGGTGCTCAACAACGCGCTGTACATGGACCGTTACCCGCTGGTGTCGGCGATCAGCCGGCCGCTGATCGTCAAGCACCTGGTCGCGGCGGCCCGTGAGCACGGCGGCACCATCGTCGCGCACGGCTGCACCGGCAAGGGCAACGACCAGGTCCGCTTCGAAGTGGGATTCGGTTCGCTGGCACCGGATTTGGAGGTGCTCGCGCCGGTCCGCGACTACGCCTGGACGCGGGAGAAGGCGATCGCGTTCGCCGAGGAGAACGCCATCCCGATCAACGTCACCAAGCGCTCGCCGTTCTCGATCGACCAGAACGTGTGGGGCCGCGCGGTGGAAACCGGCTTCCTGGAACACCTTTGGAACGCGCCTACCAAGGATGTCTACTCCTACACCGAGGACCCGACGCTGAACTGGAGCACGCCCGACGAGGTGATCGTCGGGTTCGAGCGCGGGGTGCCGGTGTCCATCGACGGCAAACGGGTGTCGATGCTGCAGGCCATCGAGGAACTCAATCGGCGCGCCGGTGGCCAGGGCGTCGGGCGCCTCGACGTCGTCGAGGACCGGCTGGTGGGGATCAAGAGCCGCGAAATCTACGAGGCGCCAGGCGCGATGGTGCTGATCACCGCGCACACCGAACTCGAACACGTCACGCTGGAGCGCGAACTGGGCCGGTTCAAGCGCCACACCGACCAGCGCTGGGCCGAGCTGGTGTACGACGGGCTCTGGTACTCGCCGCTGAAGGACGCGCTGGAGAGCTTCGTCGCCAAGACCCAGGAGCACGTGACCGGCGAGGTGCGAATGGTGTTGCACGGCGGCCACATTGCGGTCAACGGCCGGCGCAGTTCCGAATCGCTGTACGACTTCAACCTTGCCACCTACGACGAGGGCGACAGCTTCGACCAGTCGGCGGCGAAGGGCTTCGTCTACGTGCACGGGTTGTCGTCGAAGATCGCGTCCCGCCGGGACATGCAGTGAGCTTCCTCCAACAGTGTTCGCCGGGCCCTGCCCGGCCACCAGACGCAAAAGCCCCCGACACGCCGGGCGCAATGGGGCTTTTGCGTCTGCTCGCGGAGACGAGGTGAGCACTCGCGAGGGGTCGCTGTGGGGCGGGCGGTTCGCCGACGGGCCGTCGGACGCGCTGGCCGCGCTGAGCAAGTCCACGCACTTCGACTGGGTGCTGGCGCCTTACGACATCGTGGCCTCTCGGGCGCACACGGTGATCCTGTTCCGGGCGGGGCTCCTCGATGAGGAGCAGCGCGATGGGTTGCTGGCCGGCCTGGACAGCCTCGCCGAGGACGTGGCCGACGGCAGCTTCACGCCGTTGGTGACCGACGAGGACGTCCACGCCGCGCTCGAGCGCGGGCTGATCGACCGGGTCGGGCCCGACCTCGGCGGCCGGTTGCGCGCCGGGCGATCGCGAAATGACCAGGTGGCCACGCTCTTTCGGATGTGGCTGCGGGACGCGGCCCAACGGGTCGCCGATGGGGCGCTCGAGGTCGTTGCCGCACTGGCCGCCCAGGCCGCCGCGCACCCGGACGCGATCATGCCCGGCAAGACCCACCTGCAGTCCGCCCAGCCGATCCTGCTGGCCCACCATCTGCTCGCGCACGCCCAGCCGTTGCTGCGCGACGTGGACCGGATCGTCGACTTCGACCGTCGCGCGGCGATCTCCCCGTATGGCTCGGGCGCGCTCGCCGGGTCGTCGCTGGGCCTGGACCCGGACGCGATCGCCGCGGAGCTGGGCTTCGCCGCCGCCGCCGACAACTCCGTCGACGCGACCGCGGCGAGGGATTTCGCCGCTGAGGCCGCGTTCGTCTTCGCCATGATCGGCGTCGACCTGTCCCGGCTGGCGGAGGACATCATCATCTGGAGCTCGACGGAATTCGGCTACGTCACCCTGCACGATTCGTGGTCCACCGGCAGCTCGATCATGCCGCAAAAGAAGAACCCGGACATCGCCGAGCTGGCCCGCGGCAAGGCCGGGCGGCTGATCGGCAACCTGGCCGGCTTGCTGGCGACGTTGAAGGCGCAGCCGCTGGCCTACAACCGGGACCTGCAGGAAGACAAGGAGCCGGTGTTCGATGCGGTGGCGCAGCTGGAGCTGCTGCTGCCGGCGATGGCCGGACTGGTGGCCAGCCTGACGTTCGACGTCGAGCGGATGGCCGCCCTGGCACCGGCCGGCTACACGCTGGCCACCGATATCGCGGAATGGCTCGTTCGCCAGGGCGTTCCTTTCCGGTCCGCGCACGAGGCGGCCGGGGCGGCCGTGCGCACCGCGGAGGGACGCGGGGTCGGGCTCGACGAGCTGACCGACGACGAACTGGCCGCCATCAGCCCCGAGCTGACCCCGGAGGTCCGCGACGTGCTGACCATCGAGGGGTCGGTGGCCTCGCGGGATTCCAGGGGTGGCACCGCACCCAACCGGGTCGCCGAGCAGCTCGATGCCGTGCTGGCACGGTGCGCCGAACTCAAGGACCGCCTAAGCGCGGAGCGATAGCCGGGAATCGTCGAACGGACGCGGACCAATTCCTCAGCCGCTGCCGAGGAATTCGGACCATTGAATACAAATGCCATCGGCTTGTTTGCCCGGCAATACAGCCGGTCGGCTTGCGATGCCGATAAAGCTCTTTCGCGTCGAATGGCAGCGTTGCGTCGTATTCCCCGTGTGGTTTGGTGGGTTTCGGTTGTTGTTTCCGGGGCTAATCAGGGTGGCGGCGCCAGGCCGTCGGTATATTGACGCGGCGGCAAATTAATGCGACGGGGAATGCGTTGGGACTTTCCCGAGTCGCTCGACCGGCGTTGCGCCTCCGCGCCGCCCCCGTGGCGCCGTCGCCCACTTCATGTCGGCTTGTCGCCAATGGCTCCAGCTAACGCCGCAGGTCCGCGGCCCATTTCTGCCTTACTTATGAAACCCGGCTAAGCTTTCAGCTCGAAAAGCGATCTGGCTGAACCTATCGGCCTAGTTACACGTCTCCAAAAGGGTGGGACCAATGAGCGTCATCGCAGGAGTCTTCGGCGCCCTGCCGCCTCACCGCTATTCGCAGCGAGAGCTGACCGAGTTCTTTATCAGCATCCCCGAGTTTGCCGAATACGAGGACCTCGTTCGCCAGCTGCACGCCAGCTCCAAGGTCAACGGCCGCCACCTGGTTTTGCCGCTGGAGAAATACCCGACGCTGACCGACTTCAGCGTGGCCAACCGGGTCTTCATCGAGCACGCGGTGGATCTGGGCTGCGAGGCGCTGTCGGGCGCTCTCGAGGAGGCGGGGCTGCAGCCGCAGGACCTCGACGTGCTGATCACCACGACGGTCACCGGGATCGCGGTGCCGTCGCTGGACGCTCGCATCGCCGGGCGGCTCGGCCTGCGTCCCGATGTGCGCCGGGTTCCGCTGTTCGGGTTGGGTTGCGTTGCCGGCGCCGCGGGGGTCGCCCGCATGAACGACTACCTGCGGGGCGCGCCGGACGGCGTCGCGGCCCTCGTCTCGGTGGAGCTTTGCTCGATGACGTACCCGGGCTACAAGCCGACGGTGGCCGGCCTGGTCGGCAGCGCGCTGTTCGCTGACGGGGCGGGCTCGGTGGTGGCTGTCGGGGAGCGCCGCGCCGAGCATATCGGTGCCGTCGGTCCCGACATCGTTGACTCCCGCAGTCACCTCTACCCCGACTCGCTACGCACGATGGGTTACGACGTCGGCGCCACCGGCTTCGAGCTGGTCTTGTCGAAGGATGTGGCCGGCGTTGTCGAGCAGTACCTGTACGACGACGTCACCGGCTTCCTCGGAGCTCATGGCCTGACGACGACGGACGTGGGCGCGTGGGTCAGTCATCCCGGCGGTCCCAAGGTCATCGAGGCGATCGTCAAGACCCTCGACCTGCCGCCGGAGGCCCTGGAGCTGACCTGGCGTTCGCTCGGCGAGATCGGCAACCTCTCGTCCGCGTCGGTGCTGCACGTGCTGCGCGACACCCTGGCCAAGCCGCCGCCCAGCGACAGCCCCGGGCTGATGATCGCGATGGGTCCCGGATTCTGTTCTGAGCTCGTGCTCCTGCGCTGGCATTGAGTCCACGAGTGGCGCGACCCCTGGCGCCCGCAGTTGACGAGATCGGCAGACGGCACGAGCGGCCGTTGAGAGAATATGGCGATGATCGTCGCGCGGCTTGGCGCCGATTGAGTAACCCGGGAGGCCGGGGCTCATGAGCAGCACTCACGAAGAGCTCGTGAGGGCCCTGCGCGCGTCGCTGAAACAAAACGAGCAGCTCAAGCGCGAGAACCGCGAATATCTGGCCCAGGCGACCGAGCCGGTGGCGATCGTCGGGATGGGTTGCCGCTATCCGGGCGGGGTCGATTCGCCCGAGGGTCTGTGGGCGATGGTCGCCGAGGGTCGCGACGTGGTGTCGGACTTCCCGGACGACCGGGGCTGGGACCTGGCGGACCTGTTCGACGCCGACGCCGACGCGGTCGGCAAGTCGTATTCGAGGCAGGGCGGGTTCCTCGCGGACGTCGCCGGTTTCGACGCCGCCTTCTTCGGGATCGCGCCCAGCGAGGCCCTGGCGATGGATCCGCAGCAGCGGTTGTTGCTGGAAATCTCGTGGGAGGCGCTGGAGCGCGCCGGGATCGACCCCCTGGGCTTGCGGGGTTCGGCGACCGGGGTGTTCGCCGGCGTCTTCCATGGTTCGTACGGCGGCGCGGGCCGGGTGCCGGGAGAGCTGGAGCGCTACGGGATGCGCGGCACGACGCTGAGCGTGGCGTCGGGCCGGGTGGCGTACGCCCTGGGGCTGGAGGGCCCGGCGGTGTCGGTGGATACCGCGTGCTCGTCGTCGTTGGTGGCGATGCATCTGGCGGCGCAGTCGCTGCGGTCGGGGGAGTGCGATCTCGCGCTGGCCGGCGGCGTGACCGTGATGGCGACCCCGGCGATGTTCGTCGACTTCAGCCGGCAGCGGGCGCTGTCGGCTGATGGTCGGTGCAAGGCCTACGCGGGCGCCGCCGACGGGACCGGGTTCTCCGAGGGCGCCGGCATGCTGGTGCTGGAGCGGCTGAGCGATGCCCGGCGGTTGGGGCATTCGGTGCTGGCGGTGCTGCGGGGTTCGGCGGTCAACCAAGACGGCGCCTCGAACGGGCTGGCGACGCCGAACGGGCCGTCGCAGCAGCGGGTGATCCGAGCGGCGTTGGCCAGCGCGCGCCTCGAGGCGGCCGACGTCGACGTCGTGGAGGGGCACGGCACCGGCACGATGCTGGGGGATCCGATTGAGGCCCAAGCGATTTTGGCGACCTATGGGCAGAATAGGGCAGAACCCGGAAAGCCCCTGTGGTTGGGCTCGATCAAATCGAACATGGGCCACACCTCGGCCGGCGCGGGCGCGGCCGGGGTGATCAAGATGGTCCAGGCGATGCGCCACGGCGTGATGCCGCAGACGTTGCACGTGGATGTGCCGTCGCCGCATGTGGATTGGTCGGCGGGGGCGGTGTCGTTGTTGACCGAGCCGCGGCCCTGGCCGGCGGGGGATCGTCCGCGCCGGGCGGGGGTGTCGTCGTTTGGGATCAGCGGGACCAACGCGCACGTGATCGTCGAGGAGGCACCCGCCGAGCCGGAACCGGTTGTGGCCCAACGCGATGAGCCGCCGTCGGTGCCGTGGGTGGTGTCGGCTCGCTCCGAGCGCGCGCTGGCCGAGCAGGCGGCCCGGCTGGCGGCCTGGGTCGGGGAGCGCGAGGGTTTGAGCGCCGCCGATGTCGGGTGGTCGCTGGCCAGCAGCCGCTCGACGTTCGAGCATCGTGCCGTCGTGGTCGGTCCCGACCGCGAGGCGCTGCTGGCCGGCCTGTCCGGGGTGGCATCCGGTTCGCCCGGCGCGGGCGCGGTGGTGGGCCGGGCCGGCGCGGCAGGCAAGACGGCGTTCGTGTTCCCCGGGCAGGGCTCACAGTGGGCCGGCATGGGGGCCCAATTACTCGATGAGTCAACGGTATTCGCCGACCACATGCGCCGGTGCGACAAGGCGCTCGGCGAGCACGTCCAGTGGTCGTTGCTCGACGTCATCCGCGCGGCGCCGGACGCGCCGGGGCTGGATCGGGTGGACGTGGTGCAGCCGGCGCTGTGGGCGGTCATGGTGTCGCTCGCCGAGTCGTGGCGGTCGATGGGCGTCGTCCCCGACGCGGTGATCGGCCACTCGCAGGGCGAGATCGCTGCGGCGTGCGTGGCGGGGGCGCTGTCACTGGAGGACGGCGCGCGGGTCGTGGCGCTGCGCAGCCTGCTCCTACTGCAGTTGTCGGGTGAGGGGGGCATGGCCTCCCTGGCGTGCGGCCTACCGCAGGCACGGGAGTTGGCGGCGCACTGGGGTGATCGGCTGAATATCGCCGCGGTGAACGGGGTTTCGGCGGTCGTCGTGTCGGGCGATGTCGAGGCGCTGGAAGGGCTGATCCGGCACTGCGAGGCCGATAACGTTCGGGCCCGCCGGATCGACGTCGACTACGCGTCGCACTCGACGCAGGTAGACGCGATCCGCGAACCCCTGATTCAGGCGCTGGCGGACATCGAGCCCCGGTCGTCCTCGACGGCGTTCTACTCGACCGTCACCGGCGAGATCATGGACACGGCGGGCCTGGATGCCGAGTACTGGTTCCGAAACATCCGTGAGACGGTGGAATTCGAGCGAGCGGTACGGGGCGCACGCGAGGCCGGGTACCGGATGTTCGTCGAATGCAGCCCGCACCCGGTATTGATCGCGGGCATCGAAGAGACGCTCGGCGCGGTGAATTCCGTAGAAGACGCGATCGTCGTCCCGTCGCTGGGCCGCGACGACGGCGGCCTCGACCGGTTCTGGCTCTCCGTCGGGCAAGCGCACGTGGCCGGGGCCGAGGTCGATTGGCGGGCGGCGTTTGCCGGCGGCGACGCGCGGCGTGTCGAGCTGCCGACGTATGCGTTTCAGCGACAGCGGTTTTGGTTGCCCGCCCAGTTCATGGGTTCGGGCGACGTGGGTCGGTTGGGGTTGGCCGCGGCCGAGCACGGCTTGTTGGGTGCGGTGGTGCAGCGACCCGATTCGGGCGGCGTGGTGCTGACGGGTCGGCTATCCCCGGCCGCGCAGCCCTGGCTGGCCGACCACCAGGTAAGCGGGGTGACGCTGTTCCCGGGAACCGGTTTTGTGGAACTGGCCTCCCGGGCCGGTGACGAGGTCGGCTGTCCGGTGATCGAGGAGCTGACGCTGTCGGCCCCGTTGGTGCTGCCCGCGGACGGCTCGGCGCAGATTCAGGTGGTCGTCGGCGGGGCAGACGCGGCGGGTTCGCGGCCGGTGGCGGTGTATTCCTCTGGCGCGCAGCCGGATTCGGAGTGGGCGTTGAACGCCGAGGGCCTGCTGGGGGGTCGCTCGGCCGCGCCGGGCGCGGATTTGTCAGCCTGGCCGCCCGTGGGCGCGGAGCCGGTCGACGTGAGCGACGCCTATCGGCGCCTGGCGGCACGGGGATACGAATACGGTGCGGCCTTTCGAGGATTGCGGGCCATGTGGCGGCGCGGCGACGAGATCTTCGCCGAGGTCGCGGTTTCACCAGAGGCCGGTGTCACGGTTGACGGGTTCGGGATTCATCCCGCCTTGCTGGACGCCGCGCTGCACGCGCTGGGCCTGACCGATGCGGACGCCTCGACGGTGCTGCCGTTTTCCTGGCAGCGGGTGAGCCTGCACGCGGCGGGGGCATCGCGGGCGCGGGTGCGGATCACCCCGGCGGGCGCCGGGGCGGTGTCCATCGAGTTGGCCGATGCGATGGGCCTTCCCGTGTTGTCGGTAGGACGCCTCGACCTACGGCCGATGTCGGCGGGCCAGCTGTCAGCGGCGGTGCCGGGCGTCGGCGGGCTGCTCGAGGTCGCCTGGTCACCAACGCCGTTGGGCGACAGCGGTGTTGGCGATGGCGTGGTGGTGTGGGAGCCGGGCACGGGCCCGGATGTGGTGCGCGCAACGCACGAGGCCGTTCACGAGGCATTGGGAGTGTTGCAGTCCTGGCTGGCCGGCGACGGGCGCGGGGTGCTGGTGGTGCAGACCCGCGGCGCCGTCGCGCTCCCCGGCGAGGACGTCACGGATCTGGCCGGCGCCGCGGTGTGGGGACTGGTCCGCTCCGCCCAGGCCGAGCATCCCGACCGGGTGGTGCTGGTCGATTCGGATGGATCGCTGGACACGAGCGCGGTAATCGGTTGCCGCGAACCACAATTGGCGATCCGGGCCGGGGTCGCGTATGCCGCCCGGCTGGCGCCGGTGCCGCCCGACGCGGCGTTTGCGCTGCCGCAGGGGAATTGGCGGTTGGACGCCGGCGGGGGTGGGACGCTGGAGGACCTGGTCGTGCGCCCGAGCCCGCCGGTGGAACTGGCCGCCGGCCAGGTGCGCGTGGCGGTAGCCGCCGTCGGGGTGAACTTCCGGGATGTGCTGGTGGCACTGGGGATGTACCCCGGCGGCGGCCAGCTGGGCGCCGAGGGCGTCGGCGTGATCGCCGAAGTCGGCCCCGGTGTGTCCGGGCTGGCGGTCGGTGACCGCGTGATGGGGCTGCTCGGGGTCGTGGGCTCCGAAGCGGTGGTCGATGCGCGGTTGGTGACCGCCGTCCCGGTGCAGTGGTCGACGCTCGAGGCCGCGGGCGTGCCGGTGGTGTTCTTGACGGCGTTGTACGGCCTGTCGGTGCTGGCCGGGCTGCGGGCCGGACAGCGGGTGCTGATCCACGCCGCCACGGGCGGGGTCGGCATGGCCGCGGTCCAGCTGGCGCGGCATTGGGGGGCCGAGGTCTTCGCCACCGCCAGCCGGGGCAAGTGGGAAACGTTGCGCGCGATGGGTTTCGACGACGACCACATCGGCGACTCGCGGACAACAGCGTTCGAGCAACAGTTCCTCGCGGCAAGCGGGGGCCGCGGGGTGGACGTCGTGCTGGACTCGCTGGCCGGGGAGTTCGTGGACGCCTCGTTGCGGTTGCTGGTCGACGGAGGGCACTTCGTCGAGATGGGCAAGACCGACCTGCGCGACCCCGACGAGGTCGCCGCGCAGCATCCGGGCGTGCGCTATCAGGCCTTCGACCTGACCGAGGTCAGCCCCGATCGCATCGCGGCCATGCTGGGCCAGCTGACGGATCTGTTCAAAGAGGGCGTCCTGAAGCCGCTGCCGACAAGGGCTTTCGACGTGCGCCGCGCCGCCGAGACGTATCGGTTCGTCAGCCAGGCCCGCCACGTCGGCAAGATCGTGCTGACGCTGTCGTCGGGGCTTTCCGGGGGCACCGCGCTGATCACCGGCGGAACCGGGATGGCCGGTTCGGCGCTGGCGCGTCACCTTGTCGCCCAGTACGGGGTGGCCCACGTCGTACTGGCCAGCAGGAGCGGTGGCGACGAACGAACCGCCGAGCTGGAGGCCGGGTTACGGTCGGCCGGGGCCGGTGTGTCCGTGGTGTCCTGCGATGTGGCCGACCGGGACGCGGCCGCGGCGCTGTTGGCGCGGGTGCCCGCCGAGTATCCGTTGCGCGGGGTGTTTCATGCGGCGGGGACGCTGGACGACGGGTTGATCGCGTCGTTGACGCCCGAGCGGGTGGATGCGGTGTTGCGCGCCAAGGTCGATGGCGCCTGGAACCTGCACGAGCTGACCGCGGGCCTGGACCTGTCCGCGTTCGTGCTGTTTTCGTCGATGGCGGGGATCGTCGGCACCCCCGGTCAGGGCAATTACGCCGCGGCCAACAGCTTCTTGGACGCGCTCGCCGCCCATCGCCACGCAAATGGTTTGCCCGGCTTGTCGGTGGCCTGGGGCCTGTGGGAGCAGGCTTCGGCGATGACCGCGCACCTGGGCGACACGGACAAGGACCGCATGAGCAGGCTGGGCCTCGCGCCGTTGTCGACCACCGAGGCCCTCCAGCGTCTGGACGCCGCCATGGTGGGCGAGCGGCCCGTCGTGGTGGCCACGTCCCTGGACCGGATCGCGCTGTCGCACAACGCCGCCGCGCTACCGCCCCTGCTGCACGGTTTGGCCACCCGCCCCGCGCGCCGCGTCATCGACGACGCTCCCGTGACCGCCTCGACGACGGGGCTGACCGCGCGGCTGCGGGAACTGGCCCCCGACCAGCGCCACCGCGAGCTCGTCGAGTTGGTGCGCAGCAACGCCGCCACGGTGCTGGGACGAACCGACGTGGCGGACATCAACGCCGAACGGGCGTTCCAGGAACTGGGTTTCGACTCGCTGACGGCGGTCGAACTGCGCAACCGGCTGAAAACCGCCACCGGGCTCACCCTTTCGCCAACGATCATTTTCGACCATCCCACGCCCATAGCGCTGGGCGAATACCTGGACACCCGCCTCGCGGTCGGGACCGAGAAGCCCGACCCGGCGGCCCGCGCCAACGACATCGCCGCAGAGCTACAAGCGCTCCTGAATCGAACCGACTGGAACCCGGAAGACAAGGCGCACCTGACCATCCGGCTGCAAAACCTGCTGACCACCCTCAGCGGCGCCCACCTCGACGACACCGACGACGCAGACATCCACACCGCGACCGAAAGCCAACTGTTCGCCATCCTCGACGAAGAGCTGGGCTCATAACTTAAGGAGCACGCGGTGCCGGGCACCGAAAAGCATCTCGATTACCTCAAGCGCCTCACCGCCGATCTCAGGCGGACGCGCCGGCGCGTCCTGGAGTTGGAGGGCAAGCAGTCGGAGCCGGTGGCGGTGGTGGGGATGGCCTGCCGCTACGCGGGCGGGGTGGATTCGCCGGAAGCGTTGTGGGACATGGTGGTCGAAGGCCGCGACGCGGTGTCGGATTTTCCGACCGACCGGGGCTGGGACGTCGACGGGTTGTTCGATCCGGATCCCGATGCCAAGGGCAAGATGTACACGCGCCGCGGGTGCTTCCTGCGCGACGCCGGCGACTTCGACGCGGGATTCTTCGGCATCGGCCCGAGCGAGGCCCTGGCGATGGATCCCCAGCAACGCTTGATGCTGGAGCTCTCCTGGGAGGCGTTGGAGCGGGCGGGGATTGACCCGCTCACGCTGCGCGGCTCGGCCACCGGGGTGTTCGCCGGAGTCATCCACGCCGGCTACGGCGGCGAGGTGAAGGGCGAGCTGGAGGGCTACGGGCTCACCGGCTCGACCCTGAGCGTGACCTCCGGCCGGGTGGCATACGTGCTGGGATTGGAAGGCCCGGCGGTCTCGGTGGATACCGCGTGCTCGTCGTCGTTGGTGGCCATGCACCTGGCGGCGCAGTCACTGCGCTCGGGGGAGTCCGAGCTGGCCCTGGCCGGCGGCGTGACCGTGATGGCGACCCCGGCCGCCTTCGTGGAATTCAGTCGGCAACGGGCGCTGGCGCCCGACGGCCGGTGCAAGGTGTATGCCGGCGCCGCCGACGGCACCGCGTGGTCGGAGGGCGCGGGCGTGCTGGTGCTGGAGCGGCTGAGCGACGCCCGCCGCCTGGGGCATCCGGTGCTGGCGGTGCTGCGCGGCTCGGCGGTCAACCAGGACGGCGCCTCCAATGGTTTGACCGCACCCAATGGTCCGTCCCAGCAGCGGGTGATCCGCGCGGCGCTCGCCAACGCCGGCCTGAGCGCGGCCGACGTCGACGTGGTCGAGGGACACGGGACCGGGACGGTGCTCGGGGATCCCATTGAGGCCCAGGCACTTCTGGCGACCTACGGCCAAGACCGCGTAGAGCCCCTCTGGCTCGGATCGATCAAATCCAATATCGGCCATACTTCCGCCGGCGCCGGGGTGGCCGGGGTGATCAAGATGATCCAGGCGATGCGCCACGGGGTAATGCCGCAGACGTTGCATGTGGATGTGCCGTCGCCGCATGTGGATTGGTCGGCGGGGGCGGTGTCGTTGTTGACCGAGCCGCGGCCCTGGCCCGCGGGGGATCGTCCGCGCCGGGCGGGGGTGTCGTCGTTCGGGATCAGCGGGACCAACGCCCACGTGATCGTCGAGGATCCACCGGCGTTGGAAGGCGTTGCGGTTGAGCGGGATGAGCCCCGCCAGGCCGTCGTGGCGCCGTGGGTGCTGTCGGCCCGTTCGCCCGAAGCGCTGAGCGCGTACGCGAAGCGGCTGCTGGCGCTGGTGAGCGCCGACGAGGGCCTCAGCGTCATCGATGTCGGGTGGTCGTTGGCCACCACGCGCTCCGCCTTCGATCATCGCGCCGTGGTGGTGGGCGACGACCGCGAGGCGATGCAACTGAGTTTGGTGCAGCTGGCCGCCGGCGACCCGGGCCCCGACACGGTCGTCGGACGGGCGCGGGCAGCGGGCAAGACCGTGTGGCTGTTCCCCGGTCAGGGGTCGCAGCGGCTGGGGATGGGTGCGGCGCTGTACCGGCGCTTCCCGGAGTTCGCCCGCGCCTTCGACGAGGCCGCGCAGGCCCTGGACGAACACCTGCGGTTGCCGCTGCGCCAGGTGATGTGGGGAGATGACCCGAACCTGTTGGAAAGCACGGAGTTTGCGCAGCCGGCACTGTTCGCGGTCGAGGTCGCGCTGGCCGCGCTGTGGCGGTCCTGGGGTGTGCAGCCCGATGTGGTGATCGGCCATAGCGTCGGTGAGATCGCGGCCGCCCACATCGCCGGGGTGCTGTCCTTGGCCGACGCGGCCAAACTGGTGGCCGCGCGGGGCCGCCTGATGGGTGCGCTGCCCGCCGGTGGCGTGATGGTCGCCGTGGCCGCCAGTGAGGCCGATGTGGCGCCGTTGTTGACCGAGAGTGTCAGCCTGGCGGCGGTCAATGGGCCCAGCGCCGTGGTGATTTCAGGCGAGGCGGCCGCGGTGGACGCGGTGGCCGACCGGTTGGCGGAGCAGGGCCGGCGGATACATCGATTGGCGGTCTCGCATGCGTTCCACTCACCGCTGATGGAACCCATGATCGAGCGGTTCGCGGAGGTGGCCGGCCAGATAGCGCCGGCCGAACCGCGGATTGCGTTGATATCCAACGTGACCGGCCAGGCGGCCGGGCCAGGGTACGGCTCCCCGCAGTATTGGGTCGAGCAGGTCCGCGCGCCGGTGCGCTTCGCCGACGGCATCCAACTGGCCGAGACGCTCGGGGCCGGGGTGTTCGTCGAAGTGGGCCCCGGTAAGGCGCTGACGGCCGCGGTG
>NZ_LZKK01000299.1 GCF_001672815.1 Mycobacterium sp. E796 | reverse complement strand
CCAGCGCCGCGACATCGCGCCCCGGCGGGTGCTGCCGGATTCGGCCATCATCGACGCCGCCCTGGCGAACCCGAAGACGGTCGAGGACCTGGTCGCGTTGCCGGTGTTCGGCGGGCGCAACCAGCGCCGCAGCGCCGAGATCTGGCTGGCGGCGCTGGAGGCGGCCCGGCAGACCCAGGACCCGCCCGACGAGGCCGAGGCGCCCAACGGACCGCCGCCGCCGTCACGGTGGGGCCGGCGCAAACCGGAGGCCGCGGCGCGGCTGGAGGCGGCGCGGGCCGCGCTGGGGGAAGTGTCGGAGCGGGTGCACGTCCCGACGGAGAACCTGGTCGCGCCCGATCTGGTGCGACGGCTGTGCTGGGACTGGGAACCGGCTCCGGATCCGGACGAAGCGGTCGACGCGTTTCTGCGGGCCGGGCAGGCGCGGGCCTGGCAGCGACGACTCGTGGACCCGCCGCTGGCCCGGGCGCTGCAGCCGCCGGAAGACGCGGACGACGAGCGTGGAGTGTGAATCGTGGGCATTGCGTGTGAGTCCTGGGCGCAAAAATCGGCGAGATACAGCCGTGAGCGCACAGGGAAAGCCCTGAATGCACGCCCGACTAGTCGAGGCGCTCCGGAATCTCGGCCTCGGCGACGCTGCTGCCCAGCGCCGCCACCCAACCGGTGATGCGGCGGGCGATGTCCTGGTCGGTCAGCCCGACATCGGCGAGCACCTCACCGCGGGAGGCGTGCTCGTAGAACCGCTGCGGCAGCCCGACGTCGCGGCAGGGCGTGTCGATCTCGGCGCGCCGCAGCGCGGCCGAGACGGCCGACCCCACGCCGCCGTTCACACCGTTGTCCTCGCACGTGACGACGAGCTTGTGCTGGGCCGCCATCTCGACGACGCCGTCGGATACCGGCAGCACCCAGCGCGGGTCGATCACCGTCACGCCGATGCCCTGGTTGTGCAGCCGCTTGGCCACACCCAGCGCCATCGGCACGAACGCTCCGACGCCGACGAGCAGCACGTCGTGGTTCAACCCTTCGGCGGGCAGGGCGAGGACGTCCACCCCGGAGCGCCGCTCGACGGCCGGAATGTCCTCTCCCACATCGCCTTTGGGGAAGCGGATCGCCGTCGGCCCGTCACCGATGTCGAGGGCCTCGCCCAGCTCTTCGCGCAGCCGGGTCGCGTCGCGGGGCGCGGCCACCCGGATGCCGGGCACGATGTTCAACATCGACAGGTCCCACATGCCGTTGTGGCTGGCGCCGTCGTTGCCGGTGATCCCGGCCCGGTCGAGCACCATGGTGACGGGCAGCTTGTGCAGCGCCACGTCCATCATGATCTGGTCGAAGGCGCGGCTGAGGAACGTCGAATAGATGGCCACCACCGGGTGCATGCCGCCCATCGCCAGGCCGGCCGCCGACGTCATCGCGTGCTGCTCGGCGATGCCGACGTCGAACAGGCGGTCCGGGAACTGTTGGCCGAACGCCGTCAGCCCGGTGGGGCCGGGCATCGCCGCGGTCATCGCCACGATGTCGCGGCGCTTGCGGGCGTAGCCGATGAGCGCATCGGAGAACGTCGCGGTCCAGCCCGGCCCGGCGATCTTGGTGGCCTGGCCGGTGGCCGGGTCGATCACGCCGCAGGAATGCATCTGCTCGGCCTCGTCGTCCAGGGCCGGCCCGTAGCCCATGCCCTTGCGGGTGACGACGTGCACGATCACCGGGCGCCCGAAGCCGCGGGCGTGGCGCAGCGCCACCTCCACCGCGCGCTCGTCGTGCCCGTCGACCGGGCCGACGTACTTCAGCCCCAGGTCGGTGAACAGCAGCTGCGGCGACAGCGAGTCCTTGATGCCGGCCTTGACGCTGTGCATGAAGCGGTAGGCGATCTGGCCGAACAGGGGCAGCGAGCGGACCGCGTCGCGGCCCTTTTCCAGCACGTGCTCGTAGGCGGGCTGCAGCCGCAGGGTGGCCAGGTGGTCGGCGACGCCGCCGATGGTGGGCGCATAGCTGCGGCCGTTGTCGTTGACCACGATGATCACCGGGCGGCGCGACGCGGCGATGTTGTTCAGCGCCTCCCAGCACATGCCGCCGGTGAGCGCGCCGTCGCCGACGACGGCCACCACGTGCCGGTTGCGGTGCCCGCTCAGCTCGAACGCCTTGGCCAGGCCGTCGGCGTAGGACAGCGCCGCGCTGGCGTGGCTGGACTCGACCCAGTCGTGTTCGCTCTCCGCGCGCGACGGATACCCCGACAGGCCGCCCTTTTTGCGCAGGCTCTCGAAGTCCTGGGCGCGCCCGGTCAGCATCTTGTGGACGTAGGCCTGGTGGCCGGTGTCGAAGATGATCGGGTCGTGCGGCGAGTCGAACACCCGGTGCAGCGCGAGCGTCAACTCGACGACGCCGAGGTTGGGCCCGAGATGCCCCCCGGTCGCAGCGACCTTGTGGATCAGGAACTGCCGAATCTCGGCTGCCAGATCGCGGAGCTGCTGTTGGGAGAGGTACTGCAGATCAGCGGGCCCGCGGATCTGTTCCAGCATCCCGTCAGTCTACGCAGCCGCGGCCGGATCACTACCCGACTATTGTTCCCCCCATGCGCGCCGAGGAACTCGCCGAGGACTTCCCGGTCGTGACGGTCGACTCGGACGCCCTGGATGCCGCCCGCCTGCTCGCCGAGCACCGGCTGCCCGGGATCGTCGTCACCGACGGGTCGGGCAAGCCCTCCGCGGTGCTGCCGGCCTCCCAGGTGGTCCGGTTCATCGTCCCGAAGTACGTGCAGGACGACCCTTCGCTGGCCGGGGTGCTCAACGAGTCGATGGCCGACCGCGCCGCGGACAAACTGGGCGGAAAGACCGTCGGGGACATGCTGCCCGATCACCTGACCAACGTGCCGTGGGCGCACGCGGACGACACCATCATCGAGGTCGCCGCGGTGATGGCCCGGCTGCGCAGCCCCCTGATCGCCGTGGTCAAAGACCAGACATTGGTCGGCGTCATCACGGCATCGCGTCTGTTGGCCGCGGCACTCAAACACTAAAAGCCTTGAGCATCCGGGACAGTCGATGAGCGTCGTGGCGATCGTCGTGTTCGTCGTCGCCTACGCGCTGATCGCCAGCGACCGCGTCAACAAGACTCTGGTCGCGCTCACCGGCGCCGCGATCGTCGTCGCCATGCCGATCATCAACTCCGATGACGTCTTCTACTCGCATGAGACCGGAATCGACTGGGACGTCATCTTTTTGCTGCTGGGCATGATGATCATCGTCAGCGTGCTGCGCCAGACCGGCGTGTTCGAGTACGTCGCGATCTGGTCCGCCAAGCGCGCCCGCGGCTCTCCCCTGCGCGTGATGATCCTGCTGGTGCTGGTCACCGCGATCGCGTCGGCCCTGCTCGACAACGTCACCACGGTGTTGCTGATCGCCCCGGTGACCCTGTTGGTGTGTGACCGGCTGGCGATCAACGCGGCGCCGTTCCTGATGGCCGAGGCGTTCGCCTCCAACATCGGCGGCACCGCGACCCTGATCGGCGACCCGCCCAACATCATCATCGCCAGCAAGGCCGGCCTGACGTTCAACGACTTCCTCTTCCACCTGACACCGCTGGTGATCATCGTGATGGCCGTCCTGATCGTGTTGCTGCCCCGCCTTTTTCGCGGTTCGTTCGCTGTCGACCCCGAGCGGGTCGCCGACGTCATGTCCCTGGAGGAGAAGGAGGCCATCCGCGATCACCGGCTGCTGATCGCCTGCGGCGTCGTGTTGGCGGCGGTGTTCGCCGCGTTCATCGCCCATTCGGCGCTGCACATGGAGCCCTCCATCGTCGCGCTCTTGGGCGCCGGGATCCTGATCGTGGTGTCGCGGCTGGAACATTCCGACTACCTGTCCAGCGTCGAGTGGGAAACGCTGCTGTTCTTCGCCGGCTTGTTCGTCATGGTCGGCGCGCTGGTCAAGACGGGCGTCGTCAAGCAGCTGGCGCACCTGGCGATCACCGCGACCGGCGGCAACACCCTGTTGGCCACCATGGTGATCCTGGCCGCGTCGCTGTTGATCAGCGGGGTCGTCAACAACGTTCCCTACGCCGCGACGATGGCGCCCATCGTCGCCGACCTGGTCCCGGCGCTCGGCGACCACATAAACCCCGGGGTGTTGTGGTGGGCGCTCGCGATCGGGACCGATTTCGGCGGGAACCTGACCGCCGTCGGCGCCAGCGCCAACGTCATCGTGCTCGGGCTGGCCGCGCGCGCCGACAACCCCATCTCGTTTTGGGAATTCACCCGCAAGGGCGCGGTCGTGACGGCGGTGTCCGCCGCGCTGTCGGCCCTATACCTGTGGCTGCGGTATTTCGTGTTCGGCTGAACGTCGAAGCGTCAGCAGCGCCACGCACTCGGTGTGGTGGGTCAGCGGGAACGCGTCGAAAACTTTGATCTTCTCGACGGTGTAGCCGTGGCCGCGATACAGGCCGACGTCGCGCGCGAAAGACGCTGCCTCGCAGCCGATGTGGACCACGCGCGGCACTCCGGCCGCGGCCAGCAGGTCGATGACGTCGCGCCCGGCGCCGGCGCGCGGCGGATCCAGCACGGCGACGTCGGCTTTCGAGCCGCGCTGCGCGGCCAACGCCCGGCGGACCGAGTCGGTGACGACATCGACCTGCGGCAGGTCGGCCAGCGCGGTTCGCGCGGCCCGCGTCGCCGACCGCGAGGTGTCGACGGTCACGACCCGCCCCGACTCCCCCACCGCGTCGGCGAGCGTTGCGGCGAAAACGCCGGCGCCGCCGTAGAGGTCCCACACCGTCATGCCGGCGTCGGGTTGCGCCCAGTCGGCGACCAGGCCGCTGTAGACCCCGGCCGCGTCCCGGTGTGCCTGCCAGAACGCGGTCACCGGCACCCGCCAGGAGCGCCCGCCCACCCGCTGCACCGCCTCGTAGCTGCCCTCCGCCACGGCGGTCGCGGTCTGCCCGCCATGCCGCAGGGTGCGCACCACGTGGCGCTCGCCGTCGTCGTCGACGGCCACGTGCAGCTGCGCGCCCGCGGGCCACTCGGCCCCGGACGAATCATGAGCGAGGCCGTCCAGCATCCCCGGCGGCAGCTGCGCGCAGCGCAGGTCTGTCACCAGCTCGTCGCTGTGGTACCGGTGGAAGCCGGGCCGGCAATCCGCGCCCACGTCCAGCCGCACCCGGGTGCGCCAACCGGTGGGTCCGGATCCCGACAGCGCCTCGGCGCCCGCCTCGGCGCCGTTCCACTGATGACCGCCCAGCCGTTGCAGCTGATTGGCCACGACGTGTGCCTTGAGCGCGCGGGCCGCCTCCGGCGCGGCGAACGCCAGGTCGCAGCAGCCGGCACCGCCGACCCCGGCGATGGGGCACATCGGCTCGACCCGGTCGGCGGACGGCTCGATCACCTCGATAGCCTCTGCGTGCCAATAGGATCCGCGCTCGGCGGTGACACGCGCCCGCACCCGCTCGCCGGGCAGGGCGTAACGGACGAACACGACCCGGCCCTCGTGATGCGCCACGCAGCTGCCCCCGTTGGCCGGGGCGCCGGTCACCAGCGTCAGCATGTTGGGCTTCAACGCCGTGCTCAGTCGAAGATTCCGCGTCGGGCGTCGCCGGGTGCACCGTGCGGCTGGAAGGCCTTCAGGCGCTCCGACGAATTCAACTGCCACGGAACGGAAGTCACCATCACGTTGGGCATGAACAGCAACCGGCCCTTGAGCCGCAGCGCGCTTTGGTTGTGCAGCACCTGCTCCCACCAATGGCCCACCACGTACTCCGGGATGAACACCGTCACCACGGTCCGCGGCGAATCCTTGCTGACCCGCTTGACGTAATCGAGTATCGGCCTGGTGATTTCACGGTAGGGCGAGGCAATGACCTTGAGCGGCACACTGATGTCGCTTTCCTCCCACTTGTGCACCAGGTCCCGGGTTTCGGCGTCGTCGACGCTGACGGTGAGGGCCTCGAGCGTGTCCGGACGGGTCGCGCGCGCGTAGGCGAGCGCACGCAGTGTCGGCAGGTGCAGCTTGGACACCAGCACCAGGGCATGGTTGCGGCTCGGCAGCACGACGTCGTGCTGGGTGGCCTCCTGCTCCTCAAGCTCCCGGCTGACGGTGTGGTAGTGCTTGCGGATCAGCTTCATCAACAAAAACAGCAAGCCCATCGCGAAGAGGGCGATCCACGCCCCCGCGACGAACTTGGTGATGAGGACGACCAGCAACACCGCGCCGGTGCAGATCAACCCGACCGTGTTCACCACCCGCGAGCGCATCATCTTGCGCCGCACCCGCGGGTCGGTCTCGGTGCGCAGCAGGCGGGTCCAGTGCCGGACCATGCCAATCTGACTCAGCGTGAACGAAATGAACACACCGACGATGTAGAGCTGGATCAGTGCGGTCACCTCTGCGCGGAACGCGATGATTGCCAGCAGCGCGGCCCCCGACAGGAAAAGGATCCCGTTGGAGAACGCCAACCGGTCGCCACGCGTGTGCAATTGGCGCGGAAGGTAACTGTGCTGCGCCAGAACCGAACCCAGCACCGGGAACCCGTTGAACGCGGTGTTGGCCGCCAGCACCAGGATCAGCGCGGTGACCGTGGCGATCAGCAGGAACCCGATGTGAAAGCTGCCGAACACGGTCTCGGCCAGCTGCGTGACCAACGTCTTCTGGTAGTAGTTCGGCGGGGCGCCGCCCAGTTGGGTTGCGGGGTCCTCGACGAGCTGGACACCGATCCTCTGGGCCAGCACGATGATGCCCATCAGCAGGGTCACCGCGATGGCGCCCAGCATCATCAGCGTCGTCGCCGCGTTGCGCGACTTGGGTTTTTGAAAAGCCGGCACCCCGTTGCTGATCGCCTCGACACCCGTCAGCGCCGCGCACCCGGAGGAGAACGACCGCGCGACCAGAAAGGCCAACGCCAAGCCGACGACCTGGCCGTGCTCGGCATGCATCTGAAAGCCGGCGGACTCGGCCCGCAGCGGATTGCCCAGCACGAAAATGCGGAACAGGCCCCACCCGATCATGGCGAGGACCCCGACGATGAACGCATAGGTCGGGATGGCGAAGGCCACGCCGGACTCGCGGATCCCGCGCAGGTTCAGGGCCATCACGAGCAGGATGGCCGCCACGCAGAACAGCACCTTGTGCTGCGCCACGACGGGGATCGCCGAGCCGATGTTCGACATCGCCGAAGCCGTCGAAACGGCAACGGTGAGAACGTAATCCACCATCAGGGCGCTGGCGACCACGAGACCGGCGGTGTCGCCGAGATTGGTGGTGACCACCTCGTAGTCGCCGCCGCCCGACGGGTAGGCGTGCACGTTCTGGCGGTAGCTGGCGACCACGACCAGCATCACCGCGGCCACGGCGAGACCGATCCAGGGCGTCATCGCGTAGGCGGTGACCCCCGCAACCGAGAGCATCAGGAAGACTTCCTCGGGCGCATACGCCACCGAGGACAGGGCATCGGAGGCGAACACCGGCAAGGCGATCCGTTTGGGCAGCAGTGTGTGACTCAGCCGGTCGCTGCGTTGGGGCCGGCCGATAAGCAGCCGGCGCGCAGCGGTCGAAAGTTTGGACACGAGAGCCAAGAGTAAGCCCACCCGGGCTTGCTAGCGTTTCGTAGGCAACAATGTTCGTCGACGGGCCGAATCCGCCGGGAGGACCTCAAGTGCGCGTGGTTGTGATGGGTTGCGGCAGGGTGGGCTCGTCATTGGCCGACGGGCTCTCCCGAATCGGCCACGACGTGGCGGTCATCGACCGCGACAGCACGGCGTTCAACCGGCTCAGCCCCGAGTTTGCGGGCGAGCGGGTGCTGGGCCAGGGCTTCGACCGAGACGTCCTGCTGCGGGCCGGCGTCGAGGGAGCCGATGCGTTCGCGGCGGTGTCGTCCGGGGACAACTCCAACATCATCTCGGCCCGGCTGGCCCGGGAAACCTTCGGTGTCGGGCGCGTCGTCGCCCGGATCTACGACGCGAAGCGCGCCGAGGTCTACGAGCGCCTCGGGATCCCCACCATCGCCACGGTGCCGTGGACCACCGACCGCCTGCTCAACCTGCTCACCAGGGACAGCGAGACCGCCAAGTGGCGAGACCCGACCGGCACCGTCGCCGTGGCCGAGGTCGACCTGCACGAGGACTGGGTGGGCCACCGCGCCACCGAGCTCGAGCAGGCCACCGGCGCGCGCGTCGCGTTCGTCATCCGGTTCGGCACGGGTGTGTTGCCGGAGCCGAAGACGGTCATCCAGGCCGGCGATCAGGTCTACATCGCCGCCATCTCCGGCCGCGCCGCCGAGGCGGTGGCCATTGCGGCACTGCCGCCCAGTGAGGACCTCGAGGCGGGAGCCGTCAAGTGAAAGTAGCCGTCGCCGGGGCGGGCGCGGTCGGCCGCTCGGTCACTCGCGAGCTGGTCGAGAACGACCACGACGTCACGCTGATCGAACGCAACCCCGACCACGTCGACGTCGACGCCATCCCGGCCGCGCACTGGCGCTTGGGTGACACCTGCGAGCTGAGCCTGCTGCAGTCGATACACCTGGAGGACTTCGACGTCGTCGTCGCCGCGACCGGGGACGACAAGGTCAACGTGGTGCTCAGCCTGTTGGCCAAGACGGAGTTCGCGGTGCCGCGGGTGGTAGCCCGGGTCAACGATCCGCGCAACGAATGGCTGTTCACCGACGCGTGGGGCGTGGACGTGGCGGTGTCCACGCCGCGGATGCTGGCCTCGCTGATCGAGGAGGCCGTGGCCGTCGGTGATCTGGTGCGGCTCATGGAATTCCGCCGCGGGCAGGCCAACCTGGTCGAGATCACCCTTCCCGACGACACACCGTGGGGCGGCAAGCCGGTGCGCCGGCTGCAGCTACCGCGGGACGTCGCGCTGGTGACGATCCTGCGTGGCCCGCGGGTGATCGTGCCGGAGGCCGACGAGCCGCTCGAGGGCGGCGACGAACTGCTCTTCGTCGCGGTCACCGAGGCGGAGGAGGAGCTGCAGAAGCTCCTGCTGCCGGAAGCGGAGCCCGGCGATTAGTGTTCGGATATTGAGTGTGAATCGTGGGCCTCGCGTGTGAGCCCTGGGCGGAAAAATCGCCGCAATCCCGCCCTCAGTGCACGCGGAAAACCACCACCACACACTCAACGCCGTGAATGCCGAAGCGGGCGATTAGTCGGTCAGGGTTTCCGCGGTGCCGGCGTCCTCGGCGGCCGGCAGGGCGCGCTGCACCGCCCTGATCGCCGCGTACGTCGCCACCGCGGCGAGCACGGTCAGCGGCCAGCCCATCGCGATCCGCGCCACCCCGAGCCACCCGGTCTGATCGGCGTCGTAGAGCAGCCGCTGGACCACGAAGCGCGCGGCGAACACCACGGTCCAGCACAGCGTGGCGACGTCGAACGCGTACACGGCCCGCGACACGGCGCGCCAGGCGCGGTCGCGGCCGGTGGCCCAGCTCCACGCGTAGCCGACCAGCGGCCGACGGATCAGCACCGAGACCGCAAACACCACCGCCCACAACAGCGACATCCAGATGCCCAGCAGGAAATAGCCCTTCGACTGCCCCACGACGTAGGCGATGAGAGCGCAGACGGCGACGCCGATGAAACCCGAGAACGCGGGCTGGGTGGATTCGCGGCGAATCAGCCGCCACACCAACACCAGTGCCGCCACGCCGAGCGCGGACGCGATGGCGGCCACCAAACCGGACAGGCTGGACACCGCGACGAAGACGACCACCGGCAGCGACGAGTAGATCAGGCCGCTCACCCCGCCAACCTGGGTCAGC
>NZ_LZKK01000298.1 GCF_001672815.1 Mycobacterium sp. E796 | reverse complement strand
TCGATGGCGATCGCGGCGACTCTCGGGACGGAGCGGCTGCGCGAGATCATGGTCGACCTGGCCAACCGCTGCGCGGCCGTCGTCCAGCGGTACGGCGGCACGGTGGACAAGTTCACCGGCGACGGGATCATGGCGGTCTTCGGTGCACCGGTGGCAATGGAGGACCACGCATTTCGTGCATGCCTTTCGGCGTTGAGCATTCAGGCCGAAGCGAAGGCGCTGGCAGCCGAGGTCCGGCGGCGAGACGGCACGGCGCTGCTCCTGCGGGTGGGGCTGAATTCCGGTCAGGTGATCGCCGGTGAAATCGGTTCGGGCTCTTTCGGTTACACCGCGATGGGTAAACAGGTCGGGCTGGCCCAACGAATGGAATCGGTCGCCCCGCCCGGTGGGGTGATGCTCAGTGTCTCCACCGCGCGACTGGTAGACGGCGCGGCGTCGCTCGGTCAACCGGAGCTGGTCCGGATCAAGGGCGCCACCGAACCGGTCACCGCGTACCGCCTGCTGGACACGCGAGACCGGCGTCGCCCCACGGAGCGCTCTGAGTCGAACCTGGTCGGTCGCCGGTGGGAAATCTCCACCGTCGAGGGCTTGTTGGACCGCGCACTCGCCGGACATGGAGCTGTTGCCCACGTAGTGGGTGAACCCGGGATCGGCAAGAGCCGGTTGGTGCGCGAGATCGCAGCAATGGCGTCGGCCCGGGATGTTGAGGTGTTCAACACTTTCTGTGAGTCGCACACGAGCCAGGTCCCATTTCATGCCGTGGCGCGTCTGCTGCGGGCGGCCACCGGCGTCGAAGGCCTTGACGCCCAAGCCGCCCGCGCCCGAGTGCGAGAGCAGATGCCAGACACGGATCGCGAGGACGCGCTGCTGCTCGATGACCTGCTCGGCATCGCCGACCCGGGCATAGCGGTTCCGGCGATCGATCCCGACGCGCGCCGGCGGCGGTTGGCCGCGCTGGTGAACGCCGCCAGATTGTCCCGCCCACGCCCTGCGGTTTACGTCATCGAGGACGCCCACTGGATTGATGAGGTCAGCGAGTCGATGCTGACGGATTTCCTGACGGTGATCCCGCGGACCGCTTCATTGGTTCTGATCACGTATCGACCCGAGTATCGCGGCGCGTTGACTCGAGTGGCCAATGCACACACCGTAGCCCTTGCGCCACTGAGTGATTCAGAAACCGCAACCCTCGTCGAACAGCTCCTCGGCCCACACCCCTCGGTTGGTGCGCTGAGCCAACGAGTCGCCGAGAGGGCCGCCGGTAATCCGTTCTTCGCCGAGGAATTGGTCCGCGAACTGGCCGATCGCGGCGTGCTGGACGGGGAGCCCGGTGCCTACATCACGGCGGCGGAGGTTAGCGAGGTGACCGTGCCTGCCACGTTGCAGGCGACGATTGCCGCGCGCATCGACCGGCTCGATCGGAAGTCCAAGCGCACGCTGAGCGCCGCGGCCGTCATCGGCTCGCGATTCGGCCTGGACCTGCTCACGGTGCTCGGCGTCGAGCCGGTGCTTCCCCCATTGGTGGCAGCAGAGCTCATCGATCAGGTCCGGGTCAGTCCTGAACCGGAATTCGTGTTTCACCATCCGCTCATTCGTGCGGTCGCCTACGAAGCACAGCTCAAATCGGATCGCTCGGATCTGCACCGCCGGCTGGCCGCCGCGATTGAGGCCGGCGACAAAGACTCGGACGAAAACGCCGCACTGATCGCCGAACATCTTGAGGCCGCCGGCGATTTGCAAGCCGCATACGGCTGGCACATGCGCGCCGCGACCTGGGCGACCAACCGGGACATCAAGGCGGCGCGGCTGAGCTGGCAGCGGGCGGCAGACATCGCCGATGCGCTACAAGCCGACCCCCCGGACCGGGCGGCCATGCGCATCGCCCCGCGCACCATGTTGTGCGGGACGGGCTGGCGCGTCCACGCCGACATCGCCGGCGACCGCTTCGACGAATTGCGGGACTTGTGCAACGCCGCGGGCGACAAGGCGTCATTGGGCATCGCGACGGCGGGTTCGGTGGTCGGCCATGCCCATCAGGACCGGCTGCGCGAGGCGTCGCAGCTGGCGTCGGAAGCCTGGGCCCTCGCCGAGGCGCTCGAAGACGCGAACCTGACGGTGGGGCTTTCCTTCCCGGTGATCTACGGTCAGATCGAATGCGGCCGGTGGTCTGACGTGCTGCGATGCTCACAGACCGTGATCGACCTGGCCGACGGCGATCCAACGAAAGGCAACTTCCTGGTCGGGTCTCCGCTGGCCCTCGCGTTCGCGTCGCGGGGCATGGCCCGTTATTTCCTTGGCCTTCCCGGATGGCCCGAAGACCTGCGGCGCGGCATGCCGATGGCCCGACCCATTGACCCCGCGTCCTACGCGGGGGTCGTCGGCTACGCCTACTTGCTCGGGATCCCGTTCGGCGTCCTGAGGCCGGATGATCGTGCGCTGGACGAGATCGAGGGTGCCCTGCGGATTGCCGAGCGCTCCAGCGACGACGTCGTGGTGGGTTTCATCCGGGCGGCGTTGAGTCTTGCGCTGATGCATCGCCAAGAGGCCGCCGAGCGTGACCGCGGGCAGCAGCTCGCCGTCGGGGTCCGCGAGGTGTTCCTCAGCCAGGGGCACAACGTGTGCGACCTGCCGGTCATCGAGGCCTACTTGGCGCGTGAACAGGCGACGCGCGCAGACCGCGATGAGGCCATCCCGCTCTTGCGCGCCACCGGCGACCATGTGTTCCGCGACGGACGACTGCTGCTGTGGGGCATTCCCGTGACCGGTGTTCTGGTGGAAACGCTGCTCGACCGCGGGGACGACGGTGACGTGGCAGAAGCCGAGGCCGCGATCGAGCGGTTGGCGGCCGCGCAGGCCGACGACCGCCTGGTGATGCGCGACATCTGGCTGCTGCGTCTGCGAGCGCTGTCGGCGCGAACTCGCGGCGACGAGGCCGCCTATCGCGACCGCCGGGACCGCTACCGTGACATGGCGAAAACGCTTGGCTTCCAGGGCCATATCGCCTGGGCCGAGGCGATGCCATGACGGCGGCTCCCGCCGTTACGCCGGTATAACTCCGCGAGCAATGAGAATTGCGCGTATTTCCGAATTCCTCGTTTGGATTTCGTCGTATTCGTAGCCCTCGACAACCGCGACCCAATCATCGCCTCGGTGGATCGCGAACTCAGCAGCCGCGGCCAGCGCTTGGTAGAACGCCGCGGCGACGTCATCCGACCACATGACCCATACTCCGTGTTCGGTTTCGCACAGGGCGCCGATTGACGCGTAGAAGCTGTCAAGCGCACCGCTCGCCCGCTCCGGATTCAGGAAGTACAAAACGTGTGGGACCTCTGAATAGAGCTTTTGCAGGAAGGCAGCGATCTCCGGATTCAGGTAGGGATAACCGTCCGGTACGTCGATGAAGCTCAGGACGACTGATCCGCGCCAGGCCAGGACCCGTGCCGGATCATCGCCGACATTGGTCAGAACATTCCGTACCGCAGTGATGTCTGCCTGGCGCCACTGACTTGCCGGGATATCAAGCCGCTGGACGGTCATTTCCCCTCAACATTGATCGAGCCCGCCGGACTCAGAAAGTCGTGACCTTCTCGACGCTGACGAACATGCCGTGGTGAGTGCGGTCGTTGGTGAAGCGGGTGCCTTGTTCGGTGGCGACGATCGTCCAGCCCTGCGCGGCGTAGGTCTTGTAGTCGATGGTGACCGTCGGGATGGCGCCCAAATTGCCCAGCACCCACTGCACGTTGCCGGCGGAACTGATGCTGACGCCGTTGGCGTGCTCACCGTCCTGCAGTGGGGAATTGGTGAACGGCGCCTCGCAGCCGACGGTCTCCTTGTTGATCTGGCAGCGCGTCACGCCGGACTTGGTCTCGATGAAGACGTAGCCGTTGTGGTCCGGTGGCAGCGGGATCACGCCGGCCGGCGGTGTGGTCGGGCTGGCCGGGCCGGTCGGGCTCGTCGACGGGGCCGGGCTGGTGCTGGTCGGCGCCGGCGTCGTCGTGGTCGGCCGCGGCGTGGGGAAGGTGGGCTCAGTCGGCCCGGTTCCCGGGGTGGCGACCGGCTTGCCGTCGATCAGCGAGCTGCAGCCCGAAACCAATGCGGGACCGGCGAGCACGGCCGAGAGCAGCAGCGAGCCGCCGGCCAGCCTTCGCCGCGCCTTTTGCGATAACTGCACGCGCCGCTCCCCGAAAGTCTTCGATTTCAGCGCTTAGAGTACGCAAGAAGCAGCGAAAGTCACTGTAACTACGCCGTTATCGATGCAGAGCCGATGGCGCAGGTTTACCGCTGCGTGACCGACCTCAGCTCGGCCGCCCGATGGGCCGCGGCGACGATGCCCTGGTAACCCGTGCAGCGGCAGAAGTTCCCCGACAGTCCCTCGCGTATCTCGTCGTCGGTGGGGTTGGGGTTGTCGCGCAGCAACGCGGTCAGCGTGGTCACGAAACCCGGGGTGCAGAAGCCACATTGCAACCCGTGGCACTCCCGCAGCGCGGCCTGCACCGGCGACAGGGTGCCGTCGGGCGACGCGATGCCCTCGACCGTCGTCACCTCCGTGCCGTCCGCCTGGACGGCGAACATCAGGCAGGACCGCACGGCGTCGCCGTCCACGAGCACCGTGCACGCGCCGCACGCGCCGTGTTCGCAGCCGAGATGGGTTCCGGTGAGCCCGCACCGCTCCCGCAGGAAGTCGGCCAGCGTCATGCGCGGTTCGACGCTGGCCGCGATCGGAGTCTCGTTGACCGACAACTGAACCGGCTGTTCATGCATGGCTTGTCTCCCCGAGTGCTTCCGCTGTGGCCTCATTCAAGGCCTGTGTCCAAGTGCGCGCGACCATGGCGGCGCCCACCTGGGTGCGGTAGGCCGCCGACCCCTGCAGGTCGGTCGGCACGTCGTCGAGGCCGGCCATCGCGGCCCGGCCGACCTCCTCGGGGACCAGCTCACCGACCGGCTTGCCGACGACCGCGGCCTCGGCCGCCGTGGCGCGCCCGACCGTGGGGCCCAGGCCCAGCAACCCGATCCCGCAGCGGCACACCCGGTCGCCTTCATCGAGCTGGACGGCGACCAGCGCGCCGGCGATCGCGAAATCACCATGGCGGCGGGCGAATTCCTGCACGGAAAACCCTGACCTGCCGTCCCACACCGGGAACCGGACCCCGGTCAGCACCTCGTCGGGTTTCATCGTGGTCTCCCACAGGCCGGCGAAGAAGTCCGCGGCGGCGATCTCGCGCCGCCCGCGCGGGGAGAGGACCTCCATCACCGCGTCCAGCGCCAGCGCGGCCGCCGGGTATTCGCCGGCCGCGTCGGCGTGCGCGATCGACCCGCCGAGGGTGCCGCGGTTGCGGATCTGGAAATGCCCGACGAACGGGGTCGCCCGGGTCAGCAACGGAACCGCTTGGCGCACTTGATCATCCGCGCCGACGGTGGACTCCGTGGTCCCGGCGCCGATCCACAGTTCGTCGCCCCGGCGCTCGATGCCCCGCAGCTCGGAAAGCCGGGAAATGTCGATGAGATGGTCGAAGTAGGCCAGCCGCATCGCCAGCATCGGCACCAGGCTCTGGCCACCCGCGATGATCTTGGCGTCATCGCCCAGTTCGGCGAGCAGCGCGACGGCGTCCTCGACGGTGTCGGGGCGGTGGTAGTCGAACGAGGCGGGCTTCACCGGTTCGCCTCGCTCAGCAGCGATGCGATCGACGCGGGGCTGGCCGGCAGCCGGGTGACCGCCGCGCCCAGGGGGGCCAGCGCGTCGTTGATCGCATTGATCACGGCCGGCACCGAGCCGATCGCCCCGCCCTCGCCGGCGCCCTTGTAACCGCCGGGCCCCGGGCCGGGGATCTCCACGTGGCCGAACTCGATGGGGGGGACCTCGGTGGCCGTCGGCAGCAGGTAGTCGACGAACGTCGTCGCCAGCGGGTTGCCGTCCTCGTCGTAGGCGAGGTCTTCCATCAGCGCGCCGCCGATGCCCTGCACCGTCCCGCCGGCGATCTGGCCCTCCACGATGGTCGGGTTGATCATCGGCCCGACGTCCTCGCTGACGATGTAGCGCAGCAGCGTGACCTTGCCCGTGGCCACGTCCACCTCGCAGGTGCAGGCATGGGTCGCGTTCGACCACAGGATGGGGGCCTTGGCGACGTAGCGGGCGGTGGCCTCCAGCTCGGGCGACATGCCCGGGGGCAGCGCCTGCGGCGAGTAGTACGACAGGTAGGCCAGCTCGCCGAATGACACCTGCTTCGACGGATCACCGCGCACCCCTGCGGTCGAATTCGCCAGTTCCACTTCGGATTCGGGCACCTTCAACTGGTGCGCCGCCAGCGCCACGATCTTCTCGCGCAGGATGGCGCCCGCCTCCGCGACGGCCCCGGCGGTCATCGGGCCGCTGCGGCTGCCCTGCGTCCCGGCTCCGTAGGGCGTGATCGCGGTGTCGCCCTGGATGGTGGCGACGTCGTCGATGTCGGCCCCCAGCGCGTCGGCGGTCAGCTGAATGACGGTGGTCTCCAAGCTGTTTCCGCTGGAGCCGCCGTTCACGTAGACGTTGACCTTGCCCGTCGGCTCCATCCGGATTGTGCAACCCTCGGTGGCCAGGTGGCCCGTCGCCGCTCCGGTCGGCTCGATGTACGCCGAGAACCCCAGCCCCAGGTAGCGGCCCTGGGCCAGCGCCTCGCGCTGTTCCTTGCGAAAGCCTTCGTGGTCAAGGAGTTTCACGGCCTGCTCGAACGTCTCGCTGGGGGCGACGTGGTCGTACGGCATGCCGTTGGGGTTGAAGTACGGCATCTCGTCACGGCGCAGCAGGTTGCGCCGGCGGAGCTCGACCGGGTCCATGCCCATCTTGCGGGCGGCGATGTCCAGCAGGATCTCGCGCGCCAGCGTCTCGTACTGCCACGGGCCGCGGTAGGCGGCCAGCCCGCTGGTGTTCGTGAACACCGTCTTGTAGTTGAAGCTGGCCTTGGGCACGCGGTAGGGCCCGGGGAAGAACATGCCGATGGCGGCCGTGGTCAGCACCGGGTAGGGCGTCGGATACGCGCCGACGTCCTGGACGAAGTCGATGTCGGCGGCCTGGATGCTGCCGTCTTCGTCGAACGCCATCCGCCCCGTGCCATCGACGTGGCGGGCCTGGCCAGCCGACATCAGGTTCTCGCGCCGGTCCTCGATCCACTTCAGCGCCGCCGGCACCTTGCGGGCGGCCAGCATGATGCACATGTCCTCGCGCATCGGGACCACCTTCTGGCCGAAACCGCCGCCGGTGTCGCGCATGATGACCCGAACCCGTTGCGCCGCAATCCCTAACAGGCGCGCGCAGAACGCGCGCAGCTCGTGCGGGGTCTGCGTGGACGCCCACAGGGTGAGCTCCCCCGACGCGGCCTCCCACTCGACCACCAGCCCGCGGGTCTCGATCGGCACGGGCGCGTAAATCTGTTGGTAGATGTTCTCTTTCACCACGCATGCCGCGGACGCGAACACCTCTTCGTCCGGCGGCGCGCCGCCCATCCCGCCCGCGACGTTGTTCGGGTAGGCGTCGTGCACCAGCACGTCCGAGGACTGCGCCCGGGTGAGGTCGGTGATCGCGGGCAGCGGCTCGTAGTCGACGTCGACCAGTTCCAGCGCGTCCTCGGCGATGTAGCGGCTCTCGGCGACGATCAGCGCGACCGGGTCGCCGACGAACTTCACCTCGCCCTCGGCCAGCGGCGGGCGGGGCGTGTCCGGCACGTCCTTGCCGGCCACGGCGTGCCACGCCTCCTTGACGTCGGGGTTGAGGTCGGCGGCGGTGAACACCGCGCGCACGCCCGGCAGCGCCAGCGCCGCCGACGCGTCGATGCCGTTGATCCTGGCGCGGGCGAACGGGCTGCGCACGAAGCAGGCGTGCAGCATGCCGGGCCGCGAGATGTCGTCGACGAACCCGCCGCGGCCGGTCAGCAGCCGGAGGTCCTCCACCCGCTGCACGCGGGTGCCCGCGTATCGCGGGGTCGTGGCCGTGGCCCCGTGCGCGTCTTGAGTCATTGCGCTCCATCCGGTTGTCGCCTTACGAGAACCTCGATGCCATCATAGGAGAGTGCCGTTATCACAGTCGAGGCCCGTCGGCGTCCTGCTCGCCGCCGGCGAGGGACGCCGCTACGGTCGGCCGAAGGTGCTGGTAGCGGGCTGGCTGGACGCCGCGATCGGGGCGCTGCGCGACGGTGGCTGCGACGACGTCGTGCTGGTGCTGGGCGCCGCGGAGGTGTCGGCCCCGCCGGGCGTCACCCCGGTCTTCGCGGCGGACTGGCGCGACGGGCTGAGCGCCTCGGTGCGCGCCGGCCTTGCCGAGGCCGGTCGCATGGGCGCGGAGTACGCGGTGCTGCACGTCATCGACACCCCCGACGTCGGTCCCGCCGTGGTGGCGCGGGTCCTCGACCGCGCATGGGCTGCGGACAGTGGCCTGGCCCGCGCGTACTTCGGCGAGCGGCCGGGCCATCCGGTGGTCATCGCGCGCCGGCACTGGCCCGACGTACTCAAGCGGCTAACGGGGGATCGGGGCGCGGGGGAGTACCTGCGCGACCGGCCCGACGTGGAAGCCGTCGACTGCGGCGACCTCGCCGGGGGTCAGGACATCGACGAACCCTGAGCGGGGGAGGCCGGCGTGGCGGTGGCTTGAGCGGCGGCCACCCGATGGCGGACCACGAACCAGCCGCCGATGAGCGCGGGGACGCCGACGACGGTCGCGCCGATCAGGTAAGGGCCCTGCACCTTGTCGAAGAACATCAGGACCACCACGCCGACCAGGAACGCCAGCGTGAGGTAGCCGCTGTACGGCGACAGCGGCATCCGGAACTTGGGCCGCTGCACCAGCCCTGCCTTGGCCAGATGGTGGAACCGCAGCTGGCTCGCCACGATCGTCCCCCAGGCGAACACGATGCCGATGGCCGCGATGTGCAGCACGATCTCGAACGCCTGGCTGGGCTTGACGGCGTTGAGCACGATGCCCAACAGACCCACGGCGGCCGTGAGCAGGATGCCGCGGTACGGCACACCCCGTTTCGACATCGGCGCGGTGAACTTCGGGCCGCTGCCGTTGATCGCCATCGACCGCAGGATGCGGCCGGTGGAATACAGCCCTGCGTTCAAGCTCGACAGCGCGGCGGTCAACACCACCACGTTCATCACGCTGCCGGCGCCGTGGACACCGGCCTTGGAGAAGAACGTCACGAACGGGCTGACGTTGGCCTTGTAGGCGGTGTACGGCAGCAGCAGGCCCAGCAGCACGGTCGAGCCGATGTAGAAGACCGCGATCCGGAACACCACCGAGTTGATCGCGCGCGGCATGACCTTCTCCGGGTCGGCCGTTTCCCCGGCCGCGATGCCGACGAGTTCGATTGCGGCATAGGCGAACACCACGCCCGAGGTGACGAGCACCAGGGGCAGCAGGCCCTTGGGTACCAGCCCGCCGTGGGTGTCCCACAGGCCGGGGCCGGTGTCGTGGCCGTCGATCTTGAAGCGCCCCACCAGGAATATGGTGCCGACGACGAGGAACGTGACCAGCGCCAGCACCTTGATCAACGACGCCCAGAACTCCAGCTCGCCGAAGGCCTTGACCGAGATCAGGTTCATCGACAGCACCACCAGCAGCGCGAACAGCGCGATTGTCCACTGCGGGATGGCGTGGAAAATTCCCCAGTAGTGGCAGTAGTGCGCGATCGCGGTGGTGTCCACGATGCCCGTCATCGACCAGTTGAGGACGTACATCCAGCCGGCGACGTAAGCCAGCTTTTCCCCGAAGAATTCGCGGGAGTACGAGACGAACGATCCCGACGACGGGCGGTGCAGCACGAGCTCACCGAGCGCGCGCAAGATCAGGAAGACGAAGATGCCGCAGACCCCGTAGACCAGGAACAGCCCGGGCCCCGCCGAGGCGAGCCGTCCGCCGGCGCCGAGGAAAAGCCCGGTGCCGATGGCGCCACCGAGGGCGATCATCTGAATCTGGCGGTTTTTGAGGCTCTTGTGATAGCCCTCGTCCTCGCGGGCGAACCGCTCGGCGGCACTGTCTGACGGTGACATCGAGCTCCTGCCGTGGTGGCTCCGGGGAACGCTCAGGCTAACCCATGGGCGCGCCGCGCGCCCACCAACATTTGGCGAAGTTTTTACCGGCCCAGCAACCGCTCGGCGGAAGCCCGTGCGCACCGGGGCCGGCTGCTTGGCTTGTCGCAGCCACGGGCCTTTGGACCGGAGCTGTCCCAGCGCAGCGGCAGGCGGCTTGGCATGATGGCGCCGCCTGGCGTGAAGGTGAAGCTCGGCACGAAGCCTTGTTCCAAATGGAAACGCGGCACGGCGCGTAACCATTGGGCCACGATCACACTCAGTTCCGCGCGGGCCAGGGCCCTTCCCAGGCAGCGATGAACGCCGCCCCCGAAACTCCGGTGTGGCCCTTCGCCGTCCTTGAGGTTGGCCGTCGCCAGGCACAGGCGGACCACACTCCCCGCCGGAATCGTGACGCCTGCGATCGTGACTTCTTGTGTGGTGAAGCGTCCGATGAACGGCAGTGGAGTCTCCAGTCGCACCACCTCTTCGGCGAACGCCCGGATTTGGTCGGGATTTTCGCGAAGTCGGTCTCGTAGCTCGGGATCGCGGGCCAAGAGAAGCAGCGCCGATCCGATGGCCGCCTGCATGCCGTCCTGGGCGAAGCAAAGAAGGGCATAGAACCCGATCACTTCGTCTTCGGTGAGGGGGTCGTCACCGGTCAGCAGCCGCGACGCGAGGGAAGGCCGCCCGACGCCGCCGATGGCCTCGACAAGATAGGTGAGCAGCTTAAAAGCGGGGGGCGATCCGGGCGTGTCCCAGTCGACCGCCTCCGCCCAGGCGGCCAGCTTTTCTCGGTCGTCCCACGGGAGCCCGCACAGCGTCACCAACACACCGAAGGGAAACGGGTGGGCGATGGCACTGATCGCCTCACAGGCACCGACGGGCGCGACGGCGGCGACGAGCGCTGCCGCCTGGGCGCACAGCGCGGGTCGAAGCTTGCTCACCGCCTGAGGGCTGAAGTGGGGCCGCAATATCCGACGCAAGCGCGTGTGCTCGGGCGGGTCATAGGCAATCGGGACGGGTATCGGCAGCGATCGGACTCCCGCGCGGGATGGCGCGAGCGGTTTCCTTCGTGAGGCGAATACCACGTGGTTGCGCAGTGCCGCACGCACGTCCTCGCCACGGGTCACGTAGTAGAAGCCGCTGAGATCGAGGAACACTCCACCCGCGCGCAGCTCGCGCCAATAGTCCCTCGGCTCTTTGGCGATGAGGAACCTACTGTCGTCGACGAACGGCGGCGGCAGCGGGGCGAAGCCGGTCACCTGGTCAGGCCCAGCAACCGCTCGGCGTTGCGGTGGCTGATGAGCGCGCGGTCGTCGTCGCACAGGGGCAGCCCGTCGAGGAAGTCCCGGGCGGCGCGCATCGACCCGAACGGGTAGTCCGCCGAAAAGCACACGCGCTCGATGCCGACCTGCGCGACCAGGTTGGCGTAGGTGGCCTCGTCGTTGAAGTTGGCGAAGGTGTAGTTCAGGTTTCGCCGCAGATAGGTGCTGACGGGGTGCGTCAGGCCGGTGAGTTCGGGCTTCAGCGTCGCGTCGAACCGCGGCAGCATGAACGGGATCGCCTCGCCCATGTGCCCGATGACGACCTGCAGCTCGGGGTACCGGTCGAACACGCCGCCGAGGATCAGGCGCAGCACGTGGGTGGCCGTGTTGATGTGCCAGCCCCATCCGACGGTGGCCAGCGTGAACGTGACCTGGTCGGAGAATCCCGCGTAGCTGGACTTGATGACGCCCGCCGGCGGGATGGTCGGGTGCAGGTAGATCGGCACCCGCAGCGCGGCCGCCTGCGACAGGACGGGGTCGAAGAAGGGATCGTCGAGGTAGCGACCCTGGCTGTGCCCGTTGATCACCGCGCCGACGAAGCCGTGATCGCGCACCGTGCGCTCGAGTTCGCCGGCGGCCTCTGCGGGTGCGCTGATCGGCAGGGCGGCGAAGCCCGCCAGCCGCCCCGGGTATCGCCCGACCGCCTTCGCGAGCTCGTCGTTGCATTCGCGGGCCAGCCGAACGGCTTCCGGCCCGTCCAGCTGTTCGACGCCCGGCGCGGCCAGCGACAGCACCGCCACGTCGACGCCGGCGTCGTCCATCGCTGCGATCCGGCCGTCACCCAGATCGCCGATCGGTTCGACGATGCCGGTGCGCGACGCCAGCCAGCGTCCCGGGCCGTTGAGGAATTCCGTTGTGGCGTAATGCTCTTCGAGTGCAATCGTCCGCATCAGCCGGCCAACACCCGGGCGGCGGCGCTCCAGTACGTCAGCTGGTCGCGATCGGAGGCCAGCCGGATCGTCTTGGTGTAGCCGTACTCCGCCAGCGTCTCCTGCGCGTGCTCGCGGCCGAACCCGCTGTGGCCGACGCCGCCGAATCCGGTGCCGATGGAAATCCGCTGATAGTTGTTGACGAACACGGTCCCGGCCCGGATTCGCCGGCTAACCCGCAGCGCCCGATCGCTGTCCTGGGTGAACACCGCCGCGACCAGTCCGAACGGCGTGGCGTTGGCGATGCGCACCGCCTCGTCCTCGTCGCTGAACGGCATGAGGGTGACGACGGGACCGAAGATCTCGTCGCGAGCCACCCGCATCGCGGGGGTCACACCGGTCAGGACCGTCGGCGCGACGTAGAAGCCGTCGGCCAAGCGGGGATCGTCGGGCAGCGGGGCCTGGGCGGCGATGTGGGCGCCTTCGGCCACGCCGATCCGCAGGTAATCGAGGACCTGATTCTGCTGCTTGCGGGTGACCAACGGTCCGACGTCGGTCGCCGGGTCGGCGCCGTCGCCCACCCGCAGCCGGCCCACCGCGGCGCACAACTTCGCCTCGAACTCCGCATAGACGCTGTCCTGCACCAGGATTCGCGACGCGGCGGTGCAGGCCTCGCCCTGGTTGAAGAAGCCCCCGTCGACCGCGGCCAGCAGCGCGTCGTGCATGTCGGCGTCGTCGAAAACGACCAGCGGGTTCTTTCCGCCGAGCTCCATCAGCGTCGGGGTGAGGTTGCCGGCCGCGGTGCGCAGCACCGCCGCGCCCGTCCGCGGCGATCCGGTGAAGGACACCTTGCCGACCAGCCGATGCCCGGCCAGCGCGGCGCCCACCTCGCCCCTGCCGGGCACGGCCTGCACCACACCGTCCGGCAGCACCGACTGGATCAGCTCGACCATCCGCAACACCACCGACGGCGTCTGCTCCGGCGGTTTGAGCACGACGGCGTTGCCGACCGCCAGCGCCGGCGCGACCTTCCCCGCGGTGTGGATCGGTGGCCAGTTGAACGGGACGATGCCCGCGATCACGCCGTACGGCTCCAGCGTGGTGACGTCCAGGACGGGGCCGTAGTCGCGGGCCTGGCTGGGCAGCGCCTCCACCATGGCGCCGAAGTACTCAAAGATGGCGATCGCGGCTTCCACGTCGAAGTTGCGCGCCTGCGTGATCGGCTTGCCCATCTCCAGCGTCTCGAGCGCGGCGATCTCGTCGGCGTGGGCGCGGATCACCTCGGCGACCTGGCGCAGGTATCGGCCGCGCTCTCGCGCGGGGCGTTGCTTCCAGCGCAGGTGGGCGGCGTGCGCCCGGCGGACGGCCTGGTCCACCTCGTCCGGCCCGGCGCCCTGGACGACCGTGACCGTCTGGCCCGTCGCCGGGTTCTGCACGACGAACTGGTCGTCGGTGGACGCCGAGGACCACCGGGTTCGGGTTCTGGTCAGGGTGGGGCCCTGCAAACTCATAACGCGCACCGTCCAAATTGAGGGGGGGTTGGGATCGACGCGATCCAATTGCGAACGGTAAATCGGCCGATCCGTCAGACGCCAACGAAAATTCCTGATGGGAGCCATCACCGGCGGTGATAATGGCTCCGTGGAGCTTCGCCAGTTGGAGTACTTCCTCGCTGTCGCGGATAACCTCAGCTTCACCCGGGCCGCCAAGAGATTGCACGTTGTCCAATCCGGGGTGTCCGCGACCATCAAGGCCCTCGAGCGTGAACTCGGCGCGGAGCTGTTCGTCCGGGGACCTGGGGGCGTGACGCTCACGCCGGCGGGACGCGAGCTGGCGCCCCACGCCCGCGCGACCATCGACGCCGCCCGCGCCGCCAAAGACGCCGTCGCCGCCACCGGCGGCTCCGTCGGGGGCACCGTCAGGCTGGGAACACTGATGTCGGTCAACAACATCGACATGCCGAGGCTGCTGGCCGAGCTGCGTGCCCGGCACCCCGGCGTGCTGGTCCAAATTCGTTTCGCCCGGGCCGGCTCGGCGGGCCTGGCGCAGCAGCTGCGCGACGACAGCCTCGACGTCGCGCTGCTCGTCTTACCCGACGGGCCGCCCACCGACCTGCACACTCGGCTGGTCGCGGCCTTCCCGCTGCTGTTGGTCGTTCCGGCGGATCACCCACTCGCCGGCCGGGAGTCGGTGTCACTGGCCGAGCTGGCCGGGATGTCGTTCGTCGACGGCCCGCCGGGGTACGGCAACCGGGCGGTGGTCGACCGGGCCTTCGCCACGGCCGGGGTGCAGCGCACGGTCGCCCTCGAGGTCGCCGACATCGCCACCACCGCGACCCACGTCCGAAACGGCTTGGGCATCGGGTTCTTGAGCCGGTTCATCCTCGACGAGATCGGCGACGACGGCCTGGCGACGCTGCGGATCTCCGACTACGACCTGTGCTGGCGCCTGTACGTCGCGATGTCGGCCCTGCGCCCGCCCAGCGCCGCCACCCGCGCGGTGTTCTCCCTGATCGAGGAGATGATCCCGGAGCCCGGCGCGTCGAGTGTGAATTGAGGGCGTTCAGTGTGAGGTGGGGGCGGGATCCCGGGCGATTTTCCACCCTGGCGCACCACGCAAAGCCTTCACCGCACACGCTGCTGTATAGGCAGACGAGGTTGTGCCTCCCTCTTCCGACACGTCGACACAAGGGTTTTCCGACGTACTCGAATTCATCAACTCCTGACTCAGCGGCTCAGCCGGTTCAGGGACCGAACAGGGTGGCCGCGAGCGCCCGGTAACCGGACATCGGGCTGGCTCCGTCAGCGGTCAGGATCTGGATTCCGATGTGGTCGGCGCCGGCGGCGAGGTGGTCACGCAGGCTCGATGCCACAGCTTCGGTGCTTCCGTGCGGCACCAGCGCATCGATAAGGCGGTCGCTGCCCTCGCCGTCAAAGTCCGCGTCGGTGTAGCCATAGCGGCGCAGGTTGTTGGTGTAGTTGCTCAGCCCCAAATAGGGGTCGGATACGAAGGCGCGGGCAATCTTTCGGGCGGCGAGTGGGTCACGATCCAACACGACGGTCTGTTCGGGCGCGATCACGATGTCGGGCCCGAGCATCGCGCGGGCTTCCCGGGTGTGTTCGGGCACCACCAGATAGGGGTGCGTGCCGAGTGAGCGGTTCGCGGCCAACCGCAGGGCGCGTGGCCCGAGCGCGGCCAGGATCCTGCCGTCGACGGGGACTCCGCCGGCGTCCAGACGGTCGAGATACTCGACCATCGTGGCGTACGGCCTGCGGTAGGTGGCGACGGCTTCCGGATGGCCGATGCCCACGCCGAGCAGGAACCGGTCACCATAGGCGGAGTTGAGCCTGCGATAGGCCTTCGCGATGGCCGCGGCGTCGTTGGTCCACATGTTCACGATTGCGCTCGCCACGACGATGGAGGTGGTCGCTCTCAGGATGTGTTCGACAGGGCCGAGGTCTTCGATCGATGCGGTACCCAGGCCGAGCCAAACCACCGGATAGCCCAATTGCTCTGCCTCAACGGCAAATTCGGTGCGAGCGGCATCGCCGTATCCGGGATGTAACCAGGCGCCGAATGCGCCGAGGCGGGTGCGCAACGGCGCAGTCACGATCCCGCCGGCACGATGCGCAGGTCCACGATGTGCTCGTCGCGAATGGCGAAGCTGTTGACGAGGTCGACCTGTCCGCCGGGGAAGTTGCCCTCCAGATGCAGGTACACGTCGTAACGCTGCGCCCCATCGGCTTCGCCGAGTGCCGCCGCGCCGGTGACCGTGGACGTGTATTCGAATGCGGTGTCGACGTCTTCGCGCCATCGCCATATCTCGGCCCGACCGGTCCGGTGTTTGCCCTCGTCTAAGACGCTGGCGTCGTCGCTGAAGCAAGCGACCACCGCGTCGACGTCGCGCCGCTCAGACGCGGCCAGATAGTCCGAAATGACTTGGGGCAGAGACTCTTGACTCATGGGCTTCTCCTGCGGGTAGACTAGCTTCCGAAACAGAAGTTACTAACTTCTAATTTAGAAGTCAAGGTGGCGGAATGGCTGAAAAGATTCGACTCGAGGACCGCGAGTGCCCGCTGTCGGCGACGCTTGGGCTGGTCGGGGAGTGGTGGACGCTGCTGATCCTGCACGACGCCTTCGACGGCTACACGCGCTTCGACGAGTTCCAGGAGAACCTGGGGGTGTCGTCGAGTCTCCTGGCGAGCCGGTTGAAACGACTGGTCGAAGCCGGCATCTTCGAACGTCGTCCGTATCAGACGAAACCCGTTCGGCACGAATACGTTTTGACCGAGCTTGGTCGCACGCTGCGCCCCGTCATCGTCGCGTTGGCCGCGTGGGGCAATGCGCGCCTGCAACCGGACGAACGCAGCATGGTGCTCGTCGACGCGGAGACCGGAGTCGAGGCCGAACCGGTTCTGGTCGATCGCGTTTCGGGGCGTCGGGTCGACGGCCCAGACTTCGTGTTCACCGCGGGCCCCGCGGCCAGCAAGCCGTTCCGGAACCGCTACGCGGGGCGGCCCGCTGCAGTCCAGGACTAATCGGGCGCTCACGTCTACCAGTCAACTGCTCGGGGGCGTGATGCGAACCCGGGAAACCACCGGGGTCCGCCAACGGAGTCAATCGAATGTGAAACCGCGGAGGCTTCTACGGGAGGAGACGCCGAGTTTGGTGAAGATGTGGCCCAGGTGCCATTCGACGGTGCGCGGACTGAGGAACAGTTGGCCGGCGATCTCGGCGTTCGTGTAGCCATCGCGTACCAGGGCGGCGATCTGGGTCTCTTGGGTCGTCAATCCGGTAACCGAACCAGGCGTGCGGGTGATCAACTTTTCGCCGGTTGCGGTGAGTTCTCGCCGGGCCCGGCGAGCGAACCCGTCGGCACCCATTTGCGTGAACATGTCGTAGGCGGTGCGCAACTGCGCACGGGCCTCGGCGCGGCGCTTCACCCGCCGCAGCCACTCGCCGTAGACGAGGTGGGTCCGCGCGAGGTAGACGACGGCGGGGCTGCGTTGGAGGTGAGTGAGGGCTCGACGGTAGAGCGCGTCTGCGCCGTCATCGGTGCACACCAAGGCGGCGGAGCGCGCTGCGATCCCCGCCGCGGTTTCGGTCGGGCACACGTCGGTGCGAATCGTCAGCCGTGCCAGCCCCTCGCCGGCTGCGGCCGAATCCCCGCAACGGGTCGCAGCCTCGACCAACTCCGCCAGGAGGTAGCCGCAGATCCCCAGATCGTCGTAAGTCACGCCCTTGGACGCGGCGGTCAGGGCATCCTGAAACTGACCCAGGCCGATGTGCAAGATGGCCAAGGCATATAGGGCGGTGGCTGATTCAAAACCTTGGCCGACGTCTTGCGCCTCGCGCGTTTTGTGTTCGACGTGCTCGCGGCATCGGTCCTCCTGTCCACGGTAGGCAGCGAGGTAACAGTGGATGGGGGTGTCCGGCATCGCCTGGCCGGTGGTCGCAGTGACGATGGTGGCGGCCTCTTCTAGCAGCCTTTCAGCGTGTACGAACTTTCCAGCGGTGACGGACAGTCCGGCCTCAGTGACCAGAGCCGGCGGCATCACGGAAAGCGCACCGGTTGCCCGCAGTGCGCGCAATTGCCGGCCCACCAAGTGGTTGTAGCTGTCCTGATCGAAGAGATCCAGGCAGACCATGTAAGCGATCTCATGCCAGCGCGGCTCCGCCGTACCCGCCGCGTCCTCCTGCAGGAACTTCGTTACGGCGCTGCGCAATTGCGGTGCGGCCGCAACATGCCCGTCGCGCAGTCGGGTGATCAATCCGCCAAGCAGATCGTCGATCGCGTGGGGCGGATCCGGTTCGGGCGGGGCGTAACGGCGCACGACTTCGGCGATGCGCGACGCGCTGTTGTGCGGGTCGGAGGCGAACCGCCCGACTAGGGCGGCGGCGGTCAACGCCTCGAGAAACGTCTCGCGGGATAGCCGGGCGTTCGTCTTGGCCAGCCGCTGCGCCGCGGCCAATAACAACGGCGGAGCATCGTTGCCACGCCTCGTCGCGAAGGCTAGGCGTGCGCGCAGCAATTCAGCCGTGGCGCCGATGGTTTCGTCGTCGCTGGAGTCGGTCGCCACGGCCAGCAGATGGTCCGCGGATTCTATCGACCCCGCCTCGAGTTTCGCCTGTGCGGCAGATAATGCCCGCCTGGCCCGAAGGTCGACGTCGACCGAGAGATTCGCGGCGTGTTCGATGAACGCTGCCGAGGCCGCAATGCCCCCACGAGCACGTGCCCGTTCGGCTGAAAGCTCCAGCGCGTTGGCGACGTCCGCGTCGGGCCCGGCCGCGGCATGAGCGTGATGCCAGGCCCGATGGTCGGCAGAGGACTCTTCGGTGATGACCTCTGCGAGCGCACTGTGTGCCCGCCGTCGTTCGGACAACGATGCGCTGCGATAGATGGCCGTCCGGATCAGCGGGTGCCGAAAGCGTATGCCGTTATGGTCATTCACCAGTTCCGCTGCCTGGGCCGGAGTTAGGGCATCGGGTTGAACGCCAAGTTTGGCCGCTGCCGCCCACAGCCAGTCGGATCTGCCGATCGGCTCACACGCGGCCAGCAGTAGCAGTGTTCTGGTCGGCGCAGGGATCCCGCGAATCTGACGCAAGAAGCTCCGCTCGACCGTGCTGGCAGGGGGCGCGGCCTGAGCGATGCCGTAGCCTCCGGCCAATTCATTTGGACTCAACGCTTTCGGAATCTCTAGTAGCGCCAGTGGATTTCCGCCGGCCTCGGAAATGATGTTCGCAAGCACCCGCTCGTCAAGCCGGCCGGGCAGCGTGGCCGCCAACAGTGCGCGCGCATCGGCGGTACTAAGTCCGCGCAACGTCAGCTCGGGCAGCCCCGCGAGCTCGCGGACGGTACTGGTGTCCCGGGTGCCGAAGATCATGGCCACCGGGTCGGCCACGATTCGGCGGGCGGCGATGGTGAGCATGTGGAGCGAGCCGGAATCCAGCCAATGTGCGTCATCGACGATGCACAGGGTCGTCTGGTCCCCGGCGGCCTCACCGAGCAGCGCCAACAGTGCAAGCCCGACCAGCAGTGCGTCGGGCGCATCACCTGCCCGAAGTCCCAGCGCCACTTGCAAGGCATTCTGCTGTGGTTCGGGTAATCGCTCGATGAATTGATGCAGCGGAGCGCACAGCTGTTGAAGGCTCCCGAAGGCGAGTTCGAGTTCGGACTCGGCACCACTGATCCGGATGACGCGAATATCACCGGACGAGGCCATGAGGTCGTCCAGCAGGGCAGTCTTGCCGATACCGGCCTCACCGCTCAAGACAAGGGCGCCACCACGTCCTGCCCGCGCGTCCACCACCAGTTGCGCTAGCGCGGCTTGCTCCCTGCGCCTACCGATCAGCGGCCCGCTCGACACGCCCTAGAAGTTACCGCCGTCGCCGCCGCCGGGCATGATGAGCGGCTTGTCCCGGCGCAGGGCCCCGATGGTCGATCGGTCGAGATTGAGGGTGGCGCCGACGACTTCGGGTGGGGTCAGCGCGAGCCATTGGTTGGCCGATACGTCGGCGAAGTGGTCGCTGCGGAACAGTTCGAGCATCTGTACCGGCTCGTCGCCGACGTTCTCGAAGTAATGGCCCATCGCGCTGGGGACGTAACCGACGTCGCCCGCGTAGTAGTCGAACGTCCTGGCCTTTCCGCTCGAGCCGAAGACCGTCATGCGGGCGTGTCCGGACACCCAGTACTGCCACTCGTCGTTGTCTGGGTGCCAATGCATTTCGCGCACAGCGCCCGGAGCCAGCTCGACCCAGGCGGCTGCGATCGTCGAGGCCGCCGGAAAGTTCTTGCTGTCGGCGATACGGACGCTGCCGCCGGGCACTTCGATGGGGTCCTGGGCCAGCAGGCGGTAGCTCATCGGCTCGGCGGTGCCGTGTGGGGACTGCACGGCCGCGATGTCGTCGACCAGTGCGCCGGGCACGTCGCCGGGAAAGATGTAGCGGGTGTGGTCGATGTCTCCGGCCTTCGGGATCGCGTCGAACGCGGACTGCGGAACCCCGAAGTTCTTGGCCAGGATGTGCTTGGGCGTGTGCGCGAACCAGTCTGTGACGAGGAAGGTTTCGTTTTCGGAGAAGTTCCCGTCGTCGAACACCAAGAGGAATTCGCAGTCTTCCAGCGCCTGGATCGAGTGGGGGAAGCCGGCGCGGAAATTCCACAGATCGCCGCGGCCGATGTCGTCGATAAAGTTGCGACCCTGCGGGTCGATGGCGGCGATCCGAGCGCTACCGGCGAGCATGAAGGCCCACTCGGCCTCGCGGTGCCAATGCAATTCGCGATAGGCACCCGCCTTCAGTCGCATGTTGACTCCGGCCAGCGTGGTGGCGACCGGCAGTTCGCGCACCGTCGTCTCGCGCGCCCAGCCTCCGTTCAAGAGCCGGTTGTGGGATGCGGCGAAGGACCACTTCAGGTTGGGCAGGCTGCCGGCGTCGGTGTCCGGAGAGCCGGGATTCTGCGCCCCGATCGGCACGTTGTCGGGACCGAGGACGGTGGCGCCCACATCGCCCCGGATTGTCGGGGCGGCGTTGTCGTGCTCTGTTGTCGTCATGGCGTTCCTCCGGAAGTTTTAGGGGACTGCTGGCCTGGCGTGCTCTAGTACTGGCGGCACTGCACCGAGCCACCACGGTGGATCGGCGCAGCCCTCGGTTGCCGCGCCATCGGCGCGCATGAAATGGCGTTCGTCGCGACCGGGCTGGTCGAACTCGCCGTCGAGGGCCCGCAGCACCCAGTCGGCACCGAACGCGAACACTTCGGCGGCCACGCCGCCCAACGGGTGAAACTGTCCTTCATAGACTCGCATCTCTTTGGGGGCGGTGATGCGTTCGTAGGTGGCCAGCGCGTTTTCCACCGGCGTCAGTTCGTCGAACTCGCCAATGCCGAGCAGCACCGGTCTGGTGATATGGGTGACGAGGTCGCCCAACGGCATTCGCGCTTTGAGGTCGTGATCGAACGCGTCTTCGTCGGTGTAGCCCGCCATGTACATGTAGTTGCTCTTGAAGCTGGGCTGGGCGGCCTCGAAGATTGTCTCGAAGTCGCCGGACACCGCCTCGAACGTCGCCGCGGCCCGTAACCGAGTGTCGGGTGACGCGATCGCCCGCAGTGCCCAGTAGCCGCTCATGCTGATGCCGAACATCCCGATCCGCGTGGGGTCGACCTGTGGTAGTCCGGCCAGGTAGGCCGCGTAGGTTTCGATGGCCCGCTCGTAGTTGTCGAGTCCGACGGTCAGTCCCAGCGAGCGCGTTTGGCCCTGGCCCGGGCCTTCGATCGACAGCGCAATCACCCCGCGGCTGGTGTAGAACCGCTCGGCGGCCAGGATGTAGTCCTCCTTGATCATGTCCATCCCGGGTCCGAGGATGACCGCGGGTGCGTCGCTGACGTCCCCGGCAGGCAGATGCAGCAGCCCGAACAGGGTCTTGCCGTCGAACTCGAGTTCGACTCGGCGCACGCGATTTTCGCGCAACTCGGCCAGGCGGTCGACGCAGTGGTCGCACCGTTCCCGCAACCGGGCTTTGCGGGCATCCGCGCTGTCGAAGATGGAGTACTGGGCACGCCCGTACATCACCGCCGCCCGCAGATACAGATCCGACGCGGTCCTTCGGTAGCCATGCTCGTCATGGTGGCGAGCCCGAGTTTCGGCTTGGCCGGCGATCTGCGCCCACGCCTTGGGCAGCATGGCACCGCTTTGGACGAGTGCGAACACCTTGTCGAAGTCCGTGTGGTCGTGGCCCAGCAGCTCCAGGGTGCCCTTGCCGCCGGGGTGTAGGGCGTCGAATCCGCCTTGCGCCAGCGCTATGTCGAGCGACCAGCCCTGCCCTCTAGAACGCGTCGTCATGTGGCTCCGATCCTTCAGGGCAGGTGGTAAAGCGTCTTGACGCTGTCGTGCAGCTTGCGGGCCAGCGGTGGCGATTCGTACTCGCCGGTGACGATTTCGATGTACGCGGCGGTGTCACCGCGTGCGGCGGTGTGCAGAGCGGCGTCCAGCTCACCCAGGGTGGTGACGCGCGCTGTGAACCAATCCTCGCAACCCAACGCGTGCGGCAGTTCGGCGTAGTTCCAGGAGGCGATGTCGTTGTAGGCGATCTCCGGGTCCTTGCACAGCAGACGCTCGATGAGATATCCGGAGTTGTTGAGTACGAAGATGATTGGTTTCAGGCCCAGCCGGTGGAACTGGCAGATCTCCTGGGCCGTCAGTTGGTGGGAACCGTCTCCGGTGATCAGGAGCAGCCGTCGGTCAGGTTCGGCGACGGCGGCGCCGAGGGCGGCCGGGGTGGCCCAGCCGATGGCGCCCCATAGGGTTTGGTTGTAGAACCGTGCGCCGCGGGGAAGCCGTCCGAACGCCAACCCCATTGAACACGTGCCGGTTTCCGCGATCACTATGTCGTCGGGCGCAATGAATTCGATCCATCGCGGGTAGAGCTGATCGGCGGTGATCGCCTGGTCGGTCGAGTCGTCAAGGCTTGCCGGTGTTCCCGGTGGGATGCTCGTGGGCGCATGCTTTCGCAGATGACGCTCCGCGACCTCCATTAGCAGGTCGGCCATTTCGACGTCCGGGAAAACGGTCGGACCGACGCGGGTGGAGTGCAGTCCGATGTCGATGGTGCGCACAGGGTCGAGCCTGGCGGTGAAGGCGCCGGTGTTGAAGTCGGTCTGCAACGTGCCGATCAGCATGACCACATCGGCCGATTCGACGAATGCCCGCACGTGCTCGTCCATGAGCCGGCCGTCGTACATGCCGATGTAGTTGGGGTGGTCCTCGTCGATGACCGATTTGTCGGCGAACATGGTCGCGAACGGCAGCGCCGCCGCCTCGATCAGTTGAATCGCCGCCTCGGTGATGCCAAAGCGGTCGATCAACAGACCGGGCAGCGCGCACGCCGTCGATGCCGTGTTCAGAGCATCCGACACCGCGTCCGCCGCCGCCGCCAGCGCCCGCTGATCGCTTGCCGGCCGGGGCAGCGGGGCAGACGACGCCGTGACCGGTTGATCGACGACGTCGGAGGGGAACGCCAGATAGACCGGGCGGCGATCGTAGAGCGCCGTCGCGATCAATCGCTCGGTCTCGGCTACTGCGTTGGCGGGCGTGATGATCGCGCTTGCCGCGGTGACTGTGTCGGCCATGCTCTTGAACAGGCCGAACTCGCCGTTCCCGAGCGTGTGGTGCACGAGCGCCCGGTCGGCCTGGGCGCTGCGGTTGGGCATGCCGGTCAGGTGGAACACCGGCAGGCGCTCGGCGTAAGAACCGGCCACTGCGGTGATCGCGCTGAGCTCGCCGACCCCGTAGGTGGTGGTCAGTGCGCCGATCCCGCGCAGGCGCGCGTATCCGTCGGCTGCGTAGCCGGCGTTGAGCTCGTTGCAGCAGCCGATCCAACTGATATCGGGGTGCGCGACGATGGCGTCGTGGACGGGGAACGCGTAATCGCCGGGCACCCCGAAGATGTCGGAGACGCCGATCTGGTGCAGCCGCGCCAGCACGTAGCCGATCACCGTCGGTACCTGTGTCATTCCCCGCCTCCCATCGCTGGAAGCGAGTTTCCCCGCGCATGAACCCGGGCGAACCCGTGAAATCCCCGGGGTTGTCCTGGACATCGGAGCCCGGCCCGCGCGTCGAGTGTGAGCTGATGGCCTTCAGTGTGAGCTGAGGGCGCGACTCCGGCCGATTTTCAACCCTGGCGCACCACTCGAAGCCCTCAATTCACACGCAATCGGCACCCCGGAACAAGCGACCTGTCGACCGGAGCCCGGCGCATTGAGTGTGAGCTGACGGCGGTTGGGTGTGAGGTGAGGGCGGGATTCCGGGCGATTTTCCGCCCTGGCGCACCACGCAAAGCCCTCAATTCACACGCAATGGCCACCCCGGGAACAAGACGCGTGCGCCCGCCGTTAGCATGGTCAACAAGTTGAGCGAAGCAGACTCAAGGCTGGGTTGACACCACGACGCCCGCGAGGGCAGGCTTGAGCGGGGTTCACTCAGCATAGTGGCACCAAAAAAGCTCTACGTAATCAGGAGGAATCACTATGGCTCGTGCGGTCGGTATCGACCTCGGGACCACCAACTCAGTCGTCTCGGTCCTCGAGGGCGGCGACCCCGTCGTCGTCGCGAACTCCGAGGGTTCGCGGACCACACCGTCGATCGTCGCGTTCGCGCGCAACGGCGAAGTGCTGGTCGGCCAGCCCGCCAAGAACCAGGCGGTGACCAACGTCGACCGCACCATCAGGTCGGTCAAGCGGCACATGGGCACCGACTGGTCCGTCGAGATCGACGGCAAGAAGTACACGGCGCAGGAGATCAGCGCCCGTGTGCTGATGAAGCTGAAGCGCGACGCGGAGGCCTACCTCGGTGAGGACATCACCGACGCGGTCATCACCGTGCCCGCCTACTTCAACGACGCCCAGCGTCAGGCGACCAAGGAGGCCGGCCAGATCGCCGGCCTGAACGTGCTGCGCATCGTCAACGAGCCCACCGCCGCGGCGCTGGCCTACGGGCTGGACAAGGGCGAGAAGGAGCAGACCATCCTGGTCTTCGACCTCGGTGGTGGCACCTTCGACGTCTCGCTGCTCGAGATCGGCGAGGGCGTGGTCGAGGTTCGGGCCACCAGCGGTGACAACCACCTCGGTGGCGACGACTGGGACGACCGCGTCGTCGAATGGCTCGTCGACAAGTTCAAGGGCACCAGCGGCATCGACCTGACCAAGGACAAGATGGCGATGCAGCGGCTGCGTGAGGCGGCCGAGAAGGCCAAGATCGAGCTCTCGAGCTCGCAGAGCACCTCGATCAACCTGCCCTACATCACCGTCGACGCGGACAAGAACCCGCTGTTCCTCGACGAGCAGCTGACCCGCGCCGAGTTCCAGCGCATCACGCAGGACCTGCTGGACCGCACCCGTCAGCCGTTCAAGTCGGTGATCTCCGACGCCGGCATCTCGGTGTCCGACATCGACCACGTCGTGCTGGTTGGCGGTTCCACCCGTATGCCCGCGGTGACCGAGTTGGTCAAGGAGCTTACCGGTGGCAAGGAGCCCAACAAGGGCGTCAACCCCGACGAGGTGGTTGCCGTGGGCGCCGCGCTGCAGGCCGGTGTGCTCAAGGGTGAGGTGAAAGACGTTCTGCTGCTTGATGTTACGCCGCTGAGCCTGGGTATCGAGACCAAGGGTGGCGTGATGACCAAGCTCATCGAGCGCAACACCACGATCCCGACGAAGCGCTCGGAGACCTTCACCACGGCCGACGACAACCAGCCGTCCGTGCAGATCCAGGTCTATCAGGGTGAGCGCGAAATCGCCTCGCACAACAAGCTGCTCGGCTCCTTCGAGCTGACCGGCATCCCGCCGGCCCCGCGCGGCGTCCCGCAGATCGAGGTCACCTTCGACATCGACGCCAACGGCATCGTGCACGTCACGGCCAAGGACAAGGGCACCGGCAAGGAGAACACGATCAAGATCCAGGAGGGCTCCGGCCTGTCCAAGGAGGAGATCGACCGGATGATCAAGGACGCCGAGGCGCACGCCGAGGAGGACCGTCAGCGCCGCGAGGAGGCCGACATCCGCAACCAGGCCGAGACGCTCGTCTACCAGACGGAGAAGTTCGTCAAGGAACAACGCGAGGCCGAGGGCGGCTCGAAGGTCCCCGAGGACACGCTGAACAAGGTGGACGCCGCGGTGGCCGAGGCCAAGTCGGCGCTGGCCGGCACCGACATCTCCGCGATCAAGTCGGCGATGGAGAAGCTGGGCCAGGAGTCCCAGGCGCTCGGTCAGGCCATCTACGAGGCCACGCAGGCGGAGGCCGGCCAGGCCGGCACCCCGGGTGGCGAGGCCGGCGGCACGTCCGGCTCGGCCGATGACGTCGTGGACGCGGAGGTGGTCGACGACGACCGGGAGGCCAAGTGACCGACGGCAACCCCCAGGAACAGGTGACGGTCACCGACAAGCGGCGGATCGATCCCGAGACCGGCCAAGTACGGCACGGCGCTTCCGGCCCGGCCCCCAGCGGGCCGGCGCCGGAGGCGTTCGCCGGCGAAAGTCCGGAGGAGGCCGGTAAGGCGGCCGAATTGCTCGGCGATCTGCAGCGGGTACAGGCCGACTTCGCCAACTACCGCAAGCGGGCGTTGCGCGATCAGCAGGCCGCCGCGGACCGGGCCAAGGCCGCCGTCGTCAGCCAATTGCTGCCCGTGCTGGACGATCTCGATCGGGCCCGCAAGCACGGCGACCTGGAAACCGGCCCGTTGAAGTCGGTCGCCGACAAGCTGGACAGCGCGCTGACCGGCCTCGGCCTCACCGCGTTCGGCGAGGAGGGCGAGGACTTCGACCCGGTGCTGCACGAGGCCGTGCAGCACGAGGGCGACGGCGCCGAGGGCTCCAAGCCGGTGATCGGCACGGTCATGCGGCAGGGCTACAAGCTGGGCGACCAGGTGCTGCGGCACGCCCTCGTCGGCGTGGTCGACACCGTCGTGGGCGAAGAAACGGTCCCGGCCGAAACGCAACCGTCCGACACGGTCGATAACGCCGACGGCTCCGGTGACTAAGCACGAGAATTACAAACGACAAATAGATAGAGAAAGGTGAGGGGGTGACGCGGCATGGCCCAGCGTGAATGGGTCGAAAAGGACTTCTACAAGGAGCTGGGCGTCTCCTCTGACGCCAGCCCGGAGGAGATCAAGCGCGCCTACCGCAAGCTGGCGCGCGACCTGCACCCGGATGCGAACCCCGACAACCCGGCCGCCGGCGAACGGTTCAAGGCGGTGTCGGAGGCGCACAACGTGTTGTCGGATCCGGCCAAGCGCAAGGAGTACGACGAGACCCGCCGCCTGTTCGCGGGCGGCGGTTTCGGCGGCCGCAGGTTCGACGGTGGCAGCGGCTTCAGCTTCAACGTCGGCGGCGACGGCGCGGAGTTCAATCTCAGCGACCTGTTCGACGCCGCCGGCCGAAGCGGCGGCGCCAACATCGGCGACCTGTTCGGCGGCCTGTTCGGACGCGGCGGCGCCAGTCCCCGGCCCAGCCGGCCGCGGCGCGGCAACGACCTGGAGACCGAGACCGAGCTCGATTTCGTCGAGGCGGCCAAGGGCGTCGCGATGCCGCTGCGGCTGACCAGCCCGGCGCCGTGCACGAATTGCCATGGCAGCGGAGCGCGCCCGGGCACCAGCCCGAAGGTGTGCCCCAGCTGCAACGGCTCGGGCGTGATCAACCGGAATCAGGGCGCGTTCGGCTTCTCCGAACCGTGCACCGATTGCCGGGGCAGCGGCTCGATCATCGAGCACCCGTGCGACGAGTGCAAAGGCACCGGCGTGACGACCCGCACGCGCACGATCAACGTGCGGATCCCGCCCGGTGTCGAGGACGGACAACGGATCCGGCTGCCCGGGCAGGGCGAGGCGGGGCTGCGCGGTGCACCGTCGGGCGACCTGTACGTGACCGTGCATGTGCGGCCCGACAAGGTGTTCGGCCGTGACGGCGACGACCTCACCGTGACCGTGCCGGTCAGCTTCAGCGAGTTGGCTTTGGGCTCAACGCTTTCGGTTCCCACGCTGGACGGCAAGGTCGGTGTGCGGGTGCCCAAGGGCACCGCCGACGGCCGGATCCTGCGGGTGCGCGGCCGCGGTGTGCCCAAGCGGGGCGGCGGCAACGGCGACCTGCTGGTCACCGTGAAGGTGTCCGTGCCGCCGAACTTGGAGGGCGCCGCCCAGGAGGCGCTGGAGGCCTACGCGGCCGCCGAGCAGTCCAGCGGTTTCAACCCGCGCGCGGGATGGGCAGGTAACCGCTGATGGCCAGAGGCTCACGGAATCCCAAGGAGGAGGCCAGGACCTTCCTGATCTCGGTGGCCGCCGAACTGGCCGGCATGCACGCCCAGACCCTGCGCACCTACGACCGCCTCGGGCTGGTCAGCCCGAGGCGCACTTCAGGTGGGGGACGCCGTTATTCGGAGCACGACGTGCACCTGCTGCGCGAGGTGCAGCGGCTGTCGCAGGACGAGGGCGTCAACCTGGCCGGCATCAAGCGCATCATCGAGCTGACCAACCAGGTGGAGGCGCTGCAGTCACGCGTGAAGGAGCTGACCGAGGAGCTGGCACAGGTGCGGGCCGGCCAGCGCCGCGACATTGCGGTGGTGCCGAAGAGCACCGCGCTGGTGGTGTGGCAGCCGCGAAAGCCGCGCTAGCGTTCACATGACTGGTCGCGGCATGGAAGTGATCACCGTTCACCCGATCGTCGAAACCCTGCTACAGCGATACCAACGCGAGCTGGGCGCGCAGCTGCCGACCTACCGCAATCACGTCTACCGCGGGATGAATTATCACCAACAGCTGCTCGCCGGTCCGGTCCCGGACTTCGCCGTTCTGGCCTGGGCCGCACACGATCTCGGCATCTGGACCGCGGGCACGTTCGACTACCTCGGGCCCTCGGCCGACCTGGCCTCCGCGCACGCCGAAGAATTCGGCGTCGACAACGTCGACGAGGTGCGCGCGCTGATCGTCGAACACCACCGGCTGCGACCGTCGCACGATCGCATGGCCGAGACCTTTCGGATAGCCGACCGTATCGACGTGAGCCGCGGTCTGCTGCGTGACGGGGTCGGGCGCTCCGAGGTTCGATCCGTCGTCGCCGAGTTGCCTTACTGCGGCTTCCACGCGTTCCTCGCGAAGGGTCTGATCCGCTACGCCGCCGGGCACCCGCTTCGGCCCTTCCCCATGCTGCGGTGGTGAAAGACGCCCGCTCACACGCGAATCGAGAACTGCGTAACGGCCGGGGCGCCCGGGCGCGCGCTCGAGTAGCCGCCGTGGCGCAGCGCGTCCGTTGGCGCGGTCATCGGCTCGAAGCACACGACCTCTTCGGCGACGGGGGCGAAGATCTGCGTCGCCGGATATCCCCGCTCGAAGTGCACCTCCAGGCGGCGGCCGCCGCCGGACACCGCGAACACCGCGCCCTGGCCGACCTGGTCGTAGGCGTCGTCAAAAGCCCTGTCGCCCAGGGGTTCTTCGCGGGCCGGCTCGGGTTCGGACTCGCCGGTGGGCAGCCCCCGCTCGTCGAGCCCCAGGTGCCGCAGGGGCGGCGTCTCGATCATCCACTCGCCGCGCGGAACGTCCGGCAGGCGCAGGTAGGGATGGAAGCCGAAGCACAGCGGAACCGCCGTGTCGCCGCTCGGGGTGACGGTGGTGCGCACCGTCAGCGCCCGGTCGGCCAGCCGCACCGCCACCGAGAGCACGTGCGGATACGGGAAGCTGGCCAGCAACCGCGGGTCGGCGCCGAAATCGACCTCGGCGGCCAGCTCGTTGTCCGACTCCGCCGTCACCCGCCAGCCCGGGAAGGCGGCCAGCGTGCCGTGGATGGGCAACCCGTTGGGATCGGCGCGAACCCCGTTCTCCCCTGGCGTCAGCGCCACCGTCACACCCTCGGCCGTGTAGGTGTTGGCGCCCAAGCGATTTGCCCACGGGTACAGGATCGGGATGCCCATCGTCTTGCCGGCGTCGAGGTACGCCTGCAGGCCGCGCCGTTGGCCGAGCAGCTCGGTGCCCGCGTCGGTCAGCGACGTGCCGATCATGCCGGCCTCCGGCACGAACTGCGCCGCCACCGGCGATGACGGGTCGGTCAGGGTGACGATGCGCATGGCTTACCTCGGTTCACCTGGACAGTGGGTCGTGCTGAATGCGTTCGGGTGGCGCGCCTTTGGCGATCAGGGCGGCCTTGGTCGCACGAACCATATCCGGTCCGCCGCAGATCAGGATCTGCCGGTCGCCCCAGCCGCCGTATTTGGTCACCACGTCGGGCAGGCGGCCGGTCTGGTGCACGTGCAGCCCGCGCGGCGGCGTGACGTCGGGGTAGTCGGCCGCCCACGACGGGTCGCGACTGTACTCCGAGACCGGCGAGACGGACAGCCACGGATTGTGCTGGGCGACCTGCCACAGCGTGGGCAGGTCGTAGAGCTCGCAGCGGTAGCGGGCGCCGAAGAAGAGGTGCACCCGCGGGTTCACCGCGTAGCGGGACAGGTCCATGATCAGCGCGCGCAGCGGGGCCAGCCCGGTGCTGCCGGCCACCATCAGGACGTCTTCGCCGTCCCGGTCGACCCGCAAGCCGCCGTGCGGACTGGACAGCCGCCACCGGTCGCCGGGCCGCGTTTCGTTGACCACCGCGGTGCTGACCAGGCCGCCGGGGACCTGTCGGACGTGGAACTCGATGCCGCCACCCGGGTCGGATGGGATCGCGGGGCTCAGGTAGCGCCACCGGCGCGGGCACTGCGGGACCTGGACGTCGACGTATTGCCCCGGGAAGTAGTCCAGCGGGTGGTCGAGTTGCAGCCGCACGACGGCCAGATCGCGCGAGACCCGGATGTGCTCGATGACCGTGCCGTCCATCCAGGCTGGTGCGTCGTCGGCGTCGGCGGCACCGCTCATCACGCCGGTGATCAGGTTGAGCGACTGATCGGCGGTCGCCGCGACGGAATCGGTCCACGCGTCGCCGAGGTGGTCGCGAAGCGTCGCATGCAGCGCGCGACGCAGCGTGCCGTAATGCGCCGGCAGCACGCCGAATTTGCGGTGATCCCGTCCGAGCTGGGCGAGGAAGGCCACCGGCTCGGCCGCGCGCTGCTCCACCAGCTCCCCGTACACCCAGTGCAGGGCGCGCGCGAACGCGGCCCGCTGGACGTCCATCTCGGGCGGGAAGAGGTCGCGCACCGAGACGTCGAGGCCGAACCAGCGGGTATAGAACCTGCGGACGAGTTCGTCGGAGCGCGGATCGGCCGGCGCGAAGGCGTCGCGCAGCACCTGCAACGCGTCGCGGTCCTCCAGGCTCACGGGCCTCGATTCTAGGCGTCACGGAAATCTTGTAGACTTGAGCGGAACACACTCAACCTTGACGGCGTTGAACATTACGACAAGCATTTTCATGCAGCCCTTTCTGACCCCTAACGGAGATAGTCGTGGATTCTTTTAACCCGACCACCAAGACGCAGGCGGCCCTGACCTCGGCCCTGCAGGCGGCCTCGGCCGCCGGCAACCCGGAGATCCGGCCCGCCCATCTGCTGTTGGCGCTGCTGACCCAGAACGACGGGATCGCCGCGCCGCTGCTGGAGGCCGTCGGCGTCGAGCCGGCCACCATCCGCGCCGAGGCGCAGCGGATCCTGGACCAGCTGCCGCAAGCCAGCGGCGCCAGCTCGCAGCCGCAGCTATCCCGCGAATCGCTGGCCGCCATCACCACCGCCCAGCACCTCGCCACCGAGATGGACGACGAGTTCGTCTCGACCGAGCACCTGATGGTCGGGCTGGCCACCGGCGACTCGGACGTCGCCAAGCTGCTGACCGGCCACGGCGCGTCCCCGCAGGCGTTGCGGGACGCGTTCGTCAAGGTCCGCGGCAGCGCGCGGGTCACCAGCGCCGACCCCGAGGCCACCTACCAGGCGCTGGAGAAGTACTCCACCGACCTGACCGCCCGGGCCCGTGAGGGCAAGCTCGACCCCGTCATCGGGCGCGACAACGAGATCCGCCGCGTCGTGCAGGTTTTGAGCCGTCGCACCAAGAACAACCCGGTGCTCATCGGCGAGCCCGGCGTCGGCAAGACCGCGATCGTCGAGGGCCTGGCCCAGCGCATCGTCGCGGGCGACGTGCCGGAGAGCCTGCGCGACAAGACCGTCATCGCCCTGGACCTCGGGTCGATGGTGGCCGGCGCCAAGTACCGCGGCGAGTTCGAGGAGCGGCTCAAGGCCGTGCTCGACGACATCAAGAACTCCGCCGGGCAGATCATCACGTTCATCGACGAGCTGCACACCATCGTGGGCGCCGGCGCGACCGGCGAGGGCGCGATGGACGCCGGCAACATGATCAAGCCGATGCTGGCCCGTGGCGAGCTGCGGCTGGTCGGCGCCACGACGCTCGACGAGTACCGCAAGTACATCGAGAAGGACGCCGCCCTGGAGCGCCGCTTCCAGCAGGTGTTCGTCGGCGAGCCGTCGGTCGAGGACACCGTCGGCATCCTGCGCGGCCTGAAGGACCGCTACGAGGTGCACCACGGGGTGCGCATCACCGATTCGGCGCTGGTGGCCGCGGCCACTTTGAGCGACCGCTACATCACCGCGCGGTTCCTGCCGGACAAGGCCATCGACCTTGTCGACGAGGCTGCCAGCCGGCTGAAGATGGAGATCGACTCGCGGCCCGTCGAGATCGACGAGGTCGAGCGCCTGGTGCGCCGCCTCGAGATCGAGGAGATGGCGCTGGAGAAAGAGGAAGACGAGGCCTCCAAGGAGCGGCTGGAGAAGCTGCGCGCCGAGCTGGCCGACCAGAAGGAGAAGCTGGCCGAGCTGACCACCCGGTGGCAGAACGAGAAGAACGCGATCGACGTCGTCCGCGAGCTCAAGGAACAGCTGGAGGCGCTGCGCGGGGAGTCCGAGCGCGCCGAGCGCGACGGCGACCTGGCCAAGGCCGCCGAGCTGCGCTACGGGCGCATCCCCGAGGTGGAGAAGAAGCTCGACGCCGCGCTGCCGCAGGCCGAGGCCCGCGAGAACGTGATGCTCAAGGAGGAGGTCGGGCCCGACGACATCGCCGACGTGGTGTCGGCGTGGACCGGCATTCCCGCCGGGCGGATGCTCGAGGGCGAGACCGCCAAGCTGCTGCGGATGGAAGACGAGCTGGGCAAGCGGGTCGTTGGGCAGCGCAAGGCCGTGCAGGCCGTGTCCGACGCGGTGCGGCGCAGCCGCGCCGGGGTCGCCGACCCCAACCGGCCGACGGGTTCGTTCATGTTCCTGGGCCCCACCGGTGTCGGCAAGACCGAGCTGGCCAAGGCGCTGGCCGACTTCCTGTTCGACGACGACCGGGCCATGGTCCGCATCGACATGAGCGAGTACGGCGAGAAGCATTCCGTCGCCCGGCTGGTCGGTGCGCCCCCCGGCTACATCGGCTACGACCAGGGCGGTCAGCTGACCGAGGCGGTGCGCCGGCGCCCCTACACCGTGGTGCTGTTCGACGAGATCGAGAAGGCGCACCCGGACGTGTTCGACGTGCTGCTGCAGGTGCTCGACGAGGGCCGGCTCACCGACGGGCAGGGCCGCACGGTCGACTTCCGCAACACCATCCTCATCCTGACGTCCAACCTCGGGTCGGGCGGCAGCGAGGAGCAGGTGATGGCGGCGGTGCGCTCGGCGTTCAAGCCGGAGTTCATCAACCGCCTCGACGACGTGCTGATCTTCGACGGGCTCAACCCCGAAGAACTGGTGCAGATCGTCGACATCCAGCTTCAGCAGCTGGGCAAGCGGTTGGCGCAACGGCGGCTGCAGCTGGAGGTGTCGCTGCCGGCCAAGAAGTGGCTGGCTCAGCGCGGGTTCGACCCGGTCTACGGGGCCCGGCCGTTGCGCAGGTTGGTGCAGCAGGCGATCGGCGACCAGCTGGCGAAGATGCTGCTGGCCGGCGAGGTGCACGACGGCGACGTAGTGCCCGTCAACGTCAGCCCGGACGGCGACTCGCTGGTCCTGGGCTAGTCGGCTCGAGTGTGAATCGTTGGCTTTGCGTGGGCATGGGCGGCGGGAAAATTGCCGGACTCCCGCCGCCAGCTCACACCCAAAGCCGTCAGCGCACACCCAACGCCGCGATGCCGACCCGCTCAGCGCTCCCCGGCAAACCTTAATTTGCTTGTGACCAGGTCGCATTGTCTATTCCGGGCCGACAGCGGATACCCTGTGTGGGATGGTCCCCCTTTGGTTCACGCTGTCCGCGCTGTGCTTTGTCGGCGCGGGCGTGCTGGTGTACGTCGACATCGATCGACAGCGGGGGCGTAGCAGGCGCCGCAAATCGTGGGCGCGGTCGCACGGCTTCGACTACGAGCGCGAATCGACCGACATCCTCAAGCGCTGGAAGCGCGGGGTGATCTCGACGGTGGGCGACGTCCCCGCCCACAACGTCGTGCTCGGTCAGATCCGCGGTGAGGCCGTCTACATCTTCGACGTCGAGGAAGTCGCCACGGTGATCGCGCTGCACCGCAAGGTGGGCACCAACGTCGTCGTCGACCTGCGCCTCAAGGGTCTGAAAGAGCCTCGGGAGAGCGACATTTGGCTGCTGGGCGCGATCGGGCCGCGGATGGTCTACTCGACCAATCTGGACGCGGCCCGGCGGGCCTGCGACCGGCGCATGGTCACCTTCGCGCACACCGCCCCCGACTGCGCCGAGATCATGTGGAACGAGCAGAACTGGACGTTGGTCGCCATGCCGATCTCCAGCACGCGCGCGCAATGGGACGAGGGCCTGCGCACCGTGCGCCAGTTCAACGACCTGCTGCGCGTGTTGCCGCCGGTGCCGCAGGAGACCCCGCAGGAGGCCGGGGCGCCCGCGTTGCCGCGCAACGCCGCACCGAGCCGCCCCCTGGCGCCCGCCGGTCGCCTCGAGTTGCCGTCGCGGCGGCCGCAACAGGACGTGTCGGGGTTGCTGGGTTCGGACGTTCAGGCGGGTCGACGCGCCACCGAGCCGCTGCGCCGGGACCAGGGCCGCCAGCCGCCGACCGGGCGCAACGGCCACGGGGCCACTAACTACCAGCGCTGAGGCCGGCCAGGCCCGCGTCATTACACTGTCGCTCATGCCTCGCCCCGTAGCCCTGATCACCGGGCCGACGTCCGGCATCGGCGGGGGCTACGCACGGCGCTACGCGCGCGACGGCTACGACCTGGTTCTGGTCGCCCGCGACGTCGACCGGCTGACCAAGCTGGCGGCCGAGCTCGAGGGCCAGGGCGGCAACGTCGAGATCCTGCCCGCGGATCTGGCCGATGCGGCCGGCCGCGACAGGGTGGCCGAGCGGCTTGCCGCCGGGGTGCGGGTCCTGGTCAACAACGCCGGCTTCGGCACGTCCGGCGAATTCTGGACGACGGATCCCGCGCTGCTGCAGGCGCAGCTCGACGTCAACGTGACCGCGGTGCTGCAGCTCACCCGGGCCGCGGTGCCCGCGATGATCGCGGCCGGTGCCGGGACCGTCATCAACGTCGCCAGCGTCGCCGGAATGGTGAACGGCCGGTCGTCGACCTATTCGGCGTCCAAGGCCTGGGTGATCTCGTTCAGCGAGGGCCTGGCCGGCGCGCTGGAAGGGACGGGGGTCGGCGTGCACGCCGTGTGCCCGGGCTTCGTGCACACCGAATTTCACGCTCGGGCCGGGATGGACATGGCCAAGCTGCCGCGGTTCCTGTGGCTCGAGGTCGACGACGTGGTCGCCGCGAGCCTGGCCGACGTCGCCGCCGGCAAGGTGGTCAGCGTGCCGGGCCTGCAGTACAAGGCGATCGTCACCGCCGGGCGGCTGCTGCCCCGCGGCCTGGTGCGCAGCGCCGCGAAACGAGTGGGCGGTCGTGACCGCAGCTGACGCCCGCGAGGAGCTTTCCGATTTGGTGCGCCGGCTGTCGGTGGTGCACGGGCGGGTGACGCTGTCGTCGGGCAAGGAGGCCGACTACTACGTCGACCTGCGCCGGGCCACCCTGCACCACCGCGCCTCCGCGCTGATCGGCACGCTGATGCGCGAGCTCACCGCCGACTGGGACTACGCCGTCGTCGGTGGCCTGACGCTGGGCGCCGACCCCGTCGCGACCGCCATCATGCACGCGCCCGGGCGGCCCATCGACGCGTTCGTGGTGCGCAAGTCGGCGAAAACCCATGGGCTGCAACGCCTTATCGAGGGTTCCGAGGTCTCCGGCCGGCGGGCCTTGGTGGTGGAGGACACCAGCACCACCGGCAACTCGGCGCTCACGGCGGTGCATGCCGTGCAGGACGCGGGCGGCCAGGTGATCGGGGTGGCGACCGTGGTGGACCGCGCCACCGGCGCCGCCGAGGCCATCGAAGCAGAAGGAATTCCCTACCGCAGCGTGCTGGGCCTGGCCGATCTGGGGCTGGGCTAGGCCGCGTTTCATGCATGCGCTGTCACATGTGCCGCAGCAGCCTCTCGTCCGGGCGACTCTCGTTGTGCCCGCCTCACAGCGACAGAACAGGTCGCCCAGCCGCCGCCCAGTTGTCGCTCTGAGGCGGGCAAGTCGTCGATCCGTTCCCCGAGCGGCTCCTGTGGCAAATGTGAATGATGTCAACTAGATTCGAGCGCCTTGTCCGCGTCGCGTGCATTGTCGTCTTCACGGCGGCGTGTGCCCTTGGCTGTTCGGGCTCCAGCGGCCCCGTGCGGCCGTATGGCGCGCAGGGCGCCCGGCTCGGCGAATCGCTTGCGCTGCTGGGCTGGAACATGTCGGTGTCGAACCTGCGCTGGGACGGCGACTACGTGCTGGTCGACCTCGACGCATCGCCCACCGACCCGAAGGCCCCGCACGCCAAACCCGAGGAGCTTCGCTTCGGGCTGTACGGCGCCCTGGCCCACCCGATGGAGTCGGCCGCGCTGGGCAGCTGCGATGACGCGGCGACGACCGTGCACGACATCCAACACCCGCTGTCGGCGCCCCCCGGCCGGCTCACCGGCAGCATTTGCCTTGGGCCGCTTAAGGATCGGAGCCAGGTGCGCGGGGTGTACGCCTACTCGCCGCGCGACCGGATCCCGAACACCTCGGCCGCCTACCCGGCGGCGTTTCCGGTGGGGCTGCCGCCGACCAACGCCAACGACACCGGCTTGAGCGTCAAGACCGTCAGCCTGTCGGCCTGGCGCGCCGACGGCGCCCCGATGACCAAGGCCCAGCTCGGCGATCCGGCCGCGTTCGTCGGCAACGGCTACATGCTGCTGGGTCTGGAAGCCACCGCCCTCGCGGAGCGGTACCGCGACGACTCCGCCCAGCGCGGCGGGCCGCTGATGCTGCTGGCGTCGCCGACCCTGCCCGGCCGGGGCCTGAACCCGGCGTGCGCGGCGTACGGATCGTCGGTGCTGATCCTGCCCGACGCGTCGCTGGACTCCGTGCGGGTCAACGCGTCGCTGTGCACCCAGGGCGAGATCAACGAGGCGCTGCTGTACGCGACGGTGGCGGTCGACGGCACCCACGCCGGGGTGTGGACGCAGCGATGAGCGATCCCGGGCCCACCGAATGGGGAACGACGGGCGGCGGCGTCGGGCCGTGGCCGGGCGACCCGCCCGACGACCCGCGATACGACCCAAACCTGTTGCGCGACGGCGATACTCGCAACGTCGTCGACGCCTACCGGTACTGGACACGCGAGGCGATCATCGCCGACATCGACCTGCGACGTCACCCGCTGCACGTGGCGATCGAGAACTTCGGCTACGACGCCAACATCGGCTCGGTGGTGCGCACCGCCAACGCTTTCGCGGTCGACACCGTGCACATCGTCGGGCGGCGGCGCTGGAATCGCCGCGGCGCCATGGTGACCGACCGCTATCAGCGGCTGTGCCACCACGACAGCACCGCCGCGCTGCTCGAGTTCGCGGCGGGCGCCGGGCTGACGGTGGTGGCCGTCGACAACGTGCCGGGCGCGGCGCGCCTGGAGGAGACGGCGCTGCCGCGGGCGTGCCTGATGGTGTTCGGCGAGGAAGGTCCGGGCATCACCGACGACATCCGGGCCGGCGCGGCGCTCACCGTGTCGATCGCCCAGTTCGGCTCGACGCGCAGCATCAACGCCGGCGTCGCCGCCGGGATCGCGATGCACGCGTGGGTTCGGCAGCACGCGGATTTGTCGCGCGCCTGGTAGGCGCCTTCAGTGTGAATCCCTGGCCTTTCAGTGTGAACCGGCGGCGAAGCTCATCGGCGTGTCGTCGCCCAGGATTCACACGGCTAACTCCACAGCGTCACATGCACTTTCGGGCGGAAGCGGGTCACGCCGACGCCGCTGCCGCGGATCATCGCCTGGGTACACCGCGGCGTGGTGATGAAGCGGACGAGCTCGGACACGGCCGGTTGCCGCACCGACGGCCCCAGCGTGGCCGCGCACCACTCGCCCGACCTTTCCAGGCCGGGCCCGCTCAGGCGGGTCAACCGCCCGGCCGCGAGGTCCTTGGCGACGGCGAAACCGATCGTCAGCGAGACACCGCCGACCCGCTGCACCTCCTCGAGCGCGGCGGCATCGCTCTGAAAGATCCGCTGGTTCGACTCCGGAATCGCCAAGTCCCGCAACATCTTTGCGATCTCGCCGTCCACGCCGCCGGCGGCCGGGCCGAGCATCCATTGCTGCTGGCGCAGCAGCGCCGGCGTCGGAACACCAACGGCCAGTGGGCTGTTCGGCGGCACGACGGTGATGATCTGGTATTTCAGGAACGGCCGCACGAAGATCCCGTCGTCCGGACCAAGCGAACCCTCGCCGGAGGGCCCGATCGCGATGTCGACGGCGCGCGAGCAGATCAAGTCGCGGAACCGGCCCGTCGGGTGCACGCTCAGCTCCACCGACAGGTCGTCGGCCCGCGACGAGAACAGCTCGATCAGCCCGGGGGCCGCGTGCTCGGCGAACGCGGTCGAGGCGGCGATCCGCAGCAGCCGGCGCCCGTGGGCGGCCTCGGTCACCTCGATCGCGGTTTGTTGCTGCAGCCCCAGGATTTCGACCGCGCGGCTGGCCAGCCGCAGCCCGCCGGGCGTGAACGCCAGGCCCGCGCCCGTCCGGGTGAACAACGGGTCGTCGAGCTCCTTGCGCAGCGCCGCCACGAGCATCGACACGCCCGCGTCGGAAACGCCCAACTCGGCCGCGGCCGCGCGCACCGAACCCAACCGCACCACCGCCGAATAGGCCCGAAGTTGAGCCGGAGTCACGCCATGAGCTTACGTTTAAAGCGTGCGTGACGTCCTTGCCGAGCTGATGGCGATCTGGCGCGCCGGTGAAACCGCGGGGCTGGGCACGGTGGTGCGCACCTTCCGGTCCGCGCCGCGCCCGCCGGGGGCCTCGATGGTGGTGGCGCCGGACGGTTCGGTGACGGGGTCGGTGTCCGGCGGCTGCGTGGAGGGCGCGGTCTACGAGCTCGCCAGCGAGGTCGCCAAGACCGGCGCGCCGCGGCTGGAGCGCTACGGGGTCAGCGACGACGACGCGTTCGCGGTCGGGCTGACGTGCGGCGGCGTCATCGACGTCTTCGTCGAGTCGATGTCGCGATCGACGTTCCCCGAACTCGGCGCGGTGGCCGACGACATCGGCGAGCACCGCCCGGTGGCCGTCGCGACCGTCATCGCGCACCCCGACGCGGGCTGGGTCGGGCGCCGTGTCGTCGTCCGGCCGGACGCGCTGGCCGGGTCGCTGGGTTCGGCGCGCGCCGACGCCGCCGTCGCCGACGACGCCCGCGGCCTGCTGGCGGTGGGCCGCAGCGACGTCCTCAAGTACGGCCCCGACGGGCAGCGCCTCGGCGAGGGCATGGAGGTGTTCGTCTCCTGCTTCGCGCCGCGCCCCCGGATGCTGGTGTTCGGCGCGATCGACTTCGCCGCGGCCCTGGCGCAGCAGGGATCGTTCCTCGGCTACCGGGTCACCGTGTGCGACGCCCGGGAGCTGTTCGCCACGCCGGTGCGCTTTCCCACCGCCGACCATGTCGTCGTCGATTGGCCGCACCGCTACCTCGCCGCCCAGGCGGAGGCGGGCGCCATCGACGCGAGCACGGTGATCTGCGTGCTCACCCACGACCCGAAGTTCGACGTCCCGGTGCTCGAGGTGGCGCTGCGGCTGCCCCAAGTGGGCTACGTGGGCGCGATGGGGTCGCGGCGCACCCACGACGACCGGATGAACCGGCTGCGGGCGGCGGGGCTGAGCGACGCCGAGCTAAGCCGGCTCTCCAGCCCGATCGGCCTGGACCTCGGCGCGCGAACGCCGGAGGAGACGGCGGTGTCGATCGCCGCCGACATCATCGCCAAGCGCTGGGGCGGCGGCGGCCGCCCGCTGAGCGAGACCGTCGGACGCATCCACCACGACGCGCCGGAGCCGCAGGTAGCGGGCGAGTTCAGCGATCACTTAACTCGCCATTGACGCCCAGTATGACGCGGCCCACACTGCTCCCATGCAAGTACCTGGGCCCTTCGAATACGAACGTGCGACCAGCGTCGACCACGCCGTCGGCCTGCTGGACCGGCTGGGGGAGGGGGCGCGCGTGATCGCCGGCGGGCACAGCCTGCTGCCGATGATGAAGCTGCGCATCGCCAACCCCGAATACCTCGTCGACATCAACGACCTGGCGCCCGAGCTGGGGTACGTGATCACCGATCCCACCCTGGTGCGCGTCGGTGCCATGACCCGCCACCGCGAGATCCTGGAGTCCGACACCCTGGCCGCCGTGTGCCCGATCTTCCGCGACGCCGAACGGGTGATCGCCGACCCGGTGGTCCGCAACCGCGGCACCCTCGGCGGCTCGCTGTGCCAGGCGGATCCGGCCGAGGATCTCTCGACGGTGTGCACAGTGCTGGGCGCGGTGTGCCTGGTGCGTGGACCGTCGGGGGAACGCGAGATCGCGATGGACGACTTCATCGTCGGCCCGTACGAGACGGCGGTCGCCCCGAACGAGATCCTGATCGAGGTGCGAATCCCCGTGCGGCTCAACACGTCCAGCGCCTACGCGAAGGTGGAACGGCGGGTGGGTGACTGGGCCGTCACCGCAGCGGGCGCGGCCGTCACTCTCGACGACGGCTCGATCGCCGCCGCCCGGGTGGGCCTGACCGCCGTCAACCCCGACCCGGCCGCGCTCGCCGAGCTCTCGGCGGCGCTGGTCGGTCGGCCGGCCACCGACGAGACCTTCGCCGAGGCGGGTCGCCTGGCCGCCGCGGCCTGCGAGCCGGTGACCGACGTCCGCGGCACCGCCGACTACAAGCGCCACCTGGCCTCGGAACTCACTATCCGAACGTTGCGCAGCGCGGCCCAGCGGGTCGGCGAACAAAGGAGCCAATAGCGATGCAAGTCAACATGACCGTCAACGGCGAGCAGGTGACCGCCGAGGTCGAGCCCCGGATGCTGCTGGTGCACTTCCTGCGGGATCAGTTGCGGCTCACCGGAACGCACTGGGGGTGCGACACCAGCAACTGCGGGACGTGCGTGGTCGACGTGGACGGCGTGCCGGTGAAGTCCTGCACGATGCTGGCCGTGATGGCCTCCGGCCACAGCGTGCGGACCGTGGAGGGGCTGGCGGTGGACGGCCGGCTCGACCCCATCCAGGAAGGGTTCATGCGCTGCCACGGGCTGCAATGCGGCTTCTGCACACCGGGAATGATGATCACCGCCCGCGCCCTGCTGGACCGCGACCCCAACCCCGACGAGGAGACCATCCGGGAGGCCATCTCCGGGCAGATCTGCCGCTGCACCGGATACACGACGATCGTGCGCTCCATCCAGTGGGCCGCGAACCATGCTGCGGCGGAGGCACAGTCATGACCACCATCGAATCCCGCCCACCGTCCCCCGAAGACACCGCAGACAACGACCAAAAGCCTTGCGGCCACGGCCGGATGCTGCGCAAGGAGGACCCGCGCTTCATCCGCGGACGCGGCACCTACGTCGACGACGTCGCGCTGCCGGGCATGCTGCACCTGGCCATCCTGCGCTCGCCGTACGCGCACGCCCGCATCGTCGGCATCGATACCACTGCGGCGCAAGCACATCCGAAGGTCAAGGCGGTGGTGACGGGCGCGGACCTGGCCGAGAAGGGCCTGGCGTGGATGCCGACGCTGTCCAACGACACCCAGGCCGTCCTGGCCACCGACAAGGTCCGCTTCCAGGGCCAGGAGGTGGCGTTCGTCGTCGCCGAGGACCGGTATTCGGCCCGCGACGCGCTGGAGCTGATCGACGTCGACTACGACCCGCTTGACCCGGTCGTCGACGTGCGCAAGGCGCTCGACTCGTCCGCCCCGGTGATCCGCACCGATCTCGACGGCAAGAACGACAACCACATCTTCGACTGGGAGACCGGCGACGCCGCCGCCACCGACGCGGCGTTCGCCAAGGCCGACGTCGTCGTCAAGCAGGAGATCGTGTACCCGCGGGTGCACCCCGCGCCGATGGAAACCTGCGGCGCGGTGGCCGATTTGGACCCGGTGACCGGGAAGCTGACGCTGTGGACCACCTCGCAGGCGCCGCACGCCCACCGCACGCTGTACGCGTTGGTCGCCGGCCTGCCCGAACACAAGATCCGGGTGATCTCGCCCGACATCGGCGGCGGCTTCGGCAACAAGGTGCCGATCTACCCCGGCTACGTGTGCGCGATCGTCGGCTCGCTGCTGCTGGGCAAGCCGGTGAAGTGGATGGAGGACCGCAGCGAGAATCTGACGTCCACCAGCTTCGCCCGCGACTACATCATGGTCGGCGAGATCGCCGCGACGAACGACGGCAAGATCCTCGCGATCCGGTCCAACGTGCTGGCCGATCACGGCGCGTTCAACGGCCAGGCCGCGCCGACGAAATACCCGGCCGGCTTCTTCGGGGTGTTCACCGGCAGCTACGACCTCGAGGCCGCCTACTGCCACATGACCGCCGTGTACACCAACAAGGCCCCCGGCGGGGTGGCCTACGCCTGCTCGTTCCGCATCACCGAGGCGGTGTACTTCGTCGAACGGCTGGTGGACTGCCTGGCGTTCGAGCTGAAGATGGACCCGGCCGAGCTGCGGCTGCGAAACTTGCTGCGGCCGGACCAGTTTCCGTACCAGAGCAAGACCGGCTGGACGTACGACTCGGGCGACTACGAGGCCACCATGCGCAAGGCCATGGACATGATCGGCTACGACGCGCTGCGGGCCGAGCAGAAGGAGCGGCGGGCGCGCGGCGAGCTGATGGGCATCGGGATGTCGTTCTTCACCGAGGCCGTCGGCGCCGGCCCGCGCAAGGACATGGACATCCTCGGCCTCGGCATGGCCGACGGGTGTGAGCTGCGCGTGCACCCGACCGGCAAAGCCGTTGTGCGGCTGTCGGTTCAGAGCCAGGGGCAGGGGCACGAGACGACGTTCGCGCAGATCGTCGCGGAGGAGCTCGGCATCCCGCCCGACGATATCGAGGTGGTGCACGGCGACACCGACCAGACGCCGTTCGGGCTCGGCACCTACGGCAGCCGTTCGACGCCGGTGTCCGGTGGGGCGGCGGCGCTGGTGGCGCGCAAGGTGCGCGACAAGGCGAAGATCATCGCGTCGGGCATGCTCGAGGTTTCCGTCGCCGACTTGGAGTGGGAGAAGGGCTCGTTCCACGTCAAGGGCGACCCGTCGGCGGCGGTGACGATCCAGGACATCGCGATGCGCGCGCATGGGGCCGGTGACCTGCCCGACGGCATCGAGGGCGGCCTGGACGCCGAGGTCTGCTACAACCCGTCGAACCTCACCTACCCCTACGGCGCGTATTTCTGTGTGGTGGACGTGGATCCGGGCACCGCGGTGGTAAAGGTGCGCCGCTTCCTCGCGGTGGACGACTGCGGCACCCGCATCAACCCGATGATCATCGAGGGCCAGGTGCACGGCGGCATCGTCGACGGCATCGGCATGGCGTTGATGGAGATGATCGCGTTCGACGACGAGGGCAACTGCCTGGGCGGGTCGCTGATGGACTACCTGATCCCGACCGCGGTCGAGGTGCCGCACCTGGAGACCGGCTTCACGGTGACGCCGTCGCCGCATCACCCGATCGGTGCCAAGGGCATCGGCGAGTCGGCGACCGTGGGTTCGCCCCCGGCCGTGGTGAACGCGGTGGTGGATGCGTTGGCGCCGTTCGGGGTTCGGCACGCCGACATGCCGCTGACGCCGTCGCGGGTGTGGGAGGCGATGCAGGGCAGAGCGAGGCCCCCGATTTGATGACCATCAGCGAGCGGGCTCGGCAGTTGTTGGCGGCACGGACACCGTTCGTGCACGCGACCGTGGTGCGCGCCCAGCCGCCCACGTCCTCATATCCGGGGGACGAGGCAATCCTGTTGGCGGACGGCACCATCGAGGGCTTCGTCGGCGGTCAGTGCGCCCAGAACTCCGTCCGCAAGGCGGCGCTGGGCGCGCTGCAGGCCGGCGAAAGCGTGCTGTTGCGGGTGCTTCCCGACGGCGACGTGCACTTCCCCGAGGCCCCCGGCGCCTGCGTCGTCGTCAACCCGTGCCTGTCCGGCGGGTCGCTGGAGATCTTCCTGACGCCGCAGCTGCCGGCCCCGCTGATCCGGGTCTACGGCGCGACGCCGATCGCCGACGCGCTGACCCAGCTGTGCGCCGTGCTCGGTTACGACGCCCGCCGCGACGGCGACCTCGCCGACGCCACGGCCGTCGTGATCGCCAGCCACGGCGGGCCCGAAGCCGAAACCATCCGGGCCGCACTGGATCACGGCGTCGCATACATCGGCCTGGTGGCCAGCAAGGTTCGCGGCGCCGCGGTGCTGGACTCGCTCGACCTCTCCCCGGAGGAGCGGGCCCGGGTGCACACCCCGGTCGGGCTGGCCATCGGCGCCAAGACCCCCGCCGAGATCGCGGTCGCGATCGCGGCCGAACTCATCGCCGGCATCCGCGGCGGCCTGCGCCGCGCACCCGTGCCGGACCGCCCGGCCGAGGCTGTCGATCCGGTGTGCGGCATGACGGTGACGATCGGTCCCGCCGCCGAGCACCTGCACGTGGCCGGCGCGGACTATTGGTTCTGCGGCGCGGGATGCCGCGCCGCGTTCGCCAACCGGCCCGCCGGCGCATGACCCCGCCGTCCGTCACCGGCGTCGTGCTGGCGGCCGGCGGTTCGCGCAGGCTGGGCTCGCCCAAACAGCTTCTGCCCTACCGGGATACCACCCTGCTCGGCGCCACCCTGCAGACGGCCCGCGGCGCCGGGTTCGACCAGCTCATCGTCACGCTCGGCGGCGCCGCCCAACAGGTGCGCGACGCCGTCTCCCTCGAGGGGGCCGACGTGGTGGAGGTCGACGACTTCGGGACCGGGTGCGCTGCCTCGCTGCGCGCCGCGCTTGAGCGGGTGGACCCCCGCGCGGCCGGCATCGTGCTGATGCTCGGCGATCAGCCCGGAATAGATCCGGCAACGCTGCGGCGGCTAACCGCCGAAGGCGCGACAGCCGACATCACCGTGTGCCGCTACGACAACGGGATCGGGCACCCGTTCTGGCTCGGCCGTGCGCTGTTCGGCGAACTCCGCGAACTGCACGGCGACAAGGGAGTGTGGAAGCTCATCGAGTCGGGCCGGTACCAGGTGCGCGAACTCGCGGTCGATGGTCCGATCCCGCTCGATGTCGACACGTGGGACGACTACCGCCGGCTGGTGCGGTCATGACGTTCACCGATGTCGACGACGTCGTCGCCCGATTCGACGCGCACGACTACCTGCTCGACACGGGAACGGCCTCGGCGATCTACCTGGCTACCACGCTCGGCCGCCCGCTGCTGCTGGAGGGCGAACCGGGCGTCGGCAAGACCACCGCGGCGAAAACCCTTGCGGCGGTGCTTGATACCCCGCTGGTCCGGCTGCAGTGCTACGAGGGGTTGACCGCCAGCGAGGCGCTGTACGACTGGAACTACCAACGTCAGCTGCTGTCCATCCGGCTGGCCGAGGCCCGTGGCGCCGCGATCGACGAGGCCGACCTCTATACCGAGACGTACCTCGTCGATCGGCCCATCCTGCGGTGCGTGCGGCACCGCGGCCCGGCGCCGCCGGTGCTGCTGATCGACGAAATCGACCGCGCCGACGACGAATTCGAGGCGTTGCTGCTGGAGTTCCTGGGGGAATCCGCGGTCACCGTCCCGGAGCTGGGAACCTTCGTTGCCGAGCGTCCGCCGATCGCGGTGCTGACCTCCAACCGCAGCCGCGACCTGCACGACGCGCTGCGCCGGCGCTGCCTGTACCACTGGATCGACTACCCGGAGCCGGCCCGGGCCGCCGCGATCGTCCGGCGGACGGTGCCCGGGGCGACCGCGCCGCTGATCGAGCACGCCACCCAATTCGTCGGGCGCACCCGCGAACTCGACCTGGACAAGCCGCCCGGCGTGGCCGAGACGATCGACTGGGTCGCCGCCCTGGTGTCCCTGGGCGTGGCCGACTTGGTCGACGAGGCGGCCGCGGTCAGCCTGGGGGCGCTGGCCAAGACACCGGACGACCGTACTCTGATTCGCGACGCGTTCGCCGAATACAGCCGCACCTGAGAGGACCCCCGCATGAAGATCGCCAACCAGTTCACCGTCAGCGCGCCCATCGAGCAGGCCTGGGACGTGTTGTGCGACCTGGAACAGGTGATTCCGCTGATGCCGGGCGCGCAGCTGACCGGCCACGAGGGCGAGGACTACCTGGGCAGGGTCAAGGTCAAGGTCGGCCCGGTCACCAGTGAGTTCAGCGGCAAGGTGCGCTTCGTCGAGCTGGACCGCGACGCGCACCGCGCGGTCATCGACGGCAAGGGCAAGGAAGCGCGCGGCACCGGCAATGCCGCCGCGACCGTCACCGCCCAGCTGCGTGAGGACGGGGACCGCACCAGCGTCACCGTCGACACCGATCTCAAGATCGTCGGCAAGCTGGCCCAGTTCGGCAGCGGCATGCTGCAGCAGGTTTCGGAGAAGCTGCTCGGCCAGTTCGTGGAATCGCTGGAGGCCGAACTGGCCGCGAAGAACGCGCCGGCCCCGGCGAGCGTCAACGGGCACGCCGCGACCGAACCCGCTCCCGGGCCGCGCCACGCGGCCGCCGAGCCAGAGCCCATCGACTTGCTCGACCTCGCCGGCGGCGACCAGCTCAAGAAGTACGGCGCCGCGGCGGCCGTCGTGCTGGCCGTGCTGGTGCTGATCTGGGTGCTGCGTCGCCGGGGCTAGCAGGCCCGTGAGCACCCCACTGCTGTTGCGGGGCGTCGACCTGGCGGCGTTCGCCGCCGCCCTGGTGGCGCGCCTGCGCGGCGCGGGGGTGCTGGTGTCGGCCAACGGGCAGGCCGACTTCGTGCAGGCGCTGCGTCGGTTGGTTCCGGACACCACGTCGGCGCTGTATTGGGCGGCCAGGCTGACGCTGGTCAACCGGATGGAAGACCTGGTCGGCTTCGACGCCGTGTTCGGGGCGGTGTTCGGCGCCGCCCGCGCCGAAGCCGCGGCGGGCCCCGAATCGGTCCTGCCCCTCCCGGGGCCGAAGGCACCCGGGGCCGGCACGCTGCATCCGGCGGCAAGCGGATCGGGTGGCGGCCCCCACGGATTGCCCTGGGCCGCAAGGACGGTGGCCGGCGACGACGGCGGAGCGGCGAGCGTCCTCCTGCCGGATCTCCTGCCCAGCCGCATCGCCGCGCGCGCCGACGAACCGTTCGACCGTTTCGACGCCCAGGACCTTCGCCTGCTCGGCTCCTGGCTGGAGGCGACGGTGGCGCGCTGGCCGCGGCGCCGCAGCATGCGCTTCGAGCCCAGCGCGGGCGGCAAGCGGATCGACCTGCGGGCGACCATGAACGCGTCGCGCGCGACCGGCTGGGAATCCGTGATCCTGGCGCGCACGCGGCCCCGCCGGCGGCCCCGGCGGGTCGTCCTCGTCTGCGACGTAAGCCGCTCGATGCAGCCGTACGCCGCGGTCTACCTTCATTTGATGCGGGCGGCCGCGTTGCGCCAGGCGCGCATCCACCCCGAGGTGTTCGCGTTCTCGACGTCGCTGACCCGGCTCACGTCGGTGCTGTCGCACCGCTCGGCCGAGGTGGCGCTGCAGAAGGCCAACGCGAAGGTCACCGACCGCTACGGCGGCACGTTCATCGGCCGCAGCCTGGGCGCCATGCTGGCGCCGCCCCACGGCAACGCGCTGCGCGGCGCAGTGGTGATCATCGCCTCCGACGGCTGGGACGCCGATCCGCCCGACGTGCTCGCCCACGCGATGGCCAGGCTGCGCCGTCGGGCCGCGACGCTGGTGTGGCTCAATCCCCGTGCGGCGCAAGGCGGATTCCAGCCGCTGGCCGGATCGATGGCCGCGGCCCTGCCCTATTGCGACCTGTTCTTGCCGGCGCACTCGCTGATGGGGCTGCGCGAGCTGCTCGCCGCCCTGGCGGCCGAGCACCGGTCCGCGGGGCGCACCGCCGCGGTGAAACCGGCCATGGCCTCATCTGGGGTGACCGACGACGACGGAACGAGGTTGCGCTGGGCAGGCCGGGTGTGACGCTTACGGATAACAGCTATATATTTTGCTTATTAGCATCTAGACGCCGCGGCAGCGTTCTGGGTAGCCTACTTTCATGCCAGGCTGGGTCGAGTCGTTCGTTGGCTAGGTCTCAGATGGTCACAAAACACGTAGGCCACGGCGGTCGGCGAGTTCAAATCAGGGTTGCCGCAGCCTGTTTAGGAGTTGGGGGAGCATCCGAGCGCTTCGTCGACACCACTGTATTTGAAGGCGCAACTGCGACGATGGCGCTCCCTTCTCACACCAACTGCGCCGCCGCGTACCGTCCCCTGCCACCTCTTGGTTCATGAGGAGTTGGACATGCAGCGTCGAGCCCTATCCCTGTCGACCGCAATGGTTTTAGCCACCGCGGCGCTCGTGGCAGCTCCCGTCGTCAATGCGGATGGTGACAACAACACGCTGATACCGAACAACAAGCGGCTCAATGACGGTGTTGTCGCCAACGTCTACACCGTTCAGCATCAGGCCGGTTGCAAAAACGACGTCAAGATCAGCCCGCAACTGCAGCTCGCCGCGCAGCGGCACGCCGAGGACGTGCTGAACAACCGGGCCCTCGACGGCGACATTGGCTCAGACGGTTCCACCCCGCAAGGCCGGGCTGATGGGGCCGGGTTCAATGGTCCGGTGGCGGAGACGGTGGCGATCAACCAGTCCATCGCCATCAGCGGCAACGACTTGATCAACCGGTGGTATCACGACCCCGCCGACCTCAATATCATGTCGAATTGCGCCAATAGCCAAATGGGGGTCTGGTCATTGAATAGCCCGGATCGCACTGTGGTCGTGGCGGTGTATGGCCAGCCTCAAGGGAGCGGGGGAAAACCGCCGCCCAGCACCGAAGGGCAGAACATTCCACTCGATCCCAGCCCCGACTATGACGCCAGCGACGAACTTGAGTTCGGGATCAGATGGCTGCCGTGGATTTTGAGGGGTGTTTACCCGCCGCCAGGGCAGCCACCCGAATAGAGCTCGACCGAGCCTCATCGTCGGTGCCGAACCATGGAGTGCGTCGAAGCATTTTGGCCGGTAACCCCAAGCGGGCCAGAGCACTTAGCGTGCTTCGACAAAAATAGATAGATGTATTACGCTTTACTCTGATGAATCGGCGGAAGTGCTCGGCCGGAGCGGTCATCACAGCAGTCCTCGCCACGTGTTGGACTGGTGTTGCGGCTGTCGCCCCCGCGCGAGGTGACTCGGTGGCGTATTTGTTCAATCTGATGGTGCGACCCGGGTACAACTTCGCCAACGCCGAGCAGGCAGTCGCCTACGGTCGCGGGGTCTGCGACAAGATCGCCCGAGGCGACACTTATGCCAGTATCGCCCGAGACGTCAAAGCGGACTTCAACACATCTGACGAATACCAGGCGACATATCTGATCAGCCAGGCCGCGCAAGAGCTATGCCCCAACCTGATTTGGCAGTTGCGCAGGTCTGCGGCAAACTACACCCCGCCGCCGCCCTGAATGCCAACTCAGCTGCACAGCACGTCGGCGGCAACCTCGGCGTGAAATCCGCCGACGGCGACACGTAGGTCAGCTCGTATCCGCCCGCAGATCGGTCGGATGACGCTAACACGCGACTTTGACCGTGAATCTTCCGGTTGCCCGGACGCTTGGCTTGTCTCGGTCGAAACCCTCGGCGGTGCCACGGATGGTGTACGTGTGGCCACTCATGCTCACGTAGGCGTCACCTTGAAGGCCTTCCACGTAGCTGCCGGTGAAGCCGTCGACATCGTTGATGTTGACTGACTTGGCGCCAAGCGCATTCTCGTTGGAAACGAACGCCGTAACGCCTTCCGCAGTGTCACCGGTGCTGATCCTGGTTAACCAACCCATCGGCAGGCAGTTCACGGTGCCGCTCTGGCGGGAAGCTCCATCGTTGATCGTCAGCTGTGCTGTTCCGCCGGGCAATGTTCCGGGTGCGGTTCCGTTGTATGACGGCGAGCATGCGCCGACACTCGCCGCGATCAGAAGGGCCGCGGCCACGATGCCAGAACGCCTTCGCACCAGCTCACCTCGTTCAGTTCGGTTCTTATGTGTCGCCCTATGTCGTACGGGAGCCTAGGCAAACAGGCGACGGCCCACCCGCCGGCAATTTATGACTGGCTGCTGGATGCTTCATTCTCCCAGCACTTTTCAACCGCATTTAGTGTGGACGTCAGCACGCGCAGGAAGGACGCTACCAGAGCGCGTCTTTGCTCGGGGAGTAGTAGTACACCGTCGATCGATGCTCGCACCCCGCGAGGGGCGACGTCGCCCACCCGGGGCGCATCGGCCCGTTGTCCTCAGCAGCAGTTCACGGGCATCCTTGCCCGCTGGCGAGTTCGGTTGATCGGTCACAACTGCACCCGAAAGGCCTCGCGGCAAAGCGTTGATGCAGATCATGGTCGGCCTCCGGGCACCGCTCGGCTTGTGATGGTCGGAGTCCTGGCGACACAGGGGCAACTAGTTGAACCACGTGGTTCAGGGCGAAAGCGCACCGCTGCGAGCCGGACTTCATCACGCGGGCACTCACCTGGCACGCGGCAATGGGCATCGGGTACTGGTACCAGCGATGTTTCTGATGTGTAGCTAACGGCTGGCAACCGTCGAGCCGCTGGTAGGACACGGGTTCAGCGCCTGGCAGATCTGTTGGGAATCGACCGCGAACGCATCGAATAAAGCCGGGGAAACGTTTAAATCGATATATAGATATATATTTTGCTGAAGCACCTTGCCTGTCAGGTTTCTCTCTTTAGCCGACTGCGTTGCGCCTCAGCGCACTAAACCGGCGGTCGGCCGCCGGGTCGGACGTGAGTCGCACTACTTGCCCGCCTGCTTCGAGGCAATGTTGAAAAATTGCTGTCACACACTCCGCGAGTCCGGTCTGGAGCCAAGGGCAATGGGAAAGCATCGGCTGATGAGAAGTTTGTGGTGATGTCGACCCTCATAAGCACTGGTCACGGCTCTGTCTGTGCGGTCGGCCTTGGCCAGACAGTTCTTGGTGACCCCTGGGCGGGTGGCCCGGCGAGGGTCCTAGCGCACAACGAGACCGCTGTGGCCGAACTTGTCCGCGACGCTCTCCCGGGCTCACATCCGCACGAATATCGGCGAAATTGAATTGCGTTTCATCCGCAGGACGTGCGCGATAAAAGGTCTCCCACGAATGCGGTGATTCCTTCCGCGGTTCGTATTGCTGGCTGATGGTCAGACGGAGCCGTCAGAGCCGCATTTAAAACGACTTTAGAGCCGCAATAACCGCATTTCTATAGCCGAATTGTGGGACGAAAACTGTGTCCGTGGAGCAAACTGACTGCGTCCGTGGTACTCGTTGCAAGGCAGCGGACCCGACGCGGGGCGAGACTCAAGAGGATCGCCCTGTCAGTCGGGGATGTCACCGAGGACACGCAGGTGAACGCATTGGACCCGCGTGTAGTGCCGGGTGTGTGCAAGCTAGTGGACCCCGCTCGGTTGGCCCGAACCGCGACAGTCGGTGCAATAATTTTCGAAACCGTTAGCAAATCTACTTACTGCGTAAATCGTCCTCAAGGTAGTTACTGAAAACGAACGCGCCAGTGTTGCCCTCTCTTACTAAGATGGTGTAGCGTCCCGCTGTGCTGTAGGCCACATCATTACGACGGCGGGTTACCTTTCCGCCGCGGGGAGGATCCATACAGTCTAATGTCGGATGCGACTAGACATCGGGGAACGCCGTAGTGATAGCGGTAGATACCGAGCCAATTCCCGCCGCGTCCAGTGCGGCGCGTATCTTGGCGTCTCTTGACACTGGACGGGCCGCAAGCGCCGCCAAGCCGCTGCGCGAGGTCGGCAGCTTCTTCGCACTCTCGCTCGACACGCTGATCCAGATGTTCCGTCCGCCTTTTGCGTGGCGAGAGTTCATCCAGCAGGCGTGGTTCGTCGCCCGGGTCTCGATGCTGCCGGCCGTCTTCCTGTCGATCCCGTTCAACGCCCTCGCGATTTTCATCATCAACATCCTGCTCGTCGAGATCGGAGCTGCCGACGCCTCCGGAGCTGGCTCCGCCCTGGCCGCTGTCGTGTATATCGGCCCGATCGCGGCAGTCCTGGTAGTTGCCGGCACGAGTGCGACCGCAATGTGCGCCGACCTAGGCGCCCGGACCATCCGCGAAGAAGTCGACGCCATGCGGGTCATGGGCATCAACCCGATCCAGCGGCTGCTGGTGCCCCGAGTCGTGGCGATCGGACTGAACGGGTTACTCGTCAACTCCATCATCACCGTCGTCGGTTTGATCGCCGGCTACTTGTTCTCGGTCTACCTCCAACACGTCAACCCCGGCTCGTATGCCGCGAGCCTGACGTTGCTCGTCGGGCTGACCGACCTAGTCATAGCGTTCGCCAAGGCGATGTTGTTCGGCTTCATCGCAGGTTTGATCGCCTGCTACAAGGGGATCACCGTCGGTGGGGGACCCCAAGGTGTCGGCAACGCCGTCAACGAGACGGTCGTGTACACATTTCTCGCGTTGTTCGTCATCAATGTGGTGCTGACCGCGATCACGAACCAGGCGACGATGTGAGCGCCGTCCCAGCGGCGCCCCGGCTGCCGCATCTGACGCGCACACTGCGCCGCGTCATCGATGGTTGGAACCGCCTCGGAAGCCAGACCGCGTTCTACGTCCGAGCCCTCGGTTTTCTGTGGGAAGCCGTGAGCCGCTACAGGATAGAGACGCTACGGCTCATCGCCAACATGAGTCTGGGCGTCGGCGCCCTCGCCATGATCGGCGGAACCGTGGTGATCGTCACGACCTTGACGATGTCCACCGGCGGACTCGTAGGGATCCAACTCTTCCGATCGTTGTCCGACGTTGGTGTGCAGGCGTTGAGCGGATTCGCGTCCGCCTACATCAACACGCGGCTAGCCTCGCCGCTGATCGCCGACGTCGGCCTGGCAGCCACCATCGGCGCCGGCGCCACCGCGCAGCTGGGCGCCATGCGAATCAATGAGGAAGTCGACGCGCTCGAGGTGATGGGCATCCACTCGATCTCTTATTTGGTCTCCACCCGGGTGGTAGCCGGTGTGCTGGTGGTGATCCCGCTCTGGTGCATGGCGACGCTATCCGGATATCTGGCCACCCGCAGCCTGATCATTTTCGTCTACGGGCAGTCACCGGGCGTGTTCGATCACTACTTCCATACTTACCTGCAGCCCACCGACTTGATCTGGTCGCTGCTACAAGTGATTGCCGCGGGCAGCGTAATCATGTTGGTGCACACGTATTACGGCTTCCACGCCTCGGGCGGGCCGGCGGGCGTCGGTGAGGCGGTCGGCCGCGCCGTGCGTACCTCACTGATCGTCGCGGTCGCGGTGACATTGGCGGTTGCATTGGCCGCTTATGGAGTGTCCGGCAACTTCCACCTGTCTGGGTAAGCGGCGATGACGACCATGCGACGAAAGCGACGAGAGGCCGGGCTGCCGCCGGCGCTGTGGACCCTCATCCTGTTCGCGTTCATCATTGGATTGGTTTTACTAACCACGGCCGCGTTCAACAGAGACCTCAGGCCCTACGCCCGTGTGACAGTGACGTCCGATCGAGCGGGCTTGGTCATGGAACCTGGCGCGAAGGTGAAGTTGCGCGGCGTGCAGGTCGGCCGGGTCTCGGCGATTCAGCCCGGCGATCCCGTGAAGCTCCAGCTGGAGCTGTATCCCGAACAGCTGCAATACATCCCGGCGAACGTCGGGGCAAAGATCACCGCCACCACCGCGTTCGGTGCCAAGTACGTCGACCTGCTCACACCGGGCAGCCCGAGCCCCAAACGGTTGGCGGCGGGGGCCGTTGTGGCATCGAGCAGCGTCAGCGTCGAGACCAACACGGTATTCCAGAACCTCGTCGCGGTGCTGAACCAAGTCGACGTGCCCAAGCTCAACGCGGTCCTCACCGCCGTGGCCGATGGATTTCGCGGCAAAGGGCAAGTCATCGGGGAGGCCACCACCGACCTCAACCAGGTGCTGTCGGCGGTCAATCCTCGCAGCGAGACGATCCGAGCCGACTTCGGTGCCCTGAAGGGATTCAGCGACACCTACAGCGCGGCAGCGCAAAACATTGTGGCCATTCTGGATTCGGCCAGCACTTCAAGCACCACTATCACCGATGACGCCAAGCAACTAGACGCACTGCTGCTCAACGTCAGCGGGCTTTCCCGGGCCGGCATCAACATGATCGGCCCCAATAAGGACAACCTCGTACACGGTGTCAACCTGCTGGAATCCACCACGCGCCTGTTGATGAAGTACAACCCCGAACTCACCTGCACGATCGTCGGCGGGAAGAATGTGCTCGACGATTTCCTGCCCGTTGCCGGTGGCAACAACGGATATTCGGTCGTGCTCGACGTCGCGTTGCTGCTCGGCGACGATGCCTACCGGTTCCCTGACAACCTGCCGATCAACGGCGCTAAAGGTGGGCCCGGCGGTCAGCCGGGCTGTGGATCGCTACCCGACGTCTATAAGAACTGGCCGCAGCGCTACCTGGTCACCAACACCGGATGGGGCGGCGGGCTCGATATGCGGCCCAACCCTGGCATCGGGTTCCCCGGATACGTCGACTACTTCCCCGTCACCCGTGGGATACCTCGACCGCCGAGCATCCGGCACCCCGGTGGCGCGGCGCCCGGCCCCATCCCCTATCCGGGGGCGCCCCCCTACGGGGCGCCGCAGTACGCGCCCAACGGTACCCCGCTGTACCCAGGGTTGCCGCCGGCGCCACCGCCGGGCAGGCCGCGCGAGGCCGGTCCGCCGCCGGCAGGGACCGAGCCGTTTGTTCCGGCGGTACCGGGCGGGTCGCTGCCGACATGCGGAGTCGTCACCCAAGAGTGCGCGCCGCTGCCCCCACCGCCCTATGCCCCAGCGCCCTAAGGCGCCCCGCTCCAACGTGATCCGAGGAAACCAGACATGCGAGAGAACTTGGTAGGCGCCCTGTGGCGCCTGACCATTTACTTGGTCGTGTGCCTGATCGGCGCATTCGCACTGATCGCCGTCTTCGCCCAGTTGCGCTTCCAGCCGGAGAAGACCTACAAAGCTCAGTTCGCCAGCGTGTCCGGACTGGAGAACGGGAACTTCGTTCGCATCGCCGGCGTCGACGTCGGCAAGGTAAAGAACATCACCATCCAGCCCGACTCGACGGTCCTCGTCGAGTTCACAGCGGCCGACTCGGTAGTGCTCACCCAGGGCAGCAGGGCGGCTATTCGCTTCGCTGACCTCATCGGCGGTCGATATGTAGCCCTCGAGGAGGGGGCCGGGGGAGTCACGCTCCTGCATCCCGGCGACACGATCCCGCTGAGTCGCACCGAGCCGGCGTTAGACCTCGACGCGCTCATCGGCGGCTTCCGGCCTTTGTTCCGCGCGCTGGACCCCGACCAGGTCAACCGGTTGACCGGTCAATTGATCGCCGCCTTCGATGGCCAGGGCGCCACGATCGGCTCGTTTCTGACCCAGGCCGCCGCCTTGACGAACACCCTGGCCGACCGCGATCAACTTATCGGGCAAGTCATCACCAACCTCAATACCGTCCTCGGATCGCTCGGCGGCCAAAACAAGCAATTCGGCAAAGCGGTCGACTCGCTGGCTGAACTGGTCGACGGCCTCAAGGCCCGCAAGCAGGACATCAGCAACGGGGTGGCATACGGCAATGCGGCTGCGGCGTCGGTGGCCGATCTGCTGGCCCAGGCGCGCCCGCCGCTGACGAAGGTAGTGCACGAAGCGGATCGGACAACCTCGCTTGTCCTGGCCGATCACGACTACGTCGATCATTACCTCGAGACCTGGCCCGAGGCGTTCCAAATCCTCAATCGGCAAGGCATGTACGGAGACTTCTTCAGCTTCTATCTGTGCGACCTCGTGCTCAAGGTGAACGGCAAAGGGGGGCAACCGGTTTACATCAAGCTGGCCGGCCAGGCTACTGGGCGGTGCACGCCGAAATGAAGCCCTTCTCCGAACGCAACCCACTGCTCATCGGCGCGGCCGGCCTCGCGGCGGTCCTCGTGCTCATGCTGCTGTCGGTGAACTATCAGAAGCTGCCATTCTTCAACGCCGGCAAGACGTATTCGGCCTACTTCGCCGAAGCGGGCGGCTTGCTGCCCGGCGACCACGTCCAAGTGTCGGGCTTGCGGGTCGGTCAGGTGTCCAGTGTGGATCTGGACGGACCGCGCGTACTCGTCAAATTCAGTGTCGCCAACGGTGTCCGCCTCGGTGACCGCACCGAGGCGGCCATCAAATTGCGGACGGTGCTCGGTACCAAAGTGCTGGAAGTCACCCCCCGCGGGGACGGGCAACTGGCCGGCCCAATCCCGCTGGGCAGAACCACTTCGCCCTATCAGCTACCGGACGCGTTGGGCGATCTCACCACCACCATCAGCGGGTTGGACACCAAGCAGCTGTCCAACTCGTTGGCCGTGCTGGCCAACACATTCTCCGACACGCCACCGGACCTGAAGGCCGCGGTGCAGGGAGTGGCTCGCTTTTCCAAGACGATCGACGAACGCGACACCGAGCTGCGAAACTTGTTGGCCAACGCCGATAAAGCGACAAAGGTGTTGGCCGAACGCAGCGACGAGATCGTCAACCTCGTCGCCAACACCAATGCCCTGCTGGTGCAACTTCGAAGCCAAAGCCGCTCACTGGAACAGATTTCGCACAACCTCTCGGC
>NZ_LZKK01000297.1 GCF_001672815.1 Mycobacterium sp. E796 | reverse complement strand
GTTTGGCTTGGACGGATCGCTGAACTTCACCTCGTAGTACGACGCGCTTCCGGTGATCCCGTTGGCGCCGGTCAGCGGGGTGGCGCTTTGGTTGATCCGGGTGCCGGGATAGGGCATGAAGAACTCACCCATGTCGGAGCCCAGCCGGACGGCGGCCTTGGCGTCGCTGGCTTCGGCACTGGCGTAAAGCTTTTGGTCCAGCCGGCCCATCACGATGCGGGTGTCGTTAGCAACCGGCGGCGCCTGCCCCGGCGCCGGCGGTTGGCCGGTGGTCTTGCTGAGCAGCTCAGAACCGTAGTCGAGGTGGGTCGCGTCGGACTCCACCCAGCCGGCGGGAAGGACGAAGCTGAAGCCACCCACCGCGTTGCCAATCCGGCCCGCGTTGGGGTCGACGGGCGGCGGCGGGGGCGCGTTCGGATCGACCGGCGGTGGCGGCGTCGCGTTGGGATCACCCGGTTGGGGCTGCGGTGAGGCAGGCGACCCGGGAGGCGGCGACGTCGTGGGCGTCGGCGACGCGGGCGCCGGGGCCGTCGTCGTGGTTGGCGGGACCGGGGTCGGGGTCTCGGGGTCGGCGTTCGAGGTCGCCGGTAACGCGATAGCGACGGCGCTGGCGCTGGTCACCGCGGCGATCGCCAGCGTCGCCCACAGCCCTTTCCGACGTGTCGAGTTCTGGTCCACCTGATCCATGGCGACGAACCTACCGCGTTACGGCTGTGACGCAAGGGTGCCGTGCGGCGGTTCTTGCGATGTTTCCGATGTGCAATCTTGCGGGCGTCGGCGCAGGTCAGTGCGGCGCCGGATACAGCGTCACCTCGTGGGCCTTGACCGAGAACCACACCCGCTCCCCGGGCCTCAGCCGCAGCTCCGCGGCGGCGTCCGCGGTGATTTCCGCGGCCAGCCCGGGGGCGCCGTCCGACTGTTCGCGGCCGCGCACCAGGACGGCGGATCCGTGGGCGTCCAGCTCCGCCACCGTCACCTCGACCGTGTTGCGGGGGCTGCCGTGCGGCCGGTCCCGGTACACGGCCACCGCCGTGGGCGGGAACACCGCGACCGCGTTGACCACCTCGGCGTCCAGCTCCTGGGCCGGGGTCGCATGCCAGTGGGCGCCGGCGCGGTCGTGCAGCGACCCGTCGGGGCCGACGGTGCCGTTGACCAGGTTGATGCCCGCGATGCGGGCGCCGAAATGACTGCGCGGCGCGGTGAGAACCTTTGCCACGGGCCCGATTTCGGCGATCTTTCCCGACTCGAGCACCAGCACCCGATCGGCCAGCGTGAACACGTCCAGCAGGTCGTGGGTGATCAGGATGACCCCGCAGCCGGATCGGGTGACGACGTCGCGCAGCGCCGCGCGGATGCCCGCGGCCGCGGCGACGTCGAGCCCGGCCAGTGGCTCGTCGAGCAGCAATACGTCGGGCTCGGCCGCCAGTGCGCGGGCGATCGCAACCCGCTGGGCCTGACCCCCGGACAGCTCTCGGGGTTTCCGGTCGGCGAAGTGCTCGGCGTCCACCTCGCGCAGCCAGCGCAGCGCCGCCGCCTTCTTGTCGGCGCGGGCGGAACGGAACCGTCTCCGACGGCTGTGTGGCCCGAACGCCACGTTGGCGGCGACGCTCAGGTGCGGGAACAGCAGCGGGTCCTGCAGCAGCAACCCGACCCGGCGATCGTGGGTTGCCAGGTGCACGCCGGCCGCGGTGTCGGTCAGCACCCGATCCCCCAGCCGCACGACGCCCTCGTCGGGCCGAATCAGCCCGGCGATGACGTGCAGGGCGGTCGACTTGCCGGCGCCGTTGGGTCCCAGGACCGCGAGCACCTCACCCGGGGACACCGAGAACTCCACATCCAGTCCGCGTTCGGCGACGACGGCGCGCAGCTGCAGCTCGCTCATGCGGGCACCCCGGTGATCCGGCGCGCGCCCAGGCCCAGCACCACCACCGCCGCCACTGCGACCAGCAGGATCGAAAGCGCCACGGCGGCGTTTTCGTCGCTCACCCGCTGCAGGTAGATCTCCAGCGGCAGGGTCCGGGTGACCCCTTGGCGGGACCCGGCGAACGTCAGCGTCGCGCCGAACTCCCCCAGCGCCCGGGCGAACGCGAGCACGGCCCCTGACGTCATCCCCGGCAGCAACAGCGGCAGCGTCACCCGCCACCAGATCGTGCTCGGTCGCGCCCCCAGCGTCGCCGCGACCACCTCGTAGTCGGCACCCGCGGTGCGCGCGGCGCCTTCCAGGGAGATCACCAGGAACGGCAGCGAGACGAACGTCTGCGCTAGCACCACCGCGGTCGTGCTGAAGGCGATGCTCATCCCGGCGGCCTCGAGGTAGCGGCCGAGCAGCCCCAGCCGGCCGAACGCATAGAGCAACGCGATGCCCCCCACCACCGGCGGCAGCACCAACGGCAGCAGGATCAGCGGCCGCAGCAGCCGGACGACGCGCGCCGTGCTGCGGGCCAGCACCAACGCCATCGGGACCCCCAGCAGCACGCACAGTGCGGTGCTGGCGCCGGCGGTCTTGAGGCTCAGCAGCAGCGCCGTCCGCGACGACGGGCTGGTGATCAGCGACCAGAAGTTCGGCCAGTCCACCTTGATCGCGATCGCGATCAGCGGTACCACCACGAACGCGGTCCCCGCGGCGGCGGGGATGTACACCCACCGCGGCAGATCCGTAGGCCGGTGCACGGCTCAGGGTTTGGCGAAGCCCGACTGGGCCAGGATGTTCTGACCGATGCCACCGGTCACCATGGCCACGAACTTTTGCGCCAACGTCGCCTGTGCCGCGTTCTTCAACACCGCGATCGGATAGACGTTGACCGCGCCCGCGGCCTCCGGAAAGTTCACGGTCGCCACCTTGTTCCCGGCGCTGTGGGCGTCGGTGACGTAGACCAGTCCGGCGTCGGCCTGCCCGGTGGTGACCTTGTTGAGGACGTCAGTCACGTTAAGTTCCTCGCTGACCGGGTTGAGGCGCACGCCGGTGCTGTCCTCGACGCGCTGGGTCGCCGATCCGCACGGCACCGGCTTCTGGCAGATCACCACGCTCAGCCCCGGCTTGGCAAGGTCCGCGAAGGATCCGACCTGATTCGGGTTGCCGGGCGCCGTCACGATGACCAGTGTGTTCGACGCGAAGTTCGTCGGGCTGCCGGCGAGCAGCCCCGCCTTGGCGACCGCGTCCATCTGTGCGGTGTCTGCCGACGCGAAGACGTCGGCCGTCGCGCCTTGAGTCAGCTGCTTGGCGAGCTCAGACGAACCCGCGAACTCGAAATCGATTGTGCTGCCAGGGTTTTGGGCCTTGAACTGGTCACTGATCTGACCGAACGCCGGCTTCAGCGAGGCCGCGGCGAAAACGACGACCTTTCCGGCGGGCGGGGCCGGCTGAGCGGGCGATGACGACGGCGTTTTCGAGCTGCACCCGACCAGACCCGCCAGCAAGATCGTCGACACCAACCCGGCCAAAATCCCGATCCGCCGCATGGGTGCACCCTAGTCCGCCGAGGATGCGGTCCGCGCGGCGGCCAAATCGACGCAAACACGTGGTGGCCGAATAGTTATCCAAAAAATCCGCGCGTCGCGGCGCCCGGAGTTTCGCGGACTAGCTACCGTCCAGTAACATCTTCTTAGATTTATGCCATAAACGCGCTGAGGTCCCAGGCAGCTTCTGGGTTCGACGTTGAACACGAGGAGGTCATGGCAGTGGAGGTTCTGGTCACCGGGGGCGACACGGACTTGGGACGCACAGTGGCCGAGGGCTTCCGCGACGACGGTCACAAGGTGACCCTCGTGGGCGCGCGCCGCGGCGACCTCGAGGTCGCCGCGAAGGAACTGGACGTCGACGCCATCGTCTGCGACACCTGCGACCCGGCCAGCCTCGCCGAGGCGCGCGGGCTGTTCCCCCATCACCTGGACACCATCGTCAACGTGCCGGCGCCGGCCTGGGACCCGGGCGACCCGCGCACCTACTCGCTGGCCGACACGGCCAAAGCATGGCGCAACGCGCTGGATGCGACCGTGCTGTCCGTGGCGCTGACCGTCCAGGCCGTCGGCGACAACCTTCGCTCCGGCGGCTCGATCATCAGCGTGGTGGCGGAGAACCCGCCCGCCGGAAGCATCGACGCCGCAATCAAGGCGACGCTGTCGAATTGGACCGCCGGACAGGCGGAAACCTTCGGCACCCGCGGGATCACCGTCAACACGGTGGCCAGCGGGCGCAGCGCGCAGGCCGGTTACGACGGGCTGTCGCGCACGCCGCCGACGGTCGCCGCCGAGGTCGCCCGACTGGCGCTGTTCCTCACCACCCCGGCGGCCCGCCACATCACCGGCCAGACGCTGCACGTCAGCCACGGCGCGCTGGCGCGTTTCGCCTGAGGCTGAATCAGATCGGCTTCACGCCCTGGTTCTGATACCGGGCCGGTGGCTACGGTGAACAACGTGGCTATCCGACTTGGTTTGCAGATTCCCAACTTTTCCTACGGCACCGGGGTGGACAAGCTCTTCCCCACCGTTGTCGCCCAGGCTCAAGAGGCCGAAGCGGCCGGATTCGACTCGGTCTTCGTCATGGACCACTTCTACCAACTGCCCATGTTGGGCGATCCCGATCAGCCGATGCTGGAGGCCTACACCGCGCTGGGCGCCCTGGCCACCGCGACCGAACGGGTGCAGCTGGGCACCCTGGTGACCGGAAACACCTACCGCAACCCGACGCTGCTCGCCAAGATCATCACGACGCTGGACGTGGTGAGCCAGGGCCGGGCGATCCTGGGCATCGGCACCGGCTGGTTCGAACTCGAACACGACCAGCTGGGCTTCGAATTCGGCACCTTCACCGACAGGTTCAACCGGCTCGAGGAGGCGCTGCAGATCATCCTGCCGATGCTCAAGGGCGAACGACCGAGCTTCTCCGGCAAGTGGTATCAGGCCAAGGAGGCGCTGGCCAATCCCCGCTTCCGCGACCACATTCCGTTGATGATCGGCGGCAGCGGCGAGAAGAAGACCATCCCGCTGGCCGCGCGCCACTTCGACCACCTCAACGTCATCGCCGGGTTCGACGAGTTGCCCGCCAAGCTCAAGGTGGTGCGGGAGCGCTGCGAGGAGATCGGCCGCGACCCCGCAACTTTGGAGACCAGCACGCTGACCACGGTGGTTGTCGACGAGAACTTCAAGGCCGACCAGATTCCCGCCGAGATGGGCCAGCGCATGGTGGTCGGCAGCGCGGAGTCGGTCGCCGAGCAACTCAAGACCAAGGTCTTCGACGCCGGGATCTCCGGGGTGATCATCAACATGCCGTTCTACACGCCGGGCGTCATCGCCGCGGCCGGCGAAGCCCTGCGTCCGATCGCGGGGCTGTAACGCAAACCGCATCGTGCACCGGGCATGACGAGTATCACGTTCACTCGACCAGGCCCGATGCGCGATGTGGTTCATTACACATGCTTACGATCTGGGTTTCGGGGTATCGCCTTCACTAGCGTGGTAGCTAACTGGAATCGCGCGTCCAGCGACCCCGATCAGGAGCCTGCCCCAACATGAGCACGCAAGCAGAAACCACTGCTGCACCCGACCGTCGTCACCAAGTCGTCATCATCGGGTCGGGATTCGGCGGGCTCAACGCGGCAAAGAAGCTCAAGCACGCCAACGTTGACATCAAACTGATCGCGCGCACCACCCACCACCTGTTCCAGCCGCTGCTGTACCAGGTGGCCACCGGCATCGTGTCCGAAGGCGACATCGCCCCGCCCACCCGGGTCGTGCTGCGCAGGCAGCGCAACGTCCAGGTGCTGCTCGGTGACGTCACGCACATCGATCTGGAGGGTCGGTTCGTCGTCTCGGACCTGCTCGGCCACACCTACGAAACCCCTTACGACACATTGATTGTCGCGGCCGGTGCCGGCCAGTCCTACTTCGGCAACGACCAGTTCGCCGAGTTCGCGCCGGGCATGAAATCGATCGACGATGCGCTGGAGGTGCGGGGCCGGATCCTGAGCGCCTTCGAGCAGGCCGAACGGTCCCGCGACCCGGAGCGGCGCGCCAAGCTGCTGACGTTCACCGTCATCGGCGCCGGCCCCACCGGCGTCGAAATGGCCGGGCAGATCGCCGAATTGGCCACCCACACCCTGAAGGGGTCCTTCCGCCACATCGACTCCACCCGCGCGCGGGTGATCCTGCTCGACGCCGCCCCGGCGGTGCTGCCGCCGTTCGGCGAAAAGCTCGGCGAGCGGGCGGCCGCGCGGCTGGAGAAGATGGGCGTGGAAATCCAGCTCGGGGCGATGGTGACCGACGTCGACCGCAACGGCATCACGGTCAAGGACTCCGACGGGACCACCAGGCGCATCGAATCCGCGTGCAAGGTGTGGTCCGCCGGGGTCCAGGCCAGCGGGCTGGGCATGGACCTGGCCGAGCAGTCCTCGGTCGAGGTCGATCGCGCCGGACGCGTCAAGGTGCTGCCCGACCTGTCCATCCCCGGGCACCCGAACGTGTTCGTGATCGGCGACATGGCCGCCGTCGAGGGCGTGCCGGGCGTGGCGCAGGGAGCCATCCAGGGCGCCAAGTACGTCGCGAGCACGCTGAAGGCGGAACTGAACGGCGCCGATCCGGCCGAGCGCGAGCCGTTCCAGTACTTCGACAAGGGCTCCATGGCCACGGTGTCGCGGTTCTCCGCGGTGGCCAAGATCGGTCCGCTGGAGTTCAGCGGCTTCATCGCCTGGCTGATGTGGCTGGTGCTGCACCTGGTGTATCTGGTCGGGTTCAAGACGAAGGTGAGCACGCTGCTGTCGTGGACGGTCACCTTCCTGAGCACGCGCCGCGGCCAGCTCACCATCACCGAGCAGCAGGCGTTCGCCCGCACCCGCATCGAGCAGCTCGCGGTGGCGGCGGCCGAGGCCAAACGCCCGGCGCCCAGGCGGGCCAGCTGACCTCCAGCCGGTCGGATCGAGGGGTGCCGACGGGCCCGGATAGGGCCCCGGACTAAGCCTCGAGGTTTTGCAGCCGCACCTGACCGCGGGCCACCACCCGGTCGTTGTCGTCGGTGATGGTGACCAGCCACAGCTGCTGGCGCCGGCCGCGGTGAATCGGCTCACCGGTGCCGTACACCATCCCGGAGGCGATCGAGCGCAGAAAATCCGTGTTGTTGTTGACGCCCACCACGTTGCCGCCGTCGCCATGGGTGTTCAGCCAGGTGTAGGCGGCCACGCTGGCCATGCTCTCGATCACCGAGCAGTAGACGCCGCCGTGCACGAGGCCCATGGGCTGTAGCAGTTTGGGAGTGACCTCGAGTTGGGCGCGCACGCGGTCCGGGCTGAGTTCCGTGTAATGCAGCCCCAACTCGCCGTCGAAGGGCGAGGTGAAGTTCGGCGGCAACGGCGCGTCGGGTGGCGGTGGCACGCTCATGTGTCTACACCATCGGCCGTCGGGGCCACCGGCGAGGAAACATCCGCGGAGACAGGCGGGCCCCGCGCCGGTGCGCGGGGCCCGCCGATCGAGTAGACCGGGGGTCACTGCAGCCCTCAGGACCCGCGGCGGTCATGTCGCTCGACCGCCATCAGCATAGGCAAGGCTGCCCTAATTTCGCAAGGTACGGTTTCGGTATGACCGAGCCCCGCTGCGCCCGGACAGATACGACGGCCGGTAGTAAGCGGAGTACGCTGGTTTCGACGCTCAGGAGATGAACGCACTATGGCCAAACTGACCCGGCTAGGGGATCTGGAACGCGCCGTGATGGATCATCTGTGGTCCACGCCGGAGCCCCAGACCGTCCGCCAAGTCCACGAGGCGTTGTCGGCGCGACGCGACCTCGCCTACACGACGATCATGACGGTGCTGCAACGGCTGGCCAAGAAGAACCTGGTCTCCCAGATCCGCGACGACCGCGCCCACCGGTACGCGCCGGTGCACGGGCGCGACGAGCTCGTCGCCGGGCTGATGGTGGACGCACTGGCCCAAGCCGAGGACTCCGGGGGCAGGCAGGCCGCCCTGGTGCACTTCGTCGAGCGCGTCGGCGCCGACGAGGCGGAGGCCCTTCGGCGCGCGCTGGCCGAACTGGAAGCCAATCCGCGCGACGACGCCCGGTCGGCTGGCGCGCCAGCGGAGGATTGAGGGAGACTGGCAGCGTGTCCGCGCTGGCCTTCTCGATCCTCGCGGTGCTGTTGGTCGGCCCGGTGCCGGCGTTACTGGCACGCGCGACGTGGCCGTTGCGCGCCCCGCGTGCCGCGATGGTGTTGTGGCAGGCCGTCGCACTGGCCGCGGTGCTCTCCGCGTTCAGCGCCGGCATCGCGATCGCCAGCCGGGTGCTGGTGCCCGGCCCCGATGGGCGGCCGACCGCCAGCGTCATGGGCGCGGCGGGCCGGCTGGGCTGGCCGCTGTGGACGGCGTACATCGCCGTCTTCGCGCTGACCGTGTCGGTCGGTGTGCGGTTGATCGTCGCGGTGGCGCGGGTGGCCATCGCCAATCGGCGCCGGCGGGCCCACCACCGCATGGTCGTCGATTTGGTCGGGGTCGGCCACGATGCGGCCCGCGCACAGCCTTGCGCGAACACGCGCGACCTGCGCGTCCTGGACGTCGCCCAACCGCTCGCCTATTGCCTGCCGGGCGTGCGCAGCCGGGTCGTGGTCAGCGAGGGAACGCTGAAGACGCTCGGCGACGCCGAGGTCTCCGCCATCCTGACCCACGAGCGGGCCCACCTGCGCGCCCGCCACGATTTGGTGCTGGAGGCTTTCACCGCGGCGCACGCCGCCTTCCCGCGGTTCGTCCGCAGCGCCAACGCGCTGCGCGCGGTGCAGTTGCTCGTCGAGCTACTGGCGGACGACGCCGCCGTGCGCGCCACCGGGCGCACTCCCCTGGCCCGGGCGCTGGTCGCCTGCGCGTCGGGGCGGGCGCCGTCGGGTGCGCTGGCAATGGGCGGCACCGGCACCGTGGTGCGGGTGCGCCGACTCTCGGGCCGCGGCAACAGCCTGATGCTGGCTGCCAGCGCATACCTCGCCGCGGCCGCCGTGTTCGTGGTGCCGACCGTGGCACTGGTCGTGCCGTGGCTCATCGAGCTGCGACGGCTGTTCAACGTCTAGCGTCGGAGTGGGCCATCACCCTGGAATGCCTCCCGGAGTCGGCTGTGCCACAGTGTGATCCGACAGCCCGTCGGAAAAGTCCTGCCGCAACCTGAGAGGCGAACACATGAGTGCCCCGAATTCCAAGGATTCGAAGACCGGTACCGCGCAGATCGGCGTCACCGGCCTCGCCGTCATGGGCTCCAATATCGCCCGCAACTTCGCCCACCACGGGTACACGGTGGCGCTGCACAACCGGTCCGTCGCCAAGACCGACGCGCTGCTCTCAGAACACGGCGACGAGGGCAAGTTCGTGCGCTCGGAGAGCATCGCGGAATTTCTCGACGCGCTGGAGAAGCCGCGGCGGGTGCTGATCATGGTCAAGGCCGGGGACCCGACCGACGCCGTCATCAACGAGCTCGCCGACGCCATGGAGGAAGGCGACATCATCATCGACGGCGGCAACGCCCTCTATACCGATACCATCCGCCGGGAGAAGGCGATGCGCGAGCGCGGGCTGCACTTCGTCGGCGCGGGCATCTCCGGCGGCGAGGAGGGGGCGCTCAACGGGCCGTCGATCATGCCGGGCGGCCCGGCGGAGTCCTACAAGTCGCTGGGCCCGCTGCTCGAGGAGATCTCCGCGCACGTCGACGGCGTTCCGTGCTGCACCCACATCGGCCCCGACGGCGCCGGCCACTTCGTCAAGATGGTGCACAACGGCATCGAGTACTCCGACATGCAGCTGATCGGCGAGGCCTACCAGCTGCTGCGCGACGGGCTCGGCAAGACCGCCGACGAGATCGCCGACGTCTTCGACGAGTGGAACAAGGGCGATCTGGACAGCTTCCTCGTCGAGATCACCGCGAAGGTGCTGCGCCAGAAGGACGCCAAGACCGGCAAGCCGCTCGTCGACGTCATCCTCGACGAGGCCGAGCAGAAGGGCACCGGGCGCTGGACGGTGAAGTCGGCGCTGGACCTCGGCGTGCCCGTCACCGGTATCGCCGAGGCGGTGTTCGCCCGCGCGTTGTCGGGGTCGGTCACCCAGCGCAAGGCCACCACCGGGCTGGCGTCGGGTCAGCTCGGTGAAAAGCCAACCGACGCAACACAATTCGTCGAGGACGTCCGCCAGGCCCTGTACGCGTCGAAGATCATCGCGTACGCCCAGGGGTTCAACCAGATTCAGGCCGGCAGCGCCGAATACGACTGGAGCATCACGCCGGGCGACCTGGCCACCATCTGGCGCGGCGGCTGCATCATCCGGGCGAAGTTCCTCAACCGCATCAAGGAGGCGTTCGACGAGGACGCCGACCTGCCGACGCTGATCGTCGCGCCGTACTTCCGCGCCGCGATCGAGGCCGCGATCGACGGCTGGCGCCGCGTCGTGGTGACCGCCACCCAGCTGGGCATCCCGATCCCGGGCTTCTCCTCGGCGCTGTCCTACTACGACGCGCTGCGCACCGAGCGCCTGCCGGCGGCGCTCACCCAGGGGCTGCGGGACTTCTTCGGCGCGCACACCTACGGCCGCATCGACGAGGACCCGGACAAGCGCTTCCACACTCTGTGGAGCGGGGACCGCAGCGAAGTGCCCGCCTAGCGGTCTGCGTGTAGAAGGGATCAAAGGGGGCAAGCCCAATCACATGAGGTTTCTCGACGGGCATCGACCCGGGTACGACCTGACGTACAACGACGTCTTCATCGTGCCGAACCGCTCCGATGTGGCGTCGCGCTTCGACGTCGACCTGTCCACCACGGACGGCTCCGGCACCACCATCCCGGTCGTCGTCGCCAACATGACCGCGGTGGCCGGGCGCCGGATGGCGGAGACGGTCGCGCGGCGCGGCGGCCTGGTGATCCTTCCCCAGGATCTGCCGATCCCGGCGGTGCAGCAGACGGTGGATTTCGTCAAGAGCCGCGACATGGTCCTCGACACCCCGGTGGTACTCGAGCCCGACGACTCGGTGTCCGACGCGATCGCGCTGATCCACAAGCGTGCCCACGGCGTCGCCGTCGTGGTTTTCGAGGGCCGCCCGATCGGCTTGGTCACCGAGGCGTCATGCGTCGGCGTCGACCGCTTCACCCGGGTGCGCGACGTGGCCGTGACCGACTTCGTGACGGCCCCCGTGGGCGTCGAGCCGCGCAAGATCTTCGACCTGCTCGAGCACGCCCCCATCGGTGTCGCGGTGGTGACCGGCGCCGACGGCACGCTGGCCGGCGTGCTCACCCGCACCGGGGCGGTCCGCGCCGGGCTGTACACGCCGGCCACCGACGCGCGCGGGCGGTTGCGGGTCGGCGCGGCGGTCGGCATCAGCGGCGACGTGGGGGCCCGGGCGCGGTCCCTGGCCGAGGTCGGGGTGGACATGCTCGTCATCGACACCGCGCACGGGCATCAGGTCAAGACGCTGGAAGCGATCAACGCGGTCGCGTCGTTGGACCTCGGCCTGCCGCTGGCGGCCGGCAACGTGGTGTCGGCGGAGGGCACCCGGGACCTGCTGGGCGCGGGGGCGACCATCGTCAAGGTCGGCGTCGGGCCCGGCGCCATGTGCACCACCCGGATGATGACCGGCGTCGGGCGCCCGCAATTCTCCGCCGTCCTCGAATGCGCTTCCGCCGCACGGAAACTCGGCGGGCACGTGTGGGCCGATGGGGGTATTCGGCATCCGCGGGACGTCGCGCTGGCACTGGCCGCGGGCGCGTCGAACGTCATGATCGGGTCGTGGTTCGCCGGCACCTACGAGTCGCCCGGCGACCTGATGCGCGACCGCGACGACCAGCCCTACAAGGAGAGCTACGGCATGGCCTCCAAGCGGGCCGTCGTCGCCCGCAGCGGCGCCGAGACCGCGTTCGACCGGGCCCGCAAGGCGTTGTTCGAGGAGGGCATCTCGACGGCCCGGATGGGGCTGGACCCCGACCGCGGCGGCGTCGAGGACCTGATCGACCACATCACCTCGGGGGTGCGCAGCACCTGCACCTACGTCGGCGCCTCCACCCTGGAGGAGCTGCACGAGCGGGCCGTCGTCGGGGTGCAGTCGGCCGCAGGGTTCGCCGAGGGCCATCCGCTGCCGTTGGGTTGGTGAGCGTGCCGCGGTCGTGCTGCCGTCCGCACGCGTTGGCTACCATGTGAATTCATGTGAGTCGCGGCCGGCAGCAAAGCGCTGCGCCGCATCGAGGGAAAGGCATGACGTGCCGCAGGCACGCGTCGGGGCCCGCATATCGATCCGGGCATCGTCCCCGGGGTCTGGGTCATGAACGTCGCCGTCACCCTGATCAGCCTCGCCGCCATCGCGCTGCTGATCTTCGCCAACGGGGTATTCGTCGCGGCCGAGTTCTCGCTGACCGCCCTGGACCGCAGCGTCGTGGACTCCAACGCGCGCCTCGGGGGCCGGCGCGACCGCTTCATCCAGCGCGCCCAGCAGCGGCTGTCGTTTCAGCTCTCCGGCGCCCAACTGGGCATCTCGATCTCCACGCTGGCGACCGGGTATCTGACCGAGCCGTTGATGGCCGACCTGCCGCATCCCGCGCTCAGTGCGATCGGCATACCGAACCGGCTGGCCGACGCCGTCCTCGCGTTCCTGGCGCTGGTGATCGTGACCTCGGTGTCGATGGTGTTCGGCGAGCTGGTTCCGAAATATCTCGCCGTGGCGCGCCCGCTGTCGACCGCCCGCGCCGTCGCCGGGGTTCAGTTGCTGTTCTCGACGATCTTCACCCCGGTCATCCGGTTGACGAACGGCGCGGCCAACTGGATCGTGCGCGAGCTGGGCGTCGAGCCGGCCGAGGAGCTGCGCTCGGCCCGCTCGCCGCAGGAGCTGGCGTCCCTGGTGCGCAACTCGGCCCGCAGCGGCACGATGGACGCCGCCACCGCCGCCCTGGTGCGGCGATCGCTGCAGTTCGGGGAGCTGACCGCCGAGGAGCTGATGACGCCGAGGTCGAAGATCGTCGCGCTGGAAACCGACGAGACGGTCGCCGACCTGATCGCCGCGGCCGCCGAGTCCGGCTTCTCCCGCTTCCCCATCGTCGACGGCGACCTCGACGAGACCGTCGGCATCGTGCATGTCAAACAGGTGTTCGCGGTGCCGGCGGCCGAGCGCGCGACCACCCTGCTGACCACGCTCGCGCAGCACGTGCCGGTGGTCCCGTCGACCCTGGACGGTGACGCGGTGATGGCCGAGATCCGCGCCAACAGCCTGCAAACCGCGATGGTCGTCGACGAGTACGGCGGCACCGCGGGCATGGTGACCGTCGAGGACCTGATCGAGGAGATCGTGGGCGACGTCCGCGACGAGCACGACGACGCCACCCCGGACGTGGTGGCGGCCGGCGCCGGCTGGCGGGTGAACGGGCTGCTGCGCATCGACGAAGTGGCCGCCGCCACCGGATTTCGGGCCCCGGAAGGCCCCTACGAAACGATCGGCGGCCTGGTGCTGCGCGAACTCGGCCACATTCCCGTGGCCGGGGAAACCGTGGAGCTGACCGCGCTGGACCCCGACGGCCTGCTGGACACCTCGATGCGCTGGCAGGCGACCGTGGTCCGGATGGACGGTCGCCGTATCGACGTGCTCGAGCTGCAGGAGCTCGGCAGCCGGGCCGAAACACCCGCGGGACGAGGCCCCTCGTGAACGACGCACTGGGAGTCCTGCTGGCGATCCTGCTGATCGGCGTCAACGCGTTTTTCGTCGGCGCGGAGTTCTCGCTGATCTCGGCCCGCCGCGATCGCCTCGAGGCGCTGGCCGAGCAGGGCAAGGCGAGGGCCGTCGTGGTGATCCGCGCCGGCGAGCAACTGTCGTCCATGCTGGCCGGGGTGCAGCTGGGGGTGACGGTCGCGTCGCTGCTGCTCGGCCGCATCGGTGAGGCCGCGGTCGCCAGCCTGCTGCGCTCGGCGTTGGGCCTCACCGGCTGGCCCCCGGCGCTGCTGCACACGCTCTCGCTGGCGATCGCGCTGGCGATCGTCGTGACCCTGCACGTGCTGCTGGGCGAGATGGTGCCGAAGAACATCGCGCTGGCCGGCCCCGAGCGCACCGCGATGCTGCTGGTGCCGCCCTACCTGGCGTACGTGCGCGCGGCCCGGCCGTTGATCACGTTCTACGACAAGTGCGCCAACGTGGTGCTGCGCGCGCTGGGGGTCGAGCCCAAGTCGCAACTCGACGTGGCGGTTTCCACCACAGAGCTGCGGGTGATGATCACCGAATCCGTGTCCGAGGGGCTGTTGGACGCCGAGGAACACGGCAGGCTGACCCGGGCGCTGCAGCTGCGCTACCGCCGCGTCGGCGACGTGGCGCGGCCGCTCGCCGAGATCCGGGCGGTGCCGGTGGCCGCGGCGGGCTCCGGGCCGACCGTGGGGGCGGTCGAGGAGGCCCTGGCGCGGAGCGGTTATTCGCGGTTTCCCGTCGTCGACCTCGACGGGAAGTACATCGGTTACCTGCACATCAAGGATGTGCTGACGCTCGACAACGACCCGAACACGGTCATCGACCGGGCCTGGGTGCGACCGCTGCCGCAGGTCCCGACGTCGCTGCCGCTGGCCGACGCCCTGTCGCGGATGCGCCGCAGCAACAGCCATCTGGCCTTGGTGACTGACGACAGCGGCGCCGTGGTCGCGATGGTCGCGATGGAAGATCTGGTCGAGGACCTGGTCGGCACCATGCGTGACGCGTAGTGCCGCTGCCCGCGAATCGGGCGGCAGCCCGTATGATCTCCAAGGCTGCCGGGCCGGATAGCGATCGTTGCGGTTCGCCGCGGCGCCACCGTTGGAGCTCTTAGCGCGCGCCTGACCTGCTGTTGAAGGCCGGGCGGATGACGTCCGGCAAGCCGCCGGTCGGTACGCTGAAGGCAATGCGCGTTGAGGGCCAGTGAGGTGTTACTCGGCCCACTATGGAGGAGAAAAATGACTGATCGCGTGTCGGTGGGGAACCTGCGCGTCGCCCGAGTGCTCTACGACTTCGTGAACAACGAGGCCCTGCCCGGCACCGACATCGACCCGGACAGCTTCTGGGCGGGCGTCGACAAGGTCGTGGCCGACCTGACCCCGCAGAACCAGGATTTGCTGAACCGCCGCGACGAGCTGCAGGCCCAGATCGACAAGTGGCACCGGCACCGCGTGATCGAGCCGATCGACGCCGAGGCCTACCGCGAGTTCCTCGTCGAAATCGGCTACCTGCAGCCCGAACCCGACGACTTCACCATCACCACCTCGGGTGTCGACGACGAGATCACGACGACCGCCGGCCCGCAGCTGGTGGTGCCGGTGCTGAACGCGCGGTTCGCGCTGAACGCGGCGAACGCTCGCTGGGGTTCCCTCTACGACGCCCTTTACGGCACCGACGTCATCCCCGAGAGCGACGGTGCGGAAAAGGGATCGAGCTACAACCGGGTTCGCGGCGACAAGGTGATCGCCTACGCGCGCGGATTCCTCGACCAGGCCGTCCCCCTGGCGTCGGGCTCCTGGGCCGACGCGACGGGCATCAGCATCGCCGACGGCCAGCTGCAGATCACCCTCGGTTCCGAAGCGGAGCCCGTCGGGCTGGCCCAGCCCGAGAAGTTCGTCGGGTACAGCGGCGAGCTCGGGTCCCCCAGCTGGTCGGTGCTGCTGGTCAACCACGGACTGCACATCGAGATCCTGATCGACCCCGAGTCCCCCGTCGGCTCCACCGACCGGGCCGGCGTCAAGGACGTGGTCCTGGAATCGGCGGTCACCACGATCATGGACTTCGAGGACTCGGTGACGGCCGTCGACGCCGACGACAAGGTGCTGGGCTACCGCAACTGGCTGGGGCTGAACAAGGGCGACTTGGTCGAGGAGGTCAGCAAGGGCGGCAAGACCTTCACCCGTGCGCTCAACGCCGACCGCACCTACAGCACGCCCGACGGCGGTGAGCTCACCCTGCCCGGCCGCAGCCTGTTGTTCGTCCGCAACGTGGGGCACCTGATGACGAACGACGCCATCATCGACGCAGATGGCAACGAGGTTTTCGAAGGCATCATGGACGGGCTGTTCACCGGCCTGACCGCGATCCACGGGCTGCGGACCGGTGACGCCAACGGCCCGCTGACGAACAGCCGCACCGGTTCCATCTACATCGTCAAGCCCAAGATGCACGGCCCCGCCGAGGTGGCGTTCACCTGCGAACTGTTCAGCCGCGTCGAGGACGTGCTGGGCCTGCCGCAGGGCACCCTCAAGGTCGGCATCATGGACGAGGAACGCCGCACCACGGTCAACCTCAAGGCGTGCATCAAGGCCGCCGCCGACCGGGTGGTGTTCATCAACACCGGCTTCCTCGACCGCACCGGCGACGAGATCCACACCTCGATGGAGGCCGGCCCGATGATCCGCAAGGGTGCGATGAAGAACAGCACCTGGATCAAGGCCTACGAGGACGCCAACGTCGACATCGGGCTCGCCGCCGGGTTCAAGGGCAAGGCCCAGATCGGCAAGGGCATGTGGGCGATGACCGAGCTGATGGCCGACATGGTCGAGCAGAAGATCAGCCAGCCCAAGGCCGGCGCCACCACCGCGTGGGTGCCGTCCCCGACGGCGGCCACCCTGCACGCGATGCACTACCACTACGTGGACGTGGGCGCCGTGCAGGACGAGCTCGCGGGCAAGAAGCGCACCACCATCGAGGAGCTGCTGACCATTCCGCTGGCCAAGGAATTGGCTTGGGCGTCAGAGGAAATCCGCGAGGAGCTCGACAACAACTGCCAGTCCATCCTCGGCTACGTGGTGCGCTGGGTGGAGCAGGGCGTCGGCTGCTCGAAGGTGCCCGACATCCACAACACGGCGCTCATGGAGGACCGTGCCACCCTGCGGATCTCCAGCCAGCTGCTGGCCAACTGGTTGCGCCACGGCGTGATCACCAGCGAGGACGTTCGCGCCAGCCTGGAGCGGATGGCGCCGCTGGTGGACCGGCAGAACGAAGGGGACCCGGTTTATCGGCCGATGGCGCCCAACTTCGACGACAGCATCGCCTTCCTGGCGGCTCAGGAGCTGATTCTGTCCGGGACACAGCAGCCGAACGGCTACACCGAGCCGATCCTGCACCGGCGCAGGCGCGAGTTCAAAGCTCGCGCCGCGGGTGCGTGAAACGGCCCGACATGCGGTAAGTAATGCGGTTCGATGACTAGAATCTGCGCCGAGTTCACAAGTCACGCGACGAGTCGACGGGAAGGCGGCGGGCACCGGTATGGGTAGGCACAGCATGCCCGACCCCGAGGATTCCGTCGACGAGCCAGCTGACGAATACCTCGCCGAGGATGCGTACCCGGCCGACGAAACGGGTCAGCACCACCGCGAGGCCGGCCTCCCGGACTATCCGAGCGGGGACGACTACGGCGCGGTGGACTACTCGGGCGCGGACTATTCGCACGAGGACCCCTATGCCACCGACGACACGTTCGCGTCCGGCCCCGACGACGCGTATCCGGAGTTCGCCGCCGGCCCGCCGAGCGCGCCGCCGGCGGCCGCCCCGTCGTCCCGTTTCGGCGGCGGCCACCGCGGGCTCGGTGAACGCCTCGGCGGTCACCGCAGCGACGGCGGGCGCCGCGGCGTCAGCATCGGGGTCATCGTCGCGCTCGTCGCCGTCGTCGTCGTCGTGGGCACGGTGATCCTGTGGACCTTCTTCGGTGACGCGCTGTCACACCGCTCGCACACCGCCGCCGCGCGGTGCGTGGGGGGCAAGGAGACGGTCGCCGTCATCGCCGACCCGTCGATCGCCGATCCCGTGCAGCAGCTTGCCGAGAGCTACAACGCCACGTCCGGCCCGGTCGGCGATCACTGCATGGTGGTGAGCGTCAAACAGGCCGGTTCCGACGCGGTCCTGGGCGGGTTCGCCGGCAAGTGGCCGGCCGACCTGGGCGGCCAGCCGGCGTTGTGGATCCCGGGCAGCTCGATCTCGGCCGCCCGGCTCGCCGCGTCCGGTCAGAAGATCGCCGAAAGCCATTCCCTGGTCACCTCGCCGGTCATGCTCGCCGTGCGCCCGGAACTCGGCCAAGCCCTGGGCAATCAGGGTTGGGCGGCGCTGCCCGGCCTGCAAACCAACCCGAATTCGCTGGCCGGGCTGAACCTGCCGGCCTGGGGATCGTTACGGCTGGCGTTGCCGATGACCGGCAACGCCGACGCATCGTTGCTGGCCGGCGAGGCCGTGGCGGCGGGGGCTGCCGGAGCGGGTGCGCCACCGACGCAGGGCGTCGGCGCCGTGCGCGCGCTGCTGGGCGCCCAGCCCAAGCTCGCGGACAACTCCCTGACCGAGGCGCTGAACGCGCTGCTCAAGCCCGGTGACGCGGCGACCGCGCCGGTGCACGCCGTGGTCACCACCGAGCAGCAGCTGTACCTGCGGGGCCAGTCGCTGTCCGACGCCAAGAGCACGCTGGCTTCCTGGCTGCCGCCCGGCGCGGTGCCGGTCGCCGACTATCCCGCGGTGCTGCTCAGCGGCTCCTGGGTGAACCAGGAGCAGGCCTCCGCGGCCAACGGGTTCGCCCGCTTCATGCAGAAGCCCGAGCAACTCGCGAAGCTGGCCAAGGCCGGCTTCCGGGTCAGCGGCGTCAAGCCGCCGAGCAGTCCGGTTACCAGCTTCGCGGCCCTGCCGTCCACCCTGTCGGTGGGTGACGACGCGCTGCGTGCCACGCTGGCCGAGGCGATGACCGCCCCGTCCAGCGGGCTCGCTGCGACCATCATGCTCGACCAGTCGATGCCCGTCGACGAAGGCGGAAAGTCGCGGCTGGCCAACGTGATCGGGGCGCTGCAGGACAAGCTCAAGTCGTTGCCGGCCAGCGCCGCCGTCGGGCTGTGGACCTTCGACGGCCACGAGGGGCGCTCGGAGGTGACGAGCGGACCGCTGGGCGACCCGGTTAACGGCCAGCCGCGCTCGGCGGCGCTGGCGGCCGCGCTGGACAAGCAGTATTCGTCGGCCGGCGGCGCCGTGTCGTTCACCACGCTGCGCCTGCTCTACCAAGAGGTGCAGACCAATTACCGCGCCGGCCAACCGAATTCGATACTGGTGATCACGTCGGGGCCGCACACCGACCAGACGTTGGACGGGCCCGGGCTGCAGGACTTCATCCGCAAGAGCGCCGACCCGGCCAAGCCGATCGCGGTCAACGTCATCGACTTCGGCGCCGACCCCGACAAGGCCACCTGGGAGGCCGTCGCCCAACTCAGCGGCGGCGGCTACCAGAACCTCACCACGTCGGCGTCCCCCGATCTTGCCGCGGCCCTCAGCACCTTCTTGAGCTGACGGCGCCCGACTCGCCGCGAGCGTAACCTGGCTGCGAAAAACCGGGCCGAAATTCGCCGTGCGGTTGCGCTCGCGAACGAGAGCTTGTCACCCCTCCGGCATACGATCGTCGCGTTGCCCGAAGGGAGCGCCATGAAGATCGATTTCACCCCGGATCCTCGCCTTTATCCGTTCGAGTCGCGCTGGTTCGACAGCTCGCGCGGGCGGATGCACTACGTCGACGAGGGTGATGGGCCGCCGATCCTGCTGTGCCACGGCAACCCGACGTGGAGCTTCCTGTACCGGGACATCATCGTCGCGCTGCGCGGCCAATTCCGTTGCATCGCACCCGATTACCTCGGCTTCGGGCTGTCCGAGCGACCCGCCGGGTTCGGATACAAGATCGACGAGCATGCCCAGGTGGTCGGCGAGTTCGTCGATCACCTGGGTCTCGACGGCTATCTGACGATGGGCCAGGACTGGGGCGGGCCCATCAGCATGGCGGTCGCCGTCGAGCGCGCCGCCAGGGTCCGCGGCGTCGTGCTGGGCAACACCTGGTTCTGGAAGACGGATGAGCTGACGACAAAGATCTTCAGCCGCGTGATGGGCAGCCCGCCGATGCAGTGGGCGATCTTGCAGCGGAATTTCTTTGTGGAGCGCCTGATTCCGGCGGGGACTCAGCACCGCCCGAGCGAGGCGGTGATGGAACACTACCGGGCCGTGCAGCCCAGCGCCGAGGCGCGAAAAGGTGTGGCCGAGATGCCCAAACAGATCCTGGCGGCCGAACCCTTGCTGTCGCGGCTCGGGCGGGAGGTGCCCGCCCGGCTCGGTGCCAAACCCGCGCTATTCGTCTGGGGGATGAAGGACTTCGCGTTCAGGCCCGGCCCCACGCTGCCGCGGATGCGGGCGGCGTTCCCGGATCACGTCGTAGTCGAGCTGCCCGAAGCCAAGCACTTCATCCAGGAGGACGCGCCCGACCGGATCGCGGCGGCAATCATCGAGCGCTTCGGCTAGCGGCGATCGCGAGGGCGGCGAAGCCGGGTGAAGCGGGTCGCCACCATCGGGCTCCTAGGCGAACGCCTCCACCGGCGGGCACGAGCAGACCAGGTTGCGGTCGCCGTAGGCGCCGTCGATGCGGCGCACCGGCGGCCAGACCTTGGGCCGGAATCCCTTGCCCAGCGGGTAGGCCGCCTCCTCCCGCGTGTACGGGTGCTTCCAGTCGGAGACGAGCAGGCACTCGGCGGTGTGCGGCGCCCCCCGCAGCGGGTTGTCGTCAACCGACCACTCCCCCGCGCCGACGCGCTCGATCTCGCCGCGGATGGCGATCATGGCCTCGCAGAAGTCGTCCACCTCGGTCAGGCTCTCGCTTTCGGTCGGCTCCACCATCAGCGTGCCGGCCACCGGAAAGCTCATGGTTGGCGCGTGAAAGCCATAGTCCGCCAACCGCTTTGCGACGTCGTCGACGGTCACCCCGGTGGCCTTGGTGATGCCGCGCAGGTCCAGGATGCACTCGTGCGCGACCATGCCGTTCTCGCCCGCGTACAGCACCGGGAAGTACTCGTCGAGGCGCCGGGCGATGTAGTTGGCCGAGGCGATCGCGGTGAGCGACGCCGCCCGCAGCCCCTCGGCGCCCATCATCCGGATGTAAGCCCACGTGATCGGCAGGATCGACGCCGACCCGTAGGGTGCCGACGACACCGGATGCCCTCCGGGTAGTTCGGAGGCGTACGGGTGGCCGGGCAGGAACGGCGCCAGGTGCGAGCGCACCGCCACCGGCCCGACGCCCGGCCCGCCGCCGCCGTGCGGGATGCAGAACGTCTTGTGCAGGTTCAGGTGGCTGACGTCGCCGCCGAACCTGCCCGGGCGGGCCAGCCCGACCAGCGCGTTGAGGTTGGCGCCGTCGATGTAGACCTGGCCGCCCGCGTCGTGCACGGCCGCGCAGATCTCGGCGATGTCGTGCTCGTACACGCCGTGGGTGGACGGGTAGGTGATCATCAACGCGGCCAGCCGGTCCGCGTGCTCGGCCACCTTGGCCCGCAGGTCGTCGAGGTCGACGTCGCCAGCCCGACCGGCCTCGTCGCGGCAGGCGACAACCACAACCCGCAGCCCGGCCAGCGCGGCCGAGGCGGCGTTGGTCCCGTGTGCGCTGGACGGGATGAGGCAGATGTCGCGGTGCGGTTCGCCGCGGCTGGCGTGGTAGTCGTGGATGGCCAGCAGGCCGGCGTACTCGCCCTGCGAGCCGGCGTTGGGCTGCAGCGAGACGGTGTCGTAGCCGGTGATCTGTACCAGCCAGGTCTCCAGGTCGGCGATCAGCCGGCGGATGCCCTCGGTGTCGGAGGCCGGCGCGAACGGGTGCAGGCGCGCGAATTCGGGCCAGGTGATCGGTTCCATCTCGGCGGCGGCGTTGAGCTTCATCGTGCACGAGCCGAGCGGAATCATGCTGCGGTCCAAGGCGATATCCTTGTCCGCCAGCGTGCGCAGGTAGCGCATCATCGCCGTCTCGGTGCGGTATTGCGTGAACGCCGGGTGCGTCAGGAACTCCGAGGTGCGTGTCGCGATATCGGCGGCGACGGGTTCGGCGGCCGCCACCCCGAAGGCGTCGATCACCGCGGCGACATGCGCGTCGGTGGTGGCCTCGTCGCAGGCCACCGAGACGTGGTCGTCGTCGACGCGCCACAGGTTGACGCCGTTGGCCTTGGCCGCGGCCAGCACCTCGTCGGCGCGGCCCGGCACCCGGGCCAGCACGGTGTCGAAGTACGTGTCGTGTACCAGCGCATCACCCAGCGCGGCGGCGATGGCTTCGGCGTGGCCGTGTACGCGGCGAGCGATCGCGGTCAGCCCGTCGGCGCCGTGGTAGCTGGCGTACATCGCGGCCATCACGGCCAGCAGCACCTGCGCGGTGCAGATGTTGCTGGTCGCCTTGTCGCGGCGGATGTGCTGCTCGCGGGTCTGCAGCGCCAAACGAAACGCCGGCGCGCCATCACTGTCCACAGACACGCCGACCAGCCGCCCCGGCAGCTGGCGGGCATGCTTGGCGTGCACGGCCAGGTAGCCGGCGTGCGGCCCGCCGAATCCCATTGGGACACCGAACCTTTGGGTGCTGCCGAACGCGACGTCGGCTCCGGTCTCGCCGGGCGGGGTGATCAGCGTGCACGCCAGCAGGTCGGCGCCGACGGCGACCAGCGCGCCCCGTTCGTGCGCCGCCGAGACCAGGGCCGCCCAGTCGGTGATCCGCCCGCTCGCACCCGGCAGCTGGGTGACGACGCCGAAGAATTCCCCGTCGGGCAGGCCGTCACGCAGGTCGGCGGTGACGATCTCGATGCCCAACGGCCTGGCCCGCGTGGCCAGCACGGCCGCGGTCTGCGCGAAGACGTCGACGTCCACGACGAGCCGGTTCGCCGCCCCGCGCGCCGCGCGGTGCATCAACGTCATCGCCTCGGCCGCGGCAGTGCCCTCGTCGAGCATCGACGCGTTGGCGACCTCGAGGCCGGTGAGGTCGGCCACCATCGTCTGGAAGTTCAGCAACGCCTCCAGCCGACCCTGGCTGATCTCCGGCTGATAGGGCGTGTACGCGGTGTACCAGGCCGGGTTCTCCATGATGTTGCGCAGCAACACGGGCGGTGTGAGCGTGTCGTAGTAGCCCTGCCCGATCATCGACACGGCCACGGTGTTGGCGTCGGCCAGCGCGCGCAGCTCGGCCAGCGTCTCGGCCTCGCTGGCGGGGGGCGGCAGGTGGTCAAGCCCCGGCGCGGCGCCGCCGTCGGGGCGCGTGTCGAGGATGCCGGCCGGAACCGCCTTCGACGCCAGCTCGTCTAACGAGTCGACGCCGATTACGTCGAGCATGGCGGCGATGGCCTGGCTGTCCGGCCCGATGTGCCGCGCTGCGAAGGTTGAGTGATCGGGCTTCGAAAAATCGGCCACGGCGAACTCCTGAGGTCGAGGGACTAACGGCCCCCTCCCTCTGTCTTCACCCGTTCGCCGGGCGCCTGAGAGATTCGGCGCCGGCTGCTGCGTCGGCGCCTTTCCCCATCGGCGGGTGGGACCGCTGCCGGTCCGCACCGCTTTCCAGAGGCGTCGTTAACTCGCGCGGTCCGGGTGCCTGAGAGGTTGACGGAGAGGTGTTGCTCCTTCGGCGCCCGTGACTGGCAGCCACGAGACTCTCCCGCCCGAGTGCGACGCGCGGACCAGTTTACCCGGGGTCAGCCGATCTTGCGGTCGCGGTGCTTGCGCCGCGACGCTAGCTCGTCCTCCGGTGCCGCGATCGACTCGCCGCCGTCGGCCCGCTCGCCGTGGAAGTCGGCGATCACGCCGGTCAGCTCGCGCATGGCGCCCGACACCGCGATGCCGAAGACGCCCTGCCCGCCCTGCAGCAGGTCGACGACCTCTTCGGCCGAGGTGCACTCGTAAACGGTGGTGCCGTCGGAGAACAGGGTGATGTTGGCCAGGTCCTGGACGCCGCGCTGGCGCAGGTGGTCGACGGCGACGCGGATGTTGTGCAGCGAGATGCCGGTGTCGAGCAGTCGCTTGACGATCTTGAGGACCAGGATGTCCTTGAACGAGTAGAGCCGCTGGCTGCCGGAGCCCGCCGCGCTGCGGATCGACGGAACCACCAGCGACGTGCGCGCCCAGTAGTCCAGCTGACGGTAGGTGATGCCGGCGATCTGGCACGCGCTCGGCCCGCGATAGCCCACCAGCTCGTCGGGCACGGAATCGTCGGGGAACAGCCCGGGCTGCACCGGTGCGCTCGCCGCGGAGACGGGTTGGTCGCTGCTCGCGGCGTTCGCTTGGTCAGCTAGGTCCAGCTGTTCTTGACGTGGCTGCTCGCTCACGGTGGTTCCTCTCGCCGATCGCGCTGTCATCGTTAGCTGCGTCTCTGGCTGCACCGCAGCCACGTTTGCTCAGGCCCGAGTGCTAGTGAGCTTACGCTTTTCGATAGCCGCCGCGCCCTAAGTCGTGATCAAAGTATGGCGGCCGGAGCCCCAACTGGCAGCACTATCGGCCAGCGTGTCGAGATCGCGGCGCCAGATGAGATGGTTCCGTGATGTCGGCGTCCAGCCTAGTACCCGCGGGATGGCCCTCGCCGCGCGACTAGGTGGCCTTGAAGTCGTCGGGCGACACGCTGTCGAGGAACTCCTTGAACTTCTCCACCTCGTCCTCACGCACGGCGGTGTTGGCCTCTTCGTCGCTCTCGTCGGGGATGAGCAGACCCGCCTGGGCGAGCACGGCCTCCTCGACGTAGATCGGGACGCCGACCCGCAGGGCGATCGCCACCGAGTCCGACGGGCGCGCCGAGACCGTGATGTTGCGGTCGAAGACCAGGTCGGCGTAGAACGTGCCCTCCTGCAGGTCGACGATCCGCACCTCTTTCAGCGAATGCCCAAGTGCGGCAATGAGATCCCTGATCAGGTCATGCGTCAGCGGCCGGGGCGGTTCGACGCCCTGCTGCTCCAGCGCGATGGCGGCGGCTTCGGACTGACCGATCCAGATTGGCAGGTAGCGGTCACCGTTGGCCTCGCGCAGCAACAGCACCGGCTGGTTCTGCGGTTGCTCGACGCGAATGCCGACAACACGAACTTCACCCATCTGTGTCTGCCCTCCGCAACTCTTCAGCCCGCCGAACACCAAGCTGTCCAACGAAGTCTAATCCTCAGCGATGCAGAACGTCGCGAACGGCAGACTTGATCAGCGAGGTGTGCAATGTGATCGCGAGCGCGGCCACCTCACGCGCCAGGTCGTCGGCGCGGTCCCGGGCGCCGGCCTTGCCGGCCTTGACGAGCGGCCCCGCGATCTGGGCGATCAGATCGGACTGCCGGTCGGCCGCGGAACGAAAGGCGCGCAGGTGCCTCGGTTCGACGCCGTATTCGGCCAGGGCCCGCGCGCATTGGAGGATGACCACGGCGTGTTCGTCGAAGAACCGGCCCGGGCCGGTGGTGATCACCCCCGCCCGGAGCAACGCCGTCAGCAGTTCGTCGTCCACCCCGGAACGTTCCAGGAGATCCTCTCGGCTCAGCCGGACCCGCGGCGGGGCCACCGCCGCCGCGTCGGGCTTGGCGCCCGGAGCGGCCTCGGCCACGGCGGCGGATTCCCCGCCGTTCGGAACCGACACCAATCGCGGTACCCCGTAAGGCGATCCGATCGGGGGCAGCTCGCCGTCGGGCAGCGCGTCCAGCTGCGCCCGGATCACCTTCAGCGGCAGGTAGTGGTCGCGCTGCGCGGTGAGGATGAACCGCAGCCGCGCGCAGTCGTACGCGGTGAACCTGCGATATCCCGACGCGGCGCGCTGGGGCGTCACCAGTCCTTCGGCCTCCAAGAATCGAATCTTGGAGATCGTGACATCGGGGAAATCCGGCCTCAACAGGTCGAGAACCGCCCCAATCGACATCCCGGCCAGTGCCGGGCTATCGGGTGCGCTCACTACCCTCCTTCACTACCCTCCGGAGTCTCCGTCGTCGCCCTGCTTGGGTCCGGTCAAGAACACCAACCGGAACTTGCCGATCTGAACCTCGTCGCCGTTGGCCAGCACCGCCGAATCGACGGGCTCGCGGTTGACGTACGTGCCATTCAGGCTACCGACATCGACGACGTGAAATTCGTTATTTTCCAACCTGAATTCGGCGTGGCGACGGCTGACGGTGACGTCGTCGAGGAAGATGTCGCTGTCAGGATGCCGACCGGCGGACGTGATGGCCTGGTCGAGCAGGAACCGCGACCCGGCGTTAGGTCCGCGTTTGACGACCAGCAACGCCGAGCCGGCCGGGAGTCCTTCGACCCCCGACACCGCGCTCTCGGTCCCCGCCTGGGCGGGCGCGTCGAGTTCGTTGAGAAAGTCGGCACGAAAGACCGAAGTCGTTTCCACCGTGACTTCGTCAGAGGTCTGGTCGTTATCCATGTCCGTCACGCGCTGCTCCTCACTGGCCGCTGTGGCGTTATCCGAGCCGGGCTGCTCGCCCGGCTCCCCTCTAGGTTTGTCGAGGTTTCCTGAGTTTCTCTAGCCCCGCACTGCTGATTACTTGACCGTCTCGTGTCTATCAAGTGTCGATCTGTTGACCGTACCGCGCACCGGTTCGCAATGTGCCCCCCACCGGACGATCGGAAGCCCGACCGACGTGAACCGCGTGCGCCGCCCGCAGCACCGAGCGGGGCTGGCAGGCACATTAGCAATCGTCATTCGGTCAGCGTCCCGCGGTAGGCCTCCGGGTCGAGCAGCGCCGAGATCGCCGACTCGAGCTCGGCGGCGTCCGAGACCTGGACGTCGACCAGCCAACCCGACCCGTAGGGGTCGGAGTTGACCAGCTGCGGACTGCCCTCCAGGTCGGCGTTGACGGCCAAGACCGTGCCCGACACCGGCGCGAACAGGTCCGACACCGACTTCGTCGATTCCACCTCGCCGAAGGATTCGCCCGCGCTCACCTGGCTGCCCACGTCCGGCAGCTGGACGAAGACGACGTCGCCGAGCGCCGATTGCGCGAAGTCGGTGATACCGACCCGCACGGTGTCCTCACCGCTGCGTCGAACCCACTCATGTTCGGCGGTGTAGTGCAGATCGGACGGGATATCGCTCACGGGGTCATCCTGTTCTGGTCGCTGCCGACGAGGCACGTTCACTTGACGGGCTGAGCGTATTGGTGCGGTTTTGGTTGTCGCAAGGTGGTCACGTCGACCCGGTCGGCCTGCTGGACCGTCATCCGGGCGCCGACGCGCTTGATGCTGTCCTCGGCCCCGCCGGGGATGTTCATCGCCGCGGCCAGCGTCGGCGGATCGCCAATCGCCAGAATCGAATACGGAGACGACAGGGTCTTGGTGTCGACGGTCAACGAGCCCGGCGTACCCACTATCCAGGTATCGACACCTACCCGGACGGATTGGTGCGCGTCGTTGATCTCGATCGCTTCGGCGCCGGCGGCACGCAACTCGTTGAGCACGTCGAGCATCGCTTCCGGTGACACCCCCGGGCCCGGGTCGTCGATGGTGATCGTGACGCCGGGGCCGGTGGCGCCCACCGCGCCGACCAAGATGGACAGCGCCGCCAGCCGGGCCTGGGCGCTCTGGATGGCCGCCTGATCGTTGTTGCCGGACGCCTGCAACGCATTCAGCGTGTTTTGCAGCTCGCCGACCTCGGTGTTCAGCGTCGCCTCGCGCTGCCGCAGCGAGTCCAGCAGCACCAACAGGTCGGCGGGGCGGGCGGTGTCCAGCGAGTCGCCCGACTTGGTCTGGCGGACCTGGGTGACGATGGCGATCCCCAGGACGAGGCATAGCACGACCGCCAGCGCCCCGAAGACCAGCCGCGAGCGGCCGGCCCGCAACATCGCGGACAAGCCCGTGCGGTGCACCGGGCCGATCTCGGGCCGCGGGCGGTGCGGCGGCAGTTCGTGCCGGCCGCGATGCGCAGCCGCGCCCGCGGTCGGCTCGGCCGGCGCGTCGCGAGTTTCCCTGTCTTCGGGCGGGTCTTGGCTCACGGTGATGTCCTGCCGTTGCTCATGGCGCCGCTCCTCCGCATCGCTTCGCTCTGCATCGTCGCCGCGGTGCTCATGCCCCGAACAGCCGGCGCCGCAGTGCGGCGGCGTTGCCGAAGATGCGGATGCCCAGCACGACGATGATCGCGGTGGACAGCTGGGTGCCGACGCCGAGTTGGTCGCCGACGTAGACAATGAGCGCGGCCACAAAGACGTTGAACACGAACGAAATCACGAAGACCTTGGGGTCGAAGATCCGCTCGAGGTAGGCGCGCAGTCCACCGAACACCGCGTCCAGCGCGGCCACCACCGCGATCGGCAGATAGGGCTGGACAACCTCCGGGACGGCGGGATGGAAGACCAAACCCAGCACGATGCCGACCGCGAGCGCCGCGATGCCGATCATGCTCGGTTTCCGCTCGGCATGTCTCTCACTGGGGCCCAATCTGTCTGGCGAACTTGACATCCCGCATCGGTCCGGCCGGCAGCGACAGGCCGTCGGCGACGTTCACGGTGACGACGACACCGTAGGAGGACTCCAGCAGCCTAAGCCGCTGCAGGCCGGGGCTGTCATCGAAGACATCGCGCATCGAGTGCGGCGGCCCGACCGCCAGGATCTTGTAGGGGCTGCTGGTCGGGTTGTTGTCGACGAGGATCGCCCCGCCGGCCTGCCGGATGGTGACGTTGGGTCCGATCCGGACGCCGCCGACGGAGATGGCTTCGGCGCCGCTGGCCCACAGCGAGTTGACGACCAGCTGCAGGTCGCGGTCCAGGATGATCTGCCTGCTGCCGTTGATGCGCTGCTTGGAAACGTCGGAAAGGTTCGGGCCGGCACCGGGATCCGTCACCGTCACCGCGAGGCCGG
>NZ_LZKK01000296.1 GCF_001672815.1 Mycobacterium sp. E796 | reverse complement strand
CATCGGGACGTCGTGCTCGCGCTCGTAGTCCTGAATCAGCTTGCGGAACAGGTCGATTCCCGGGGCGGCGAGAGCGTCGGTGATGGAGTCGGCGAACTTCGCCACCCGTTGTGCGTTGACGTCTTCGACGGTGGGCAGCTCGGACTCGGTGAGCGTTTGCCGGGTGGCCTTTTCGATCGCCTTGAGCAGGTGGCGTTCACGCGGGGACACGAACAGCACCGCGGTTCCGCTGCGCCCGGCCCGCCCGGTGCGCCCGATACGGTGCACGTAGGACTCGGTGTCGTGTGGGATGTCGTAGTTCAGGACGTGCGAAATGCGTTCGACATCAAGGCCCCTGGCCGCCACGTCGGTGGCAACCAGGATGTCGAGGCTTCCGTTCTTCAGCGCGGCGATGGTCCGCTCGCGCTGCGCCTGCGGGATGTCGCCGTTGATGGCGGCGGCGGAAAAGCCTCGGGCCCGCAGCTTTTCGGCGACCTCCTCGGTGGCCTGCTTGGTGCGCACGAACACGATCATCGCCTCGAACGGCTCCACTTCGAGCAGGCGGGTGAGCGCGTCCATCTTGCGGGGGCCGGCGACCTGGATGTAGCGCTGCGAAATGTTCTGCGCCGTGGCGGTTTTCGACTTGGTGGTGATTTCCACCGGGTCGTGCAGGTATTTGGTGGTGAGCTTACGGATCGCCGGCGGCATGGTCGCCGAGAACAGCGCGACCTGTTTGTATTCTGGCGTTTCGGACAGGATGCGTTCGACGTCCTCGGCGAAGCCCATGGTGAGCATCTCGTCGGCCTCGTCGAGCACGAGGTAGTCGAGGTGGGATAGGTCCAGCGTGCCGCGTTCCAGGTGGTCGATGACCCGGCCGGGCGTGCCGACCACCACCTGCGCGCCGCGCCGCAGCCCGGCCAGCTGCACACCGTACGACGAGCCGCCGTAGATCGGTAGCACGTGGATCTTGGGCAGGTGGGTGCCGTAGCGGCTGAACGCCTCGGCCACCTGCAGGGCCAGCTCACGAGTGGGCGCGAGCACCAGCGCCTGCGTCGCGGTGCTCTTGGCGTCGATCTTGGACAGGATCGGTATCGCGAACGCCGCCGTCTTGCCGGTGCCCGTCTGCGCCAGTCCGACAACGTCGGATCCGGCTAGCAGCGGCGGGATCGTCGCCGCCTGGATGGCGGTCGGGGTTTCGTAGCCGACGTCGGCGGTCGCCTTCAGGACCGCAGGGTGAATCTGCAGGTCCGCGAACGTGGGAGAGGCAGCCTCGGGCGGGCTGTCCGGGAGGGTCATCGTGTCAAGAGTCTAGTGGCGATCGCGAGCCCAGCGAAGCTGGGCGCTGCGGGTCGCCACCATCGGGACTAGTGGCGATCGCGAGCCCAGCGAAGCTGGGCGCTGCGGGTCACGGCCGCGCCTGCTGCACCGGCTGGGTAGGTGCCGGTACGGTTTGGCGATGTGTGCTCGCTACCCTGCCGCGCGATGACGGGCGTAGCCGTTCTCGCGTCGGCCTCCGTTGCTTTGACCGGTTGCGGTTCGGGAGATTCCACGGTCGCCAAGACGCCGCAGGCCACCACGACGACGTCGACCGCGTCCATCACCGCCCCCGCGACGCCGATCCCCACGTCCGGCGTCGCCGCACCGCCCAGTGGCGCGGCGCCGGCCGACCCGTGTGCGGTCAACCTGGCCTCGCCCACCATCGCGAAGGTGGTGTCCGAGCTACCAAAGGACCCGCGCAGCCAGCAGCCGTGGAATCCGGAACCGGTGGCCGGCAACTACAACGAGTGCGCCCAGCTCTCGGCGGTGATCATCAAGGCCAACACCAACGCGGTCAACCCGACGACGCGGGCGGTGCTGTTCCACCTGGGCCAGTTCATCCCGCAGGGCGTGCCGGACACCTACGGGTTCAATGGCATCGACGCGGCCCAAACCACCGGCGACACAGTCGCTTTGACCTATCCCGGCGGCG
>NZ_LZKK01000295.1 GCF_001672815.1 Mycobacterium sp. E796 | reverse complement strand
AGATCCTGCAGACCCGGTATCACTACAGCTAGCCGGGCGGATGCCACGCATCTCGGCGGAGGGCTCGCGAGCGTAACCTCACTGCGAAAACTCGCCCGGGATTTCGCAGCGTCGTTACGCTCGCGGACTTTCGCTACGCCCCGGCGTTTCCCCCCGCGCCAGCTCGGCCAGCATCGCGTTGTAGGCGGCCAGGTCGGCGTCGTCGTCCAGCTCGGCCGCGCGGTCCAGCCGTCTGGCGGTGCGCTTGTCACTGCGCGCCCACTGCACCAGCAGCGCGATCATCACGATCACCAGCGGCACTTCGCCTGCGGCCCAGGCGATTCCGCCGCCCAAATGCTGGTCGCCGATCAGGTCGGTGTGCCAGGGCAGCCCGAGCGATCGGTAGTAGTCGGCGCCGAGCACCTTTCGGGTGCCCATCAGCACCACCCCGAAGAACGCGTGCAGCGGCAGGGACGCGAACACCACGCCGACCTTCGCCAGCGGCGGGATGGGACGCGGCGTGGGGTCGACCCCGATGACGATCCAATAGAACACGTAGCCGCTGACCAGGAAGTGCACGTTCATCGCCAGGTGCCCGGCGTGACTGCTGACCGCGGTGTCGAACAGGTTCGAGAGATACAGGCCGTAAAAGCCGGCGACGAAGAGCACGGTGGCAACGATCGGGTTGGTGACGAATCGCGAATAGCGACTGTGCAGCGCGGCCAGCAGCCACTCCCGCATGCCGGGCGGGTCGTCGGCGCCGGCGGCGGGCAGCGCCCGCAGCGCCAGGGTGACCGGGGCGCCAAGCACCAGCAGGATCGGGACCAGCATCGACAGGCCCATGTGCGCGACCATGTGCATGCTGAACATCGCCGGCATGTAGCGACCGACACCCGACGAGGTTACGAACAGCAAGGTCAGGCAGCCCAGCAGCCAGGACACCGTCCGCCCAGGCGGCCAGTGATCGCCGCGGCGGCGCAACCTCAGCACGGCAGCCACGTACAGCGCGGCGAACACGATCGCGGCCGTGCCGAAGATGAGGTCGAAGCGCCAGTCGAGCAGGATGCGCACCACGGTGGGAGGTCCGTCGAAGTCGTAGCCGATCTCGGCTTCCGGGATAGTGGGCAGCCGGGCCGGGGGCGGTGGCGGCGCGGTGCGGCCCAGCCCGACGGCGATGCCGAACGTCAGGCCGAACACCGCGGCCTCGATCAACGCCAGCCTGATCAGAAGTCGGCGCCCTCGCGGCGAGCGCGGATCGCCTTGCAGCGCAACCACTCCCGAGCGCCGCTGGCGCCAGCCGAGTGTGCTCAGCGCGCACAGCGCGACGAATTTGGCGACGACCAGCCGCCCGTACCCGGTCGTCAACAGGTCGGACGGCAGCACCCGGACCAGGGCGTTGACCACTCCGCTGAGCGCCATCGCCACCCAGCACCACAGCGCGACCGTCGAGAACCGCCGCGCCGCCAGGCCCAGGTGGTCACCGCCGCGCAGCCCGTGGGCGAGCAGGGCGAGCAGGCCGCCGGCCCACACACTGGCGGCGACGAGGTGGATCAGCAGGCTGTTGGTGGCAAAGTCGTGCGAGCCGCCGGCCGACGAATGACCGGTCAGCCCGAGCGGGACCAGCGTCACCAGCGATCCGGCCAGCAGCAGCGGCGTCCACGACCAGCGCAGCACCGACAGGCTCGCCACGGTGACGACCGCGGCCAGGATCGCGGTCCAGCGCCAGGCCGATGCGGTGTTGACCAGGCCGGCCAGCGACCAGATGGTGCCGGGGTCGAGGTCGCCCAAGCGGTGACCGGACACGTCGGAGATGGTCAGCGGGACGAGCAGGGCGGCGCACACCGCCCAAACCCCCGACGCGACCGTCCCGAGGCGAAGCGCGCGGTAGCCACCGACATCGAGGACGCCGCTGCGCTGGGGCGGCACTAGGAACGCCGCGAACAGGAACGACCCGACGGCCAGCACCGCGGCGATCTCACCCACCGCGCGGACGAATGGCAGCCCCAGCGTGGTGGCCGGGCCGGGGTCGGGTAAGCCAGTCGCGGTCAGCGCGCCGGCCAACGAGAGCGCCCCGATCCCCGCGGCCGTGCAGCCCGCAAGCACCGCGACGCCGATCAACACCGGCCACACCCGCGCCGCGCGGGTGGCCACCGGCCGGTCAACGGTCATGCACCCAGCGTATTGGGCGCTGCCGACTACCGAGCTTGGCCGTCCAGCCGCTCCCGGCGCGCGCGGGCCTCGCGGGCGACGAACTGCTCGCGGGCGATCCGGCCGACGTACTCGGAATCCTCGAGGATGTCGCGCAACTCCTGGCGGAAAGCGGTCCGCCTTTCCGCGAGGTCGGGGGCCGGCGCGATCAGATCCTGGTCGACGACGACCTGATACGCGGTGGCGAACAGCAGCGTCGACACCGATTCGCTGCTGCGGACCCTGGTCTGTGCCACGTATTGCCGGCCCACCCCGAGCGCCGACTCGGTCAGCTCCTTGGGCCCGACGTCGGCCGGCGCGTCTCGCAACACGTCGGCGACGATCGCGTACGCCTCGAAGAACACCCGCAACATGGCTTCCGCCATCAACGGACGCTTGGCGAACAGCATCGCGTGGATTTCCTCGCCGCCGGCGGTGACGTGCGCTTCCCAGTCGTCGTTCCACGCCATCTCTTCGGCGATGTGGTCCCGGAACGCCGCCGAGTCGGCGAAATAGAAATCGAACTTCAGCAGATCCCGCAACCGCATCGCCTGCGCCCAGAACGCCGCGATCCGATCGCCTTGAGGATCCGTGATTCGCCTGGCGTGCGCCAGCGCAAGCTCGACGATCGAGGTCTCTAAAAAGGCGTGTATCAAGGAGTTTCGGTAGAACGCCGCGGCGTGCTGCTGCTCGGGCGCGATTCGCCACACCGGCTCGCGGCCGCCGTCGACGCGGGTGATCGGGTGTCCGTTGGACAAGGTGTCGACCGCGGCGAGCACCCCGTCGCGCCGGCGCAACCGCAGGGCGCTCGTCGACATCGGGGTCTGCTTGCGCTCCAGATAATCCAGCGAGTCCTGCAGGGTGTGGTGCAGCTGACCGAGCGTCAACGCCGCGCCCCGGGTGGTGAGCAGCAGCGCGCACACCAATCCCGTCGCGGTCACCGGCGTAGCCTGCAGGATCCGCCACGCGACCTCAAACGACATCTTCTGCAGCGCAAGCCGTTTGGCGTCCTTATCCAGCGCGCGTGCCCCGTGCGGCGGACCGAGGTACTGCCGCATCGAGACCGCTTCGGGGAAGCGCACGTAGATCTTGCCGTAGTTGCGCTCGCCCTGCGCCTTGATGAAGTTGTAGAGCCAGACGACGCCCTCCGGTGTCTTCTCGCCGCCGCGGGCGTAGGCGGCGTACTCGGCGGTTTCGTGCAGCTGGTCGAAGCCGATCGACACCGGCTGCAACAGAATGTCTTCGCTGCGGCCGTCCAGGTACGCGTCGGCGACGTACGAGAGCAGACCCAGCTTGGGCGGCAACATCTTTCCGGTGCGCGACCGGGTGCCCTCGATCGACCAGCTCAGGTTGAACCGCTTCTCGACGATGTAGCCGACGTATTCGCGCAGGACGTACTTGTAGAGCGGGTCGTCGCCGATGTTGCGGCGGATGAAGATCGTCCCGGCACGGCGCAGCAGCGGACCCATCACCCCGAAGGACAGGTTGATGCCGGCGAACACGTGCACCGGAGGTAACCGGTTCTCCTGCATCGCCACCGGCACCACCGCGCCGTCGATGTAGGACCGGTGCGAAAACAGCAGCACGGCGGGATGGGTTTCCAGCGCGGTGCGCATCGCGGCCACCTGGTACTCGTCATAGTCGATCTGGGGGTCGAATCCGCGGCTGAGCGCCCTGCCCAGGACGCCGACCAGGTCGACGGACACCCGGCTCCACCCGGTGGACAGTTCGTCGAGCATCTTGCCGGCTTCCTCGACGGTGGCGCCCGGGATCTTCTTCAGGCCGGCGCGAAAACGCGTGGAGGCCAAGATCTCTGGCTTGACCAGCCGCGGCGACTTGTACTGCGGCCCCAGGATCCGGTATTCGGCGCGTTCCAGCGCCAAGATGGCCCGACGGGTGACGAAGTGCGCGAAGTCGTGTCCGTCGTCGCCGACGGTGGTGTCGCGCCACTGCTGGCGCAATTCGGAAACCTTCGCCGGCTCGCCGGCCACCACCCGCGCGCGTAGCGGGTCATTGCGGATGATGTGCCGCTGCTGACGTGGGTTCGGGTGGTAGGGATCCTGGCCCGGGAGCAGCCCGGCGAGCTTGGCGACCCGGCCGCGATTGGCGGCCGGCAGCCAGAACACGCGCACGGGTACCACCGAGCGGTCGTCGTTGGATTCGGACTCGAGCCGCTCAACCAGCTCGAGTAGCGCCGTGGGCGGCGCGTTTTCTTCGGGCAGCGCCAGCACCTCGAACGTCGCGTCGGGGTTGCCGGCGCGCTCCTGATCCACCCACGCCATGACCAGCTCCCGCTCGACCGGAGAGGCCATGGACGCCAATATCAGCGAGTCTTGTGCGGCGACGACGGCGCTGATATCCGCGGCCGGTTTGGTCACTGCCGCCCTCTCGGCGCGGCACCCGGCGACTCCCCGCTGACGGTTCCCTGCCCACTGGGCCGTTGCGCCTCACCGTCTTTGAGCGCAACCTGAGACTCGTTCGGGTTCGCCTTCGCCGGCTTTGCCTTGGGCGCAGCCTTTTTCGCGGTGGCCTTCTTGGCGGGCGCCTTTTTCGCGGCAGCCTTCTTGGCGGCCGACTTCTTCGCCGGCGCCTTGGCCTTCTCCGCCGCCTTCTTCTCGGCGTACAGATCGACCTCGGGCAGTTCGTCGACAGGCCAATTGGCCAGCGTGTCGAGGTAGAGCTGACGCACCTCGGCGATGTGGTCGGGCAGCGTCTCAACGGTCCAGTCGTCGACGGGAATTGGCGGGAATACCGCGACGTCGACCGTGCCGGGGTTGATGACGGTGGAGTTTCGGGCGGCGACGATCTCGGCGTTGCGAATGACGATCGGAACGATCGGGATTCCCACCGCCATCGCGATGCGGAAGGGCCCCTTCTTGAACGGCCCCACTTCGGTGGTGTCAACCCGAGTGCCCTCCGGCGCGATCACGATGGAGAGCCCGTTGCGGGCCCGGTCCTCGACCGTGTGCATCGTCTCGACCGCGGCAACCGGATCGTCCCGGTCGATGAACACGGTGTCGACCAGCTTCCCGAGCGTGCCCATGATCGGGTCCTTCTGCAGTTCCTTCTTGCCGACGCCGACCCAGTTGTCGCGCACCAGCGCTCCCGCGATGACGGGGTCAACTTGGTTGCGGTGGTTGAAGATAAAGACCGCGGGCCGCTGCGCGGTCAGGTTCTCCTGGCCGATGACGTTGAGCTGCACCCCGGCGATCGCCAGCGACAACTGGGAGAAGGTGGAGGTGAAGAAGTTCACGCCGCGCCGACGGCTGCGGGTCAGCACACCGATGCCAACGGCGCCGGCAGCGACCGGGAACATCGAACTGAAACCGGCGAGCGTCCGCAACTGCCGCTGCAGGCCGAGCCGACCCCGGCTCTCGAATCTCAGGATCGGCCAGCCGCGGCGCTTGGCCACCGCGGCCATCTTGCCCTCGGGGTTGGTCGGCCGTGGATTGCCGACCAGATACATCAGGGCGACGTCCTCGTCACCGTCGGCGTAGAAGTAGCTGTCCTTGAGGTCGATGCCATGCTCGGCGGCAAACCGTTGCACGGCAGCGGCTTTGCCCGGCCCCCACAGGATCGGCTTCTGCACACCGCCGGTGAGTATCCCGTCCTCGTTGGTCTCGAACTTGTTGGTGAGCATGTTGGAGATCCCGAGGAAGCGCGCCACCGGGTTGACCTGAATGGTCAGCGCCGACGAGCTCAGCACCACGGTGTGGCCGCGGGCCACATGTGCGCGCACCAGCTCGCGCATCTCGGGGTAGATCCGCGACTCGATCCGTTGCACGAAGAGCCGCTCGCCGATCTCCTCCAGGTCGTCCAGCAGCCGCCCGGCCAGCGCCGCGGCGGCCTTGCCGATGAGGTCTTCGAACTCGATGCGTCCCAGGGTGTGGCTCAGGCCGGCCTGAACCATGCTGAGCAGCTCGCCCACCCCCATGTCGCGGCGCAGCAGCCGCTCCTGGGTCAGGATGACGGCGGTGAACCCGGCGACCAGCGTCCCGTCCAGGTCGAAAAACGCGCCGATCTTCGGCCCGGGCGGGCTGGCCATGATCTCGGCGACCGAGCCGGGCAACCGCATGTCGCCTGCCGGTTTCTTTTGTGCGCCAACGTTTTTGGCAGGCTCTTGTGAGGCGCTCATGAGCTCGCCACCGATCGCGCGGAGACGGCCGGCTCGGCGAAGGAGGCGGGCACCGCGCGTGGCGCCGGATCACCCGCCAGCGCCAGGATCTCGTCGAAGCCCTCCAGCAGGCACTGGGCGAACAGCGGCTCGTTTCGCACCGAGGCCCGGTCGTAGCGCACGGTGACCGTGCACCACCCACCCCGGGAGATCAGGACCACCATCATCGCCACCCCGGGCAGCGGGCCAATACCATACTGCCGCAACACCTTTGCGCCGGCGATGTAAGTGTCGCCGGGATAGACCGGGACGTTGCTGGCCTGCACGTCGGAGCCGATCACCGAGCCGGTGATCCCCTCCAGCACCGGCGTGGGCAGCACGCTCAGCACCGGGGCGATGGAACCGATGATGTTCATCGCGGGCTCGTCGCGGCGCTGGGTCATCTGGGCGCGGATCTTCTTCATCCGCGCGACCGGATCGGCGGTGCCCAGCGGCGCAGCCAGGTTGACGCCGGTGAAGCGGTTGCCGCCGGCCGTGTCGGCGTCTGCACGCAGGCTCACCGGCACGGCCATCGGCAGCGTGCTGATGGGCACGCCGAGGGCCACATGGTAGCGGCGCAGGGCGCCCGACAGGCCGGCAAGGTAGGCGTCGTTGATCGATCCCCCACCGGCTTTCGCGGCCCGGTGCAGGTCAGAAAGCGGAATGTCGATCGCTTCGGTGCGCGTGGCGAGGCTGCGCCGGCGCAGCAGCGGCGACGGCTCGGCGGCGCGGTTCATCACCCGCACGCCCGACATGGCGTAGCCGACCACTCCGCCGACGGTGGAAACCGGGTCCAGCACCGCCTTGCCGGCCGCCGACACCGCCCCGGACACGGCGCCCACGACGCCGTTGACGATGGCCAGGGGCAGGCGGTTGATGCCTTGGCGCATCAGGTCATTGGGCGTCAAGTCCTGGGGAACGGGTTGCGGCGGCGTCGGCCTGGCCGGCGGCTCCCGCTCGAGGTCGTAGATTTCGGCGAACATCTCGACGCCGCCGACGCCGTCGGTGACCGCGTGGCTGACGTGCAGCAGCGTCGCGGCCCGGCCGTCGGCCAGGCCCTCCACCAGCGTGGCGGTCCACAGCGGTCGCGAGATGTCCATCGGCGACTGCAGGATCACCTCTGCCAGGTCGAACACCTCGCGCAGCGTGCCGGACCCGGACACCCGCACCCGTCGCACGTGGAAGTCGAGGTTGAAGTCGGGATCAACCACCCAGCGCGGTGACGCCGTCGGCAACGTCGGTACGACGACCTTCTGGCGCAACCGGCGCACCCGCCGGGAGGCGTTCTCGAACCGGGTCCGGAACCGATCCCAGTCCGGTGTGGTGTCGAGGAGTTCGAGCGCCATGATCCCGGAGCGGGTCCGGGGGTTCGCCTCCCCCCGATGCATCAGATAGTCCACCGGCCCGAGCTCGTCGGACAATTGAATGGCCTCGACCGACTCAGCCATGATCGCGAACTCGACGCGCCAACGTTGTCACCGCTGACCAAGCCTCCTGTCTGGGACCCGCAAACCGGATTGCCCAACCCACGCTAGTCGGCTTGCCGCGCTGGTGAAAGGCGCGATCCGGTCGGCGAAGCGGCCCCGGCTCAGCTGGCCGAAGTCGCGGACAGCGGCAACAAACCCGCCAGCAAGCCGGCGCGGCCGCCGTACACGATGCCCAGGAAGTCGGCGACGGCCCCGGCGGCCAACCGCGACCGCACCGTCGGGGTGATGTCGAACGCGTGGTGCGCGTTGGCGAGTTCGGCGTAGCCCACCGTGGCGGCCCCGGCGTCCCGCAGCGCCGCGCAGAAGACCCGAGCCTGGCCGGTGGGGACCAGTTCGTCTTTCTCGCCGTGCAGCACGAAGAACGGCGGAGCCTCGCTGTGCACGTAGGTGATCGGCGACGCCGCCCTGAAGCGCTCAGGGTTCTCGCTGTAGCGGGACTTGAGCACGAAGTGCTCGAGGAACGGCAGCATCATCTCGTGCATGTTCTCGAAGTCGGTGAAGTCGTAGACGCCGTAATAGGGCGCGACGGCCTGGACGGTGGTGTCCGCGTTCTCGAAGCCGGGCTGGAACCTCGGATCGTTCGGGGTGAGCGCGGCCAGCGACGCCAGGTGGCCGCCCGCGGACCCACCGGTGATCGCGATGAAGTCGGGATCACCGCCATAGTCGGCAATGTTCTCGCGGACCCACGCGATCGCCCTCTTCACGTCGATGAGGTGCGTGGGAAATGTGCAGCGTGGGCTCTTGCTGTAGTTGATCGAGACGCAGATCCAGCCGAGCTCGACCATGTGGCTCATCAGCGTGTAGGCCTGATGGCGTTTGCCGTTGACCGACCACGCCCCGCCGGGGACCTGGATCAGGACCGGCGCGCGCCGGCCGGGCGCCAGGTCGTGACGCCGCCAGATGTCCAGCAGGTGTTCGTTGCCGCCGGGACCGTAGGAGATGTCGGACGTCTCCGCGGCGTACCGGCGGTGTGGCCCGGGCCTGCGCAGCAGCCCGCCGCGCGGCGCACCCTCGGACTGGACATAGGCCGGGTGGCGAACAAGATCACGAAAGTCCGGCCCGAAGCACTCGACGAGCGCGGCGGTGAGGGCTTGGTCGGCTTTCTGCGCGGCCCACGAGGTACCGACACGGCCGATGGCGGGTCGCGACACCCGGGATAAGGCGTGCCCGGTCACCACGTGCGGCGGAAATTCGGCGGAGAGCCAGCCGGCAAACCAGCCGACCGCGAACGGGGAGCCACGCAGCAACAGCGCACCTGCGCGGTACGTATCCCTGGCGTCAGCCGCCAGTCGCAGCGCCTGCGCGCTCGCCTCCGAGCACCGCGAAGTCAAGTTCAAGGCCACGCTCATAACAACGCACCCCTCGACGTTGGGCACACGCCTCGTTGCGGTTAACGGCTGATGATCAGCCGGTGTTGTGCGTGTGTCGAGGCCTCACACCATAACCGATAAGTGCGGCGGCGGAAGACTTTTCGGGCGCGTCGCGTTCAGCCAGTCTGCGGCGTGTCGCGTTCGATAGACTGACCTGCACATTGCCTCCGTAGCTCAGGTGGATAGAGCAAGGGCCTTCTAATCCCTAGGTCGCACGTTCGAGTCGTGCCGGGGGCACTGGCACAGCGGCACTGGCACAGGGGCACTGGCACTGGCTTTTTGCGGCCCGCAAGTCACTCGTCGGCGGCGTCTGCGGCGGCGATCAACGCGCTGCCCAGCTTCCGCGCTTCGGTCGACGTGATGACCGGGGTGTGAGCGCCGTCGATGATGATCTTGCGCTCAGCGCGCCCATCCACGTACTGCCGCCCGATGACCGATACCACGATGTCCTCGATTTTGGTGCATCGGCCGTGGTCGGTGACGTGCTTGATCCTCCACTCCGGGCCGTCGAACACCCGAAAGGACGCCCCGAAGCTCTCCCATTCGTCGACGCACGTGGCCCCATTGGGGGCTGCGATGTCCCGCGATCGGGCTGTGGTCATGGTCGGTTCTCCTTGGGTCAATGGGCGCCAACTCCGGCCCGCTTAGTCATTTGACTACACCACAGCTACAAGGTGTAGTCAAGTGACTAACTAAGGCGATATTTTCCCGCAGGCGTGATCGTCGTCACGCCACGGCAGCACAGAATTCTCGATCCCGCCGTTCAATGAGCGCCGAGGTGGCGACCGCTTCTAACCCCTGGGGCGCGAATCGCGCCCGCCGCCCGTCAACTGCGTGAGTGAAGCTGTCACGATCTCGCCGCGGGCTGACCGCGTCGCTTGCGTGGTGGAACAGCGCGTAGGGAATCGACCAGCCGGTCGATCACCGCCCCGGCGTCGTCTCGCGCTTGTCGCTGATCGTCTGCGCGCGCGATGTAGAGAGTTGCCTCTCGCAGTGCTCCCAGCATGGTCAGTGCCGTTGCCTCGACCGGCTGCGGCGGGATGCTTTTGGACTCGATGGCCTCAGTGATCAGAGCCTTCACCAGTCCGATGTTGTAACGCTGCCCGATCTCGCTCCAGCGTTCCCACCCCAGCACCGCAGGGGCATCCATCAGGACAATGCGCCGGACCTCGGGGGCAGCGCACGCGTCCAGCCAGAAGGCCGAGCCCAGGCGCATGATTTCGAGGGGGTCAGTCTCGCCTGAGGCGGCGATGGTCTCGCCCATCCGTGCGGCCATTTCGCCCTCGACTTTCTCGAAGACCGCGGCGAACAATTCCGTCTTGTCGGCGAAATGGTGGTAGAGGGCACCGCGGGTCACACCGGCGTCGCGGACGATCGCTTCCATTGAGACGTCGGCGAAGCCCGGTGAGGCGAACAAGGGCCGGGCGGCGGCAATTAGCGCGTCGCGGGTGTCGGCTGCGCGTTCGGCCTGCGTGCGACGCTTTTCCTGCATCGGACCCACGGTTTCATACATACCGCATGCGTCCGATGCAGACGGCATCTAGCGACGGACGCGCCGCCGGTCAAAAGACCCTGAGCTTGCGGATTGTTTCGAGCGTCGACGGATCCCCTTCGGCCCGCACCCCCAGATCCTCCCATGTGCCGCGCTGAGTCACCCACCGCACGAATGCCAAGGAATCGGATGCGATGTGGGCGGCGACAGCTGTGCCGTCGCCAATTCTCAGCGTTCGCGGGCACATGCCGTCGAGGCGAACCTCCACGGCATTCCCTATCGCGTCAAGAAGGCCCGCATTCTGTTGCGGCAACGACGCCTCGATCCAGTCGAGCGTCGGGGCAAGCCGTAACTCGTCGGCAGGCGGAGGTTCCCCAACCAATGGCCCATCGGGCGAGAAGAGGTCGTAACGGATATGGATGAACGCCTCGAAGGCGAAAGCGGCCGGCACCATCGAAGCGGGATAGGTGCCGACGTCACCCAGTGGGACTTCGAAGTCCTGATCCGCGACGGCAGCCAGCGTCTCAAGCCCCCTCAGGCTGACCTGCTCATAATCGGCCACAACTTCTTCGGGGGTCATCGAGCGACGCGATTCGACATAGAGGTCCGCCGCGCGTTCGGCGGGCAGACCACCCGGATCGGGCAGATTGGTCGGGTCGACGGCCAGCCAATAGCTGCATGCCATGTGGGACACCAAGTCCTGCACCGACCAGCCCGGGCATCCACTTTCCTTAGCCCACAACGCTTTCGGAATCTGGGGGCACAACGCCAACATGACTTTGCGATCTTCTTCGATAGCCCTGAGCGTGCTGTTCACGGGATCCATCCATTCGTTAGATACATACGGTATGTATTAAGCTACATACTGTATGTATCTTAGACAAGAGCCTCGCGATGCCTCGACACGACGGCCGCTATCGACAAGATGCTTGCGGGGCGCGCCAAAGCCGCGATCGGTGACGCGAGGACAGACGAGAATGGCGGCCATGAACGAACCAGACAACCTCGGCATCGACGTATCGCTCTTCTGCCCGGCACAACACCACGTCGGCAACCTCAGAAAGTTCGGGGCCCAGATCGGCTATCAGCCCAGAGGCGGTCAACTCGGGGCGTGGCCCCCGTATCAGTCCGACTCCTGGTGGGAAGTCCGATGCCCCGACGGCTGCCCCGGCGTATTCGGCGGCGCCGTGGATCCGATCCGCCAAGAGGTGAAGAGGCTCGCGGACGACCCCAGGCGCACGAATGCTCACTACACACTGAAGCAGGTCGGCTGAACGCACGAAGACCACGCGTCGGTTCAGCGGCGAAATGGCGGATCATTTGTGGGCGATGAACCCAAACCAACGGGCCGCGGGAATGCCGGATATTCGTAGAGATCGCCGGCGGGGACATCGACGGAGTTACCTCAGAATTAACTAGGAGATCGCTTTGGCGGGCGCGCGGCGCCCTAAGATCGCCGGGCATGAGCGCTCCTACCAGCACCCCTTCGCCCGGGCCTGGGTGGTGGCTGGCATCCGACGGCCAGTGGTACCCGCAGCGGTGGGAGAGCAACTTCATCTACCGCACGAATGAGTCCCTGCAAGCTGTCGTCGAGGAGGTCGCCGAACTGTCGAAGGCCTACGGGGAACAGGGCTGGGAAATCGTGAACTCCTCGGTGCAACGCACTCAGGTCGCCCACCACTTCAAGGGCTACGACAAGGACGGCGAGCTGTATTTCGAATGGAGCATGGTCTGCACGCTCAAACGGCCGCTCCGTCCCGGCTAGGGATGGGTTCCATTCCACCGAAACGAAACCCGTTGTGCACCTTGGCCGGCGTCCGGGGCCGACCGGTTGAACGCGCAATGAACCTCTCGGCAACTTCGGCGGGCCCCGTCTAGCACCGGCGGCCGCACAGTGGTTCGATCGAAATCGAAAGAGATGCAACGATTTCAGGAGAATCCATGGCAACTCTGCCGGTCCAGCGTCAACCCAGAACCCTGATGCCCGACCTCACCGAGCTCTTCAGCGGCACTCCCCTGTTGTCGGGCCTGCGCCCGCTCTTCGACCGCAACCTGCTGCGCGTCGAGGACGAGATGAACGACGGCCGCTACGAGGTTCGCGCCGAGATTCCCGGGGTCGACCCCGCGAAGGACATCGACATCACCGTGCACGACGGGATGCTCACCATCAAGGCCGTGCGCAGCCAGGCCGTCGAATCCCACGGTCGGTCCGAATTCAGCTATGGGGCCTTCGCGCGCTCCGTTCCGCTGCCTGCCGGAGCCGACGTCGATGACGTCCATGCCACCTACGAAAAGGGCATCCTCGCGATCTCGGTGCCGGTGCCCAACGGCACGCCGGCGGCCAAACGCATCGAGGTCGAAACTCGGGAGTAATTGCGCCGGCCCGGCGGCCAGCGAGTTCCCGGCCGTGCAATCCGGTGGTGCGATGCGGGCGGAACGCTTCGATCCCGATATGTCAGCATTGGAATCGTGAGCGCACGCCAACTGGCACGTTTGCTTTTTTCCGCGGTGGTCACAAGCGGGGCGGCGATCCTTTGCGCACCGATCCTCGCTCCCCCCGCCTCGGCCGCTCCCTGCCCCGACGTCGAGGTGACGTTCGCCCGCGGCACCAATGAGCCGTCAGGCGTCGGCGGCGTCGGGCAGGCTTTTATCGACTCGCTACGTTCGCAGGTCGGCGGTCGATCCCTTGGGGTGTATGCCGTCAACTACCCGGCCACCGAGGATTGGCCCCCGTCCGCATCCGCCGGCGCCGTCGACGCACACGCCCACGTTCAATCAATGGTCGCGAACTGTCCCAACACCAAGCTGGTGCTCGGCGGGTATTCGCAAGGCGCGATGGTGATAGATCTGACCACCATCGCCCGAGCCTCGATCGCGGGCTTCAACGCCGACACGCTGTCGGCCGACGAGGCAGCCCACGTGGCCGCCGTCGCCGTGTTCGGGAATATGGCCGACAGGGTTGTAGGGCCCATGAACGAGGCCAGCCCCTGGTACGGGGCCAAGGCCATCGACTTGTGCGCGCCCGGCGACCCGGTGTGTTCTGGGGGCGGGTTGTCGCTGCCCTCGCACGACCAGATCTTTTCCCCGGAGCACTTGTCGTATCAGCAGTCCGGGATGCCCAGTCAGGCAGCGAGTTTCGTGGCGAGTCACCTCTGACGCACCCGGCGCGCACGACCTACAGCTGATCGATTATTGATCGCCTACGACCACGATTCGACCAATAACAATCAGGTCGTCATTGATTCGGTTGGTACACGGACGGCGGCCCAAAGTTCGGATCGTGGAAGCAGCTGGGGCCGAATTGCGCCGCGCACTTCAGCACGTCCGCCGGAACCGGTGATGGCGACGTCGTCGGATCGGTCCCTTGGAGGGTGAATTTGAAGCCCTTCGCGGTCGTTCCACGTTCGCAGGCACCGTAGGCAGGGACGGTCTGCAGTGGGTATTTCTGCCACGACGCGTCGGTGGCGACTTCAGCTTCCCACTGCTGGTGTACGACGTTTCCGCAACCGGTGTCGTATCCACCCGACGGCTTTGGGCCTATCAGGACATACATGCCGCTGACGCTTTCTTGGGCGGAGCCGGACACGGTGAGTTTCCCGTTGATCAGCGGACTGACCCTAATTCCGGCACCCGGTGCCCCGTTCGACAAAGTGGTGGTCGTCGGCGGTGCTCCGACGGTCGTCGACGGCGGTGTCTTAGCATTGACCGTTTCGTGGCTGAGCAAGCTGATGGAGGTCGGAATCGCGCCGATAATCGCCGCGCCGACCGCGAAGAGCCCGGTTATCTTGGCCACCGACAAAGGATTGCCGGAGTCCTGTGCATGCGATGCCATGGTTCTACCCCAATACGCAGAACTTGTAGTTAGTAATTGTGTTGCAGGATGGCGTTTTCCATCGCACTGATCGCCGAGGTGCTTGCGCTCTCAGTGCCCGTTACCGTTAAATTTCGGTCTCTGAATTGTCACGCAACCTCCGCGGAGCACCACGAGTAGTTCACTACTCTATTTCCGTTGGCATCGCGGGCGTTCCGCTGCTTCGGCACCCCACTTCGCTCTACGACTTCACCCCGGGTGCGCTCTCAGCGCAACCTCACGGTGCGAGCCGGACAAAGCCCGGTGACGGATCCGCGGGGACACCACCAGCATTTCCGCCCGGGCTACCACCGCCGTTGCCGCCACCGGCGCTCCCGCCGGCGCCTCCCGGCTGCGGACCCCCGGCGGGCTCCATCTGCTGCGGTGGCGACGGCGGCTGCTGCGGCGGGGGCTTCGCGGTTTGCGGAGGGGGCGGCGGGTGCTTTGGTGCGGACGGCGCCGCTATCGGCTGCCGTGGCGTCTGGATCTGCGCGGCCGTCGGCGGTGGTGCCGGAAGCTGCGGCGGATTGGGATCGTCGATCTCTCCGGACGGAGCCACCGCGGGCGACTCCCGCGGATCGCTCCGCAAGTCGACCGCCGGCCGTGTGACGCGGTGCGCGGACCCTTCCCACACGCTGGGATTGGTCCTGAGGGAAGCGATTTTGCCCCGATCGTACGGACAGTAGGCCCCGACCGCGGCAGTGATGAAGCGCGCCTCGGTGCGCGCGAGGCGGCCGAGGTCGAAATCGCGCTCGCTCGGGTCGATGCCAACCGCATTGTTGACCATCGCGTCCACCAAGCCGGCGGCCGGCATGCCGGCGTCGAGCGTGCGGCACACGTCGTGGCCCGTTTCGATGAGGCTCGGGACGCCACGGAGCGCGGGGATGCCTTGTTGATCGAGCAGCGCCAGGAACCGGTCGTCTTGGCTCGGGTCGGCAATAGCCGCGCCGCCGCGCACAATTGCAGCTCCGGTTAGCACCACAACGGCGGTAATCAGGGCACCGGAGCGGCCGGTGGTACCGGTGAACATAGGAGGGATTTCCGATCTGGTCAGGGCCGTCGCGTGACGGGCGAATTGCCATGTACACCACGCATGTGCGCCGCCCCTCCGGTTTCACGGTGCACGTGCCAACGCTGCTATACCATTAATCCGTTCATCGTTTGTTCATCTTTTGTTAACCATTCCGTTCATGATAAATCACGGCGATTCCGCGGTAAATACCCGATTTTCTGAACCGCGCCGGGTCAGCTCAAACACGTTGCGGTACAAGGCAACCAGAGATTTGGTCGATACCGAAAGCCGCTACGCAATCGGTTGCAACGGCCCCGACGCGCCGCGATTAGCAGTCGATCTCTGCGTTCAGGTTGAATTCGGCGAACGTGCGCGACACGCTTTCCCGTAGCTCCTCTTTGGTGTTCGACCGCCCGAGAAGATATGCCGAGATTCGGATGAACATCTTGCCGCGGCCCCGCCCCGAACCCAGGAACAATTGTCCGCCCATGGCCTCGAGCGTGCTTTGCTTCATATCGGGCTCGAGGTTTCTCATGTACGCGTAATCGGCGTCGGTGCCGTCGGGGCGGTTCGCCGACGGGGACAGGTCACCGACGTTGGAGCAAGTGACCGGCAGGGTGGAGCCACCCGTCGCCATCCCCGCGACCTTCCTGGCCGCCCATACCGGCGTCAACGCGGCCAGCGGCAGCGGCGCCAGCCACTCGTTATCGGGGTCCTCCATCGCCTCGAGGATCGTTTGCGTGATCTTGGCCTGCATATCGGCCAGGTCCGTCGCCGCATGCGTCGGGTCGACCGGAACGTCGACGCTGGTAAGCGCGTTGCCTCGGGTATCGCCATCGGTGCGCAGCGTCACCATGAATCGGAGGGTGACGGTCCCGTCGTCTTGAACCCGGCCCAGCCGCACCGCGAGCCGGCACGCGATACCCGCCACCAGTGAGTTGCTGCTTGCGCCAAGGCTTTTCGCGCGGGCATCCCATTCGGCAAGGTCGACGTATGCCGTGAGGGCGGGCACCTCTACCGGCCGGTCGTCGGCCGCCTTCCTCGGCGACGGCGGTGCCGCCTTGAACGATGAGTTGAGTTCCTTGCGATCGCGCCGGGCCCGGCGAGCCACCGCGGCCAACGCGTGCCCTATGTCGGGCAGGTCTTTGACGGTTTGCCGGAAATCCTCGCGCACGGCCCGCCCGAGGGTGCGCGATCCCGCGGGCGGATAGCTCAGATCGCGCGTCCTGCCCTCGGCGGCGTCTTCTATCGCCTGGCCGAACGCGATGGCGTCGACGATCGTGTGCGAGGCCACCAGGCTTACCGCGGTGCCGCCGTCGTCGAGCGGAAGCACGCCGAGGTGCCAGGCCGGTCCCCACTCCGGGTCGATGGGTAGGCGGGCCCGCTCATCGGCCCACGCGTTCACCTCGGCACGCGGGCGTGGCGTCGCGGCGAAGTCGATCTCCTCCGGCGGCGGTGCCTGCACCCAGCGATCGCGCGCGAATGGCAATGTGGACCGTTCGATCCGGCGCCCCAACAACCCCCGGCCGAGGTTGCGGTGAAAACGTTTTAGTCCCTCGACGTCGATGGCACGGTCGTAGATCCAGGTGACCTGAATCAGCGCGCCGTGCACCGCTCGCAGCGCCAAAAACGCCGCCTGATCCAGGTATGCGAGCCGATTGTCCACCGGCTCGTCGCCACGGGTGCTGACCTGAGCCGCCGGCGCGGCGGGCGCGGCGGTGTCGGTCAGCAACTCCGCGAGGTGCCCGGCGAGCTTCGCCGGGGTGGGGTGATCGAAGGCCATCGTGGCAGGCAGTGTCAGGCCGGTGCGTTGGTTCACCGTGTTGCGCAGTTCCAGCGCCGTCAGGGAGTCAATGCCGAGTTCCTTGAAGGGAATCTCGGGGTCGAGGGCGGCCGGGTCGGGGTGGGCCAGCACGGCGGCCGTGGTGGCGGTAACCATCGCGGTGAGAGTGTCCAGCCGCTGTTGCGGCGTTTGGGTGGCCAGCGTGGTGGCCAGCGTGCGTGGGCTGGCGGTCGCGGCCTGGCGGCGGCTGGTGGTCAGCGCGGACAGGATGGGGTCCAGCGTGCCGTTGCGGGCCTGGCGGGCCAACGCGGCGGTGTTGAACGGGCTGGCCAGCAGGTTGGTCGGCTGACTGGTGAGCGCGGCGTCGAAGAGCGCCAGGCCATGGTCGTTGCTGATGGGGGTGAGCCCGGTGCTGCTCAGGCGGGTCAGGTCGCTGGTGCTGAGGTGGGCGGTCATCCCGGATGGGGTTTGCCAATAGCCCCAGGCCACGCTGGTGGCCTGGCGTTGAGTGTGATGGCGGTGGCGGGCCAGCGCGTCCAGGAACGCGTTGGCGGCCGCGTAGTTGGCCTGCCCGGCGCTGCCCAGGATGCCCGCGGCCGAGGAGAACAGGACGAACGCGGCCAGGTCGCGGTCGGCGGTGAGGTGATGCAGGTGCCAGGCAGCGTCGGCCTTCGCGGCGAGGACCGCGTCGAGCTGTTCGGGGCTCAGGTCGGTCACCAGCGCGTCGTCAAGGACACCCGCGGCGTGGATCACCGCGGTCAACGGGTGGTCGGCGGGGATCGTGTCGAGTGCTGCGGCCACCTCGGCGGGGTTGCTGGTGTCGCACGCGGCGATCGCGACTTGGGCACCGAGCCCGGTCAGCCGCTCTTGTAGTTCGCCGGCCCCGGGCGCGTCGATTCCGCTGCGAGACAACAGCAATAGACGTTCGACGCCGTAGCGGGTGATCAGGTGTTCGGCGAACAGCGCGCCCAGCATCCCGGTGCCGCCCGTGATGAGCGCGGTGCCTTGAGGATCCAATACCGCGGGCGGGATCAGCACGATCTTTCCGGTGTGGCGGGCTTGGCTCATGTCGCGGAAGGCTTGCGGGGCGTTCAGCAGGCCGTAGCTCGTGGTCGGCAGCGGCTTGAGGACGCCGGCGGCGAACATTTCGGTCAGGGCCACCCATGCGGGCTGCAGGGCCTGCGCCGGTGCGCTCGACAGGTCGTAGACCTGATAGCCGACCCCCGGATGGGACGCGGCGATGTCGTCGGCCCGGCGGATGTCGGTCTTGCCGATTTCGACGAAACTGCCTCCGCGGGGCAGCAGTTGCAGCGACGCGTCGATGAACTCGCCGGCGAGGCTGTTGAGCACGACGTCCATGCCCTGCCCATCGGTGGCGGCTTTGAAGGTGTCGACGAAGTCCAGGGTGCGTGACGACGCGATGTGGGCGGGGTCGAGCCCCAGATCGACCAGCACGTGGTGTTTGTTCGGGTGGGCAGTGGCGAACACCTCCGCACCGAGGTGACGGGCGATCTGGATGGCGGCCTGCCCGACGCCTCCGGCGCCGGCGTGGATGAGCACGCGTTGGCCGGCCGAGAGCCCGGCGATCTCGACCAAGGCGGCGTAGGCGGTGAGAAACACGATCGGCGCGGATGCGGCCTGGGTGAACGACCATCCGTCCGGGACGGCCACCACCATGCGCTCGTCGGCGATCGCGGTGGGCGCGAACGCGTTATGCGGGAAAATCCCCATCACCGCATCACCGGGACGCAGCGATGCGCCGGGGGCCGCGTCGATGACGACCCCCGCTGCTTCGCTGCCCATTCCGTCGTCGGCGATCGCGCCCAAGGCGACCACCACGTCACGGAAGTTCAGCCCGGCGGCCCGTATCTGAACGCGAATCTGCCCTGATTCCAGGGTAATTGGCCCATCGGTGGGGAGCAGGGTCAGGTTGGTCAGGTCACCTTTACCGGTGGTGCCCAACTGCCATTCGGCACCGTCCGGTGGGGTCAGCGTTGGGATGCGGGCCACACGGGGGATGTGGACAATACCGTTGCGCAGGGCCAACTCCGGCTCGCCCGCCGGTCGCGCCGAGACGATGGCCAGCAGGGTGGCGGCGGTGGCTCGGGTGTCGTCGGTGTCAATCAGGGTGATGCGGTCTGGGTGTTCGTTTTGGGCGGTGTGGATCAGCGCCCAGACCGCGGCGTGCGCCAAATCTGGGACATCGTCATACGCACCGATGCTGACCGCACGGCGGGTGAGGATCACCAAATGGGCGTTGGCAATGTCGGGACGAGTCAGCCAGCCCTGAAGCTGGGCCAAGGCATGGCGGGTCAGGGCGTGGACCCGCCGCAGCGGATCGGTTTCGGCGGGTCGCGGTAGGGCCCAGATGACCAGCTCGGGGCAGGGGGTCAAGCTGGTCAGGTCGTCGTGAATTGCGCCGCGGGACAGGCCATCCGGCAACTGCTCGGGTGAATCGGCGCACACCGCCCATGCGGATGGTCGGTCCGCGGACCCACCGGGCAGGTCGGGCAGCGACGGCCAGGTCAGCTCGAACATGCTCTCGGAAAGCCCGGCCATCGACGCGGGCCGGCCGATCTGGTCGGACATGGCGCGCAACGTCACCGCGCCGATGGTGATCACCGCAGCGCCGGTGGGGTCGGTGGCGTGCAGCGTGAACGTGTCCTCGCCGGTCCGGGTGAGGTGCACGTGCAGCTCGGTAGCCCCGGTGGCATGTAGGGCAATCCCGTTGAACGCGTACGGAAGTCGCGGCGATCCCGAGTCATTTCCGTCCAGCGCGGAGGCCAGCGGGTGCAGGGCCGCGTCAAGCAGGGCCGGGTGAATGCCGTAGCCGGCGACGTCGGTGCCGGCGGGCAGCGCCACCTCGGCGTAGACGACGTCGGGTCGGGCCGCATCCGAAGCGATGCTCCGGACGGATCGGAACGTACCGCCGTAGTTGTAGCCCTGCTGGGCCAGCCGGTCGTAGAAGTCGTCCTGGTCGAGCGCCTCCGCACCCAACGCCGGCGGCGGGGAACCGGCGGCCGGCTGGCGGACGGTGAGCGCTCCGCTGGCGTGCAGCGTCCACGCGGCACGAAGCTGGCCGCCGGCGCGCGAGTGCACGCTGAACGGGCGACGGCCCAGCTCGTCGAGCGGATGCACGAGGACCTGCAGGTCGGTCGGCGCCTGCTCCGACAAGGTCAGGGCGGTGTGCAGGATCAGCTCGTCGATCGTCGGGGCACCGGCAAGCTCCCCGGCCCGCAGGATCACCTCGATGAAGCCCGTCGCTGGGAACAAGATGGTGTCGTTGACCCGGTGCCCGCCCAGCCACTCCTGGGTGGTCGTCGACAGCCGCCCACTGACCATGATCTGGTCTTCGTCGGCCAATTCGGCGACCGCACCCAGCAAGGGATGCTCGGCGCGGTCCAGACCAAGGGCGGCGGCGTCGTCGACCGGCGTGGGAGCGAGCCAGTAGCGGCGGTGGTCGAAGGGGTAGGTGGGTAGGGCGACGGTGTGGGCGTGCGGGTACAGGGCGAGCCAGGAGGGGCTGTGGCCGTGGGTGTGTAGCTGGGCCAGCGTCATGGCCAGGCTGTCGTGGTCGGGCCGGTCGCGGTGCAGGGTGACGACGACCGCGGATTGGGTGCGGGCCGGGGTTTGGGCCAGCGTGTCGGCCAGCGCGGGCGCCAACACCGGATGCGGGGACAGCTCCACGAAGGTGCACTCGCCGGCGGCCAGCCGGGCGGTCACCCGGTCATGAAAGTGCACCGGTTGGCGCAGGTTGCGATACCAGTAGTCGGCGTCCATCGTGGTGGTATCCAGCGGCTCAGCCGAAACCGCCTGCCCCACGGTCGAATACAGCGGAATGCTCGCCAGGGCGGGGTTGAGCTCACCCAACTCGGAGAGCAGACGTTCGCGCACCGCCTCGACCTGGGCGCAGTGCGAGGCGTAATCGACCGCGATGGCCCGGATCTGGATGCCGTCACGCTCACACGCCGCGCTGAATTCCTTGAGCGCGGCGGGCTCGCCGCTGATCAGGGTGTGGGTGGGCCCGTTGATCGCCGAGATACTCAGCGCCGGTCCCCACGGCGCCAGCAGCGGCTCGAGTTGCTCGGCGGCCAACAGCACCGAGGCCATCGCCCCCGACCCGCATAGCGCGCTCAGTGCCTGGCTGCGCCGGGCCACGATCTTGGCGGCCTCAGGCAAGGTGAACACCCCGGCTAAATAGGCGGCGGCGATCTCGCCCTGGGAATGCCCGATCACCGCATCCGGGGTGATGCCGTAATGACCGAGCACTTCGGCCAGCGAGACCATCAGGGTGAACAACACCGGCTGCACCACATCGACCCGCTCCAACCCGGGCGCCCCCGGGTCTTGCAGCAGCACATCGCGCACCGACCAGCCGGTGAACGGTCGCAACGCCTCGTCGCAGTCATCGACCATCGCGGCAAACACCGGATGCTGTTCATACAGTTCGCGGCCCATCCCCGGATGCTGGCCACCCTGCCCGGGCAACACGAACACCGTCTTGCCGCGCAGGTGGGCCAAGAAGTGATGCTGCGTGAGCTGTGGGTGGGGCTGGCCGTCGCGCAACGCGGCCAACGCACCCAACACCTCCTCGCGCGCACCGGCTGTGATCACCGCCCGATACGGGTGATGAGCGCGGGTGGTGGCCAGGCTGAACGCCACATCGGTCAAATCCAGCTCCGGGTGACCGAGCAGATGTTGGTGCAGCCGGTCGGCTTGGGCGCGCAACGCCGCCGGGGTGCGCGCCGACACCGGCCACACCCGCAGCCCGAAGTCGACACCCTCGGGTTCTTCGGCCGGCACGACCGACGCTTCGGGGGCTTGTTGGAGGATGACGTGGGCGTTGGTACCGCTGATTCCGAACGACGACACCGCCGCCGTGCGCGGATGATCACTCTCCGGCCACGGTGTCGGTTCGGTCAACAGCCGTACCGTGCCCGCCGACCAATCCACATGCGGGCTCGGGCGATCCACGTTCAACGTCGGCGGCAAACTGTCGTGGCGCAGCGCCTCGATCATCTTGATCAACCCCGCCACCCCCGCCGCGGCCTGGGTGTGACCGATATTCGACTTGATCGACCCCACCCACAACGGGTGATCCGCCGAGCGCGCCGCCCCATAGGTCGCGATCAGCGCACCGGCCTCGATCGGATCACCCAACGTGGTCCCGGTGCCGTGCGCCTCGACCACATCGACCTGATCCAACCCGATCCCGGCGTTGGCCACGGCCTGGGTGATGACGCGTTGCTGGGAGGGCCCGTTCGGGGCGGTCAACCCGTTGGAGGCGCCGTCCTGGTTGATCGCCGAGCCCGCGATCACCGCCAACACCGGATGGCCGTTGCGTTGGGCATCACCGAGCCGCTCCAACACCAGCACCGCCGCCCCCTCGCCCCAGCCGGTGCCATCAGCGTTGGCGGAGAAGGCTTTACAGCGCCCATCGGCGGCCAGGCCGCGCTGGCGGGCGAACTCGACAAACACCGACGGCGTCGCCATCACCGTCACCCCGCCCGCCAACGCCAGAGAAGACTCGCCGTTGCGCAGCGACTGACACGCCAAATGCGTGGCCACCAACGACGAGGAACAGGCCGTGTCCAAAGTGATGGCCGGGCCCTGCAATCCCAACGCATAGGCGACCCGCCCCGAGGCCACGCTCGGGGAGAGACCCGTCAGTGCGTAGCCCTCGGCACCGTCGGAGCCGCCCGACCCGTAGGTCTGCGACCATGCGCCGACGAACACCCCGGTCTGCGAGCGCACCAAACCGGCCGGATCAATCCGCGCTGTCTCCAACGCCTCCCAACACACCTCCAACAGCAACCGCTGCTGGGGATCCATGGTTTGGGCCTCCCGCGCCGAGATGCCGAAGAACTCCGCGTCGAACCCGGCTGCGTCCGCCAAGAATCCTCCGGAGCGGGTGTAGGTCTTGCCCACCGCATCCGGGTCGGGGTCGAACAACTCCCCCAAATTCCAGCCACGATCGACCGGAAAACCCCCGACGGCGTCGGTGCCGCTGGCCACCAAATCCCACAACGCCGCCGGCGAATCCACCCCACCCGGGAACCGACATGCCATGCCCACCACCGCAATTGGCTCGTCCACCGCCACCTGCGATTCCACCGGCGAGGCGGCCGCGACCGGCCCGATCAACAGCTGGGCCAGGTGAGCAGCCAACTCGTCGGGAGTGGGATAGTCGAACGCCAGCGTGGGCGGCAACGGCAGCTCGGTTTCGGTCTTCAGCCGGTCGAGCAATTCGGTGGCTTTCACCGAGTCAAAACCCAGGTCCCGAAACGCAGACCCGGGGTCGATGTCGTCCGGGCTCGGACGCCCCAACACCGCCGCCGCCTGCTCGCAGACCATCCCCACCAGCAGGTCGTGTTGCTGCTGGCTTAGCGTGCGAACACGTTGGGCCAATCCCGAGTCGGTCCCGGCTTCCGCGGCGGTGTCCTCGACCGCGCGCGGCTGTGACGGGCCGATGTGCGCGTCCAAACGGGTGAACGCGCCCTGCCGATAAAGCTTCGAGCAATCCCGTCGCCTCACCTTGCCGCTCGTGGTGAGAGGAATCGAATGTGGGGGCACCAGAACGAGATCCGCGACGCTCAGTTCGTGCGTCCTCGATATCGCTGCGATGATTTCACGCCGGGTGGCGATCAACCGTTGCGCGTCCTCTTCGGAATCGCCGCCGGGCTTGAGTTCGACGATTGTGACGAGTTTCTCGGGACCGTCATCATCCGAAACCGCGATCGCCACGCAGCGGCCGCGGGTGATCTCCTGGATCGTCGCCTCGATGTCGTCGGGAGAATGGTTGCGCCCGTAGACGATCAAGAGATCCTTGATCCGGCCGACGATGAACATCTCGCCTTCGGAGTAGAAGCCCAGGTCCCCCGTCCGCAGCCACGGCCCTTCCGGTGTGCCGTCCGACGCGCCGACGATCGTTCTGCCGAAGACACGTTCTGTCTCTTCGGGTTTCTGCCAGTAACCCGAGCAGACGTTCTCGCCGATCGTCCAGATCTCGCCGACCGTTCCCTCCGGGCACTCCATGCTCGTCTCGGGGTCGACGATTCGCACGATCGGCCACTTCGGCATGCCGTAACTGACCAGCGGGATACCGGCACCGTCCGCGCACCGCTCGCCACGGCCAGCGGTCATCTGCTCTGAATCGAAAGACACTGTCACCGGGGGGTGACCCGCCTGGCGGGTCGCCACCACGAGCGTGGCCTCCGCGAGTCCGTATGAGGGACGCAACGCCTCGGGGCGGAAGTTGAAGCGGGCGAACCGGTCCGCGAAGCGCCACAGCGTCGGTGGGTTCACGCGTTCGGCGCCATTGAGGATGGTATGCACGCCCCCGAGGTCAAGCCCGGCCAGGTCGTCGTCGGAGGTTTTTCGGGTAGCCAATTCGAACGCGATGTTGGGCGCCGCCGAGAAGGCATGCGGATTGCCGGCCAACATTTGCATCCACCGCGCCGGTCGCTGCAGGAAGGACGGCGGGCTGGTGAGCACGGTGGGGAATCCCCACAGGACCGGGAAGGCGATGCCCAGGATCAGGCCCATGTCGTGGAAGAGCGGCAGCCACGACACCACGGTGGTGTCCGGCGGGGCCATCCCGCCGTCCGCCTCGTAGTACATGGCCATGATCTGCTCGCAGTTGACCTGAATGTTCTTGTGCGAAACGACAACTCCCGCCGGGGTACGGGTCGACCCGGAGGTGTACTGCAGATGCGCAACGCTCGTCTGGCCATCGGTGTCCGCGGCGACCGTTTGCCGAGCGTCGAGATCCAGCCGATCGACCTCGACGACCGACGGCGCGCCGGGCTCCGACTTCGCGTACTCGGCGATGATGTCCACGGCGGAGGATGTGGTGAGAATCGCCGACGGCGACGCGTCGTGCAGGACGGCGGCGACGCGCTCGTCGCTGGCCCCACCCAACGGCATTGACAGCGGAACCGCGATCTGACCGGCCTGTAGCGCGCCGAGAAAGCCGACGACGTACTCGAGCCCCTGTGGCGCCAGGATGACGGCGCGGTCGCCGGTTGAGCTGCAGGCTTTGAGTTCCCGTGCGAGGTTCAGCGTGCGGCGATACAGCTGCGACCACGTCAGGCTTTCCGCAACGCCCTCCCAGTCGTTCTCGTAATCGACATAGGTGAACGCCAGGTCGTTGGGCCGCGAACTGGCACGCTCCCGCAGGACCTCGGGAATGGAATGCTCAAGCACAGCTTGACGATACCGATGAACGCACGGGGCGTCGGCGAAACCGCCCAGCCCAGAAAAGCCGCTGGCGCGCGGCTGAGCACGTGCGTTTTCGCTTCGGCGCCCGGCTGCTACGCGGGCAGGTGCAGCCTCATCACCTCGATCAGGTGACGTCCGACGTCGTCGAGCGCATCGGTCGACTGCGTCGCGATCGCGAGGATGACGGCCCCTTCGATGGCGGCGACCGTGAGGGTCGCCAGCGAGCGTGCGTCGTCCCGATCGGCGCCGGAGCTGACCAGGCGGTCGGCGAGGATCGTCTGCCAGTCATAAAAGGCCGCGCGCGCCGCCTCCGCCGCCGCCGGCGCTTCGGAGCGACCGAGGACCGCCGCCACGATCGGGCAGCCCGCTTGGAGCTGCGTCGCGGTTAGCTGCGCCTTCCACGCGTCGATGAAGGCCTGGACCGCCTCGGCGGGATCGCCGCCGTCGTCGCCCGACCGGATCACCGCGGTCAGCTCGTCCCCCGCCAGGCGCGTGGCTTCGGCGATGAGCTCGGCCTTGCCGCCGGGAAAGTTCAGGTAGACGGTTCTGCGGGCGACACCGCTGTCCTCCAGCAGCGCGTTGAGGCCCGTTCCGGCCACTCCCCGCCGTCGCACCAATCCGGTGACGCTGGCGATGAGCGCATCCCGCGCCGACATAATTTCGCCGCCTTTCGTTGCACCTAAGGCTTGAACTATACCAATCGGTCTACTAGCCTGAGCGCCATGACCAGCACCAACGAGCAGAAGACGCTGCGAAAGTTCCGCAGGGAACGAGCGATCGGACGCTATCTGCTCAACCCCGCGGTGAAGGGGCTGAGTGCGCTCGGGGTGCGCACCGCCATGGCCACCGAACTGGAAACCATCGGCCGCAAGACCGGCCAGCCGCGCCGTGTTCCGGTGTCGGCCCAATTCGACGACGACGGCGCGTGGGTGATCTGCCAGCACGGCAGCCGCTCCGGCTGGGGCAACAACATCGCCGACAACCCGAATGTCCGTCTGCGACAGGGTAAACGGTGGCGCACCGGGGTCGCGACATTCCGGCCGGACGACGACGTCGTCGCGCGCGCCCGTAAGTTCGGACGGCTGGGGGCCAAGATGGTGAAGGCGTTGGAAACGACGCCCGTGTCGGTGCGGATCGACTTCACCTAGTTGCTAAGCGCCTGGCGCGTACTGCCAGACCGCGTAGTGGCCCGCCGCCATCGTCGGGTTGCACAACATCGTCCGCCCGGCGGCATCGCGTGCGGTGGCGTTCCGCACGGAGCACGCTTGGCCGGCGGTCGGGAGGTTGAAGTAGGCGATTGCCATACCGATCGCGATGATGATCGCGGTGGCGGAAGAGACCATCGCCAACCGGAGGAATCCGAGTTTCCTGTCCGCCTTCTTCTCCGCCATGGCGCGCATGGGTGCTCCTTCCGTCGAATGCCGGATCGCTCGTTCTCGTGAACCGAGCATCGGCGGGAGGGCTTGAGGGATCCTCAATGGATTCTTGGCGGGCGTTTGGGCCGGTGAGCGGGCCAAGTACCGTTATCCGGGTGAGCCAGTCCGACCCCGTCCTGTACAGCGTCGACGCCCGCGTCGCACTCATCACCGTCAACGACCCCGATCGGCGCAACGCCTTCACCGACGAGATGTCGGCGCGGCTGCGGGAGGCCGTGGAGCGGGCCGAAGCCGATCCCGACGTGCACGCCGTCGTGGTCACCGGCGCGGGCAAGGCGTTTTGCGCCGGCGCCGACCTCAGCGCCCTGGGCGCCGCCGGTGCGGGTGCGGCAGAGTCGGGGCTGCGGCGCATCTACGACGGATTCATGGCCGTCGGCAACTGCCGGTTGCCCACGATCGCCGCGGTCAACGGGGCGGCCGTCGGTGCGGGCCTGAACCTGGCTCTGGCCGCCGACGTGCGCATCGCGGGGCCCGGCGCGTTGTTCGACGCCCGTTTTCAAAAGCTCGGCCTTCACCCGGGCGGGGGCGCGACCTGGATGCTGCAACGCGCGGCGGGTCCCCAGGTCGCGCGCGCTGCCCTGTTGTTCGGGATGCGCTTCGACGCCGAATCCGCTGTGCGGCACGGGTTGGCGCTCAGCGTCGCCGACGACCCCGTCGCCGCGGCGCTGGAGCTGGCCGCGGGTCCCGCGGCGGCTCCCCGTGACGTGGTGCTGGCGACCAAGGCGACGATGCGCGCCACGATCAACCCGGGATCGGTCGACACCGAGCAGCACGACCTCGCCATGCGCACGGAGCTGGGCCCGCAGGCGTTCTCCATCCAATCGCCGGAATTCGCAAGCAGATTGGCCGCGGCGCGGCGCCGTTAGCCGCCTACCCCGTCCCGCGGACGTGCGGCATGCCAAGGGGCGTCGCAGTCAGTTAAGTTTCACGTCGAGCACTAGCCGGTGGGATCCCCCGCGCAATGGGTGTGGTCTGCCAGAACCGTTCCGCCGGCGGAGTTCGCCACGGCGGCCGCCTCCGCGTCAGCACGTGTGGCACCCCAGCCGCCGAAGTATCTGGTGTGCGCCGGAGGCATGGCAATCGCCACGCACCCCCCCTGCCCGCTGGCCAAAAGGCGGCAGTCACTGATCGTGCTGCGACAGGCCGACATCACCGTCTTCTCCGCGTCGGATTGGCTGCTTCCCCCAGTGGTGAACTTGATCTTCCCCGTGGAGTCTGAGATCGCCATGGCGATCCACGGGTCGTCGGCATGCGCGAGCGGCGTTGCTGCGAATGCCATGCCGATCGCGATCGCTGCCACTGCTCGTTTCTTCATGGCGCTCCCCGCCCCTTTTCCGTTGCGCTGCGCCGCAGTGGCGCAGGTAAACGCGAGGAGACGATTCTCCCCCTTCGCCGCCTCCGGCGCGAGACCAGCCAGGCGGTCACCGCGCTGACCTGCGCATTTGCCGCGAGTGGCCGGTTTTCAAATCGCGGCGGGGCGCAACCTGTGATACACCATCAAAAGCGCTCGGCGCACCTGAACGGATCCAGAGGGGAACACGAGCATGGTCATCGGACGAGGATTGGTAATTACCACGATGTTCGCCGGTTTAGTCGTCGGCGCAGCCGGGACGGCGTGGGCTGACACGCCGACCATGGACGGCAGCTACACCTTGACCGCGACCACGCCTTCCGGCGGAACCCTGACCACCAGTTGGACCGTCAACTCCTGTGGCGACGGATGCATCTGGATAAAAGCTGGGGCCGGCGGCAGCCAGGCTCGGTTGGTCGACGGCCAATGGGTGCTCGACACGCTCAACAACATCAGTTGCGCGGACGGTTCTTACACTCAGTACGGATCGAATTCGCACATGACGTGGGATCCCAACACCCTCACCGGAACGGCCCAACAAACCTACATCCTGCCCGCCTGCGGCCGACCCGCGGGATACAGCGAGACCGACCAGATAAAGATCGAACAGACCCCCTCGACGTCGGCGACGCCGACGCCGACGTCGACGGCGACGCCGACGTCCTAGAGGTCGAGCAAGGCGGTCTCGGGCGCCTCGATCAGATCCCTTAGCTCGCAGACGAATTGCGCCACCTGAGCGCCATCGGCGACGCGGTGATCGAATACGCACGTCAGGCTCATCGTCGACCGGACAACGACCTCGTCGCCGACGACCACCGGGCGTGGCCTGATCGCTCCCATGCCCAGGATCGCCGCCTCCGGATGGTTGATCACCGGCACGCCGTCGTCCACGCCCAGCGCCCCGAAGTTCGACACCGTGAACGTCGAGCCCAGCAACTGCGCGGGCGTCAGGCTGCCCTCCCGCGCGCCGACGATCAATTCGGCTGTCCGGCTGGCCAGTTCGCGGGTCGTCTTGTTCTGCGCGTCGGTGATCACCGGGACCAGCAGCCCGCGCTCGGTGGCCACGCCAAACCCCAGATGCACGCCGCGATGGACCTGGACCTGCGGGCCCTCGGGCGAGTCGACCCAGGTCGAGTTGAGAATGATGTTGCGGCCCAAGGCGATAACGAGAAGCCGCAGCGTCAGCACGAACGGCGTGATCTCCGGGTGAGCGGGACGACAACGGTCGCGTAGCCGCAGCAGCGCGCTGCAGTCAACGTCGACGCTGACCGTGGCGGCCGGGATTTCCTTGTGCGACAACGCCATCTTCTCGGCCATCCGGGCCTGCACGCCGCGAACCGGCCGAATGTCGGTCCCCGTCCCCTGGGCGGCCGCCAGCACGTCGGCGCGGGTGATGATCTCACCCGCATCGCGCCGGATCGAGGCGAGGTCGACCGCGAGTTCCTTGGCCAGCTTGCGCGCGGGTGGGGCGGCGAGCGGCCGGGCGGCCCGTCGGCTGGCGTCGATGGCCGCGTCGGCGCCGTAGCCGACCAACGTGGGTGCCGCGGCCTCACCGTTGGTGGCGGCGGGCGCGGTGTCGATGCGGACCAGCACCGCGCCGACCTTGAGCACATCGCCCTCGGCCCCATTGGTCTCGACGATTCGCCCGGCATACGGGCTCGGGATTTCCACCTCGGCCTTGGCGGTCTCCACCGAACACAAGACCTGGTTGAGTTCGACCTCGTCGCCGGCGGCGACGTACCAGCACGACACCGTCACCTCTTCCAGCCCCTCGCCGAGGTCGGGAACCCGGAACGGCTTGACCCGCTGGTCGGCGCTCACGGCAGACCCAGCACGCGCTCGACGCAGTCCAGCAGCCGGTCGGGGCCGGGTAACCACAGCCTTTCCAACCGGGCCGGCGGATAGGGCGTGTCAAAACCACAGGCGCGCAACACCGGTGCCTCCAGCTCGTAGAACATCTCCTCCTGGATGCGGGCGGCCAGACCGGCCCCGTAGCCCAGGCTGCGGGGTCCTTCGTGCAACACCACGCAGCGCCCGGTCCGATGGATCGACGCGGCGATCGTGTCGAAGTCGAGCGGGACCAGTGACCGCAGATCGATAACCTCCAGGCTCCAATCGTGTTGGCGCTGCGCATCTTCCGCGGTGGCCACGGCGGTGCTCACCAGGCTGCCATAGGTTATGACGGTCACATCCCGGCCCGGGCGCCGCACCATCGCCTGCCCGATCGGCGGTTCCGGCCGGCTCACGTCGACCAAGCCGCGGCCCTGATAGCGCCGCTTCGGCTCCAGGTACATCACCGGGTCGGGGCAGGCGATCGCATGGCGAAGCAACCAATAGGCGTCGCCCGGGCTTGATGGCACCACCACCTTCAAGCCGGCGGTGTGCGCCCAGTAGGACTCGGTGGAGTCCGAATGATGTTCGGCCGCGCCGATTCCGCCGAACGACGGGATCCGGACCGTGACGGGCATGTTGATCTCGCCACGGGTGCGGGTGTGGTACTTGGCCAGGTGGCTGACCACCTGATCGAAGGCCGGGTAGGAGAATCCGTCGAACTGGATCTCCGGCACCGGGACAAATCCGCGCAGCGCCAGTCCGACCGCGATGCCGATGATGGCCGACTCCGCCAGTGGCGTGTCGAAACACCGCTCCTCGCCGAAGGTTTCGGCGAGCCCTTCGGTCACCCGGAAGACCCCGCCTTCGACGGAGACGTCCTCGCCGAACACCAGGACGCGATCGTCGGCGACCATGGCGTCGTGCAGCGCGCGGTTGAGCGCCTGCACCATCGTCAGTTGTTGCGCTCCGATTGCCGCATCAAGGGCGGGCAGGCCCGGGGGCTCGGCGAGCTGGGTCATTCGAGCCTCCCCAGTTCGGCCAGCAGCTGTTGGCGCTGCGCCTCCAGTCCGGGCGTGATCTCGGCGTACACCGTCGTGAACACCTCGTCGACGTCGAAGTCGGGCGCGTCGAACACCGCGTCGCGCAGTTCGGACCGCATCCGCTTCGCGCGCGCGGTGACCCGCTCCTCCAGGCGTTGCGACCACAGGCCCTCGCCCTGTAAGTACGTGCGGTAGCGGGGGATCGGGTCCAGCGCCGCCCACCGGTCCACTTCGTCCTGGGTGCGGTATCGGCTCGGATCGTCGGAAGTGGTGTGCGGGCCGAGCCGGTAGGTGACCGCCTCGATCAACGTCGGGCCGCCACCGGCCCGGGCGCGGGCGGCGGCCTCGGCCGTCACCGCGTAGCACGCCAGGACGTCGTTGCCGTCCACCCGGACCCCGGGCATTCCGTAACCAATTGCCTTGTGCGCGATGGAAGGTGCGGCCGTCTGCTTGGAGACCGGCACCGAAATCGCCCACTGGTTGTTCTGCACGTAGAACACGCACGGCGTCGCGAAGACGGCCGCGAAGTTCAACGCCTCGTGCACGTCGCCCTCGCTGGTGGCGCCGTCCCCGAGGAAGGCCACCGTCACCGAATCCTCCCTCAGGCGTTGCGCGGCCATCGCCGCCCCGACGGCGTGCAGGGTCTGCGTGCCGATCGCGATCGACATTGGGGCGCAGCATTTCTTGGTGAAATCGAGGCCGCCATGCCACGTTCCCCGCCACGCCGCCCCCACGTGCCCCGGTGGGATGCCGCGCACCAGATAGGCGCCGAGCTCACGGTATTGCGGAAACAGCCAGTCGGTCTTGCGCAGGCACGCCGCGGCGCCGACCTGGGCGGCTTCCTGGCCGCGGCACGACGCGAACAGGGCCAGTTGCCCTTGGCGCTTCAGGTTGACGAACTCGGTGTCGAGCTCGCGGGTGACGACCATCATCTCGTAGAGCCAGCACAGCGTCTCGGGCGGAAGGTCGCGGCCGTAGCGGGGCTCGGCGGTCGGCGTGCCGTCGGCGGCGATGAGCTGGACCGGCTCGAGGTCGACGGTCATCGGCTTCTGAGCGAATTCCGTCATACCGCCTCCTTGGCGATCGCCAGCTACCCGAGAGCCTGCGCTCGCCGCGAGACTGGCGTATCCCCCATTATGCGCCCAAATACGAAGACACTGCGTTGATCACGGCTGGGGCGAAAACGTGTCGCGCTTTACTCCGACGCGGACTCGCCCGCCCGCCGCAGCAACATCTCCGCGTGCTTGAGCACCGGCGAGTCGACCATCTGTCCCTCGAACGCGAACACGCCGCGCTCCGAGCGCGCGGCCGCCAGCACCCGGCGCGCCCAGTCCAGCTTCTCCTCGCTGGGGCGGTAGGCCTCCCGCACGACGGCGACCTGGCTGGGGTGGATGCAGACGGTCGCGTCGAAACCCACGGCGACGGCGTCGTCGGCCTCGGCCCGCAGCCCCTCGATGTCCCGGATGTCCAGATGGACGGCGTCGAGCGCGATCCGGCCGAACGCGGACGCCGCGAGCAGGGCGGCCGACCGCACGTGCCGGGCGACGTCGCGATACGTGCCGTCGGGCAGCCGGCTGGAGCTGCCGCCGAGGGCGGCGACCAGGTCCTCGGCACCCCACATCACGGCGGTGGTGCCCTCGGCCGCGGCGATTTCGGTGACGAACACCGCGCCGCGCGGCGTCTCGATCAGCGCGACCACCTCGCGCGGCGCCAGCGCGGTGACCTGCGCGGCCGATTCGGTCTTGGAGAGCATGACCGTGGTGTAGGCGGTGTCGGCCAGGGCCTCGAGGTCGCGGGCGTACTCGTCGGTGCCGGCGGCGTTGATCCGCACCACGGTGCGCTCGGGGTCCAGCGGGGTCTCCCGTAGCGCCTTGCGGGCGGCGGGCTTGTCGGCCTCGGCCACGCCGTCCTCGAGGTCGAGGATCACGACGTCGGCCGCGGCGGCGGCCTTGGCGAAACGCTCGGGACGGTCGGCCGGGCAGAACAACCAGGCCGGGCCGGCGGCGCGCAGGTGCATCACGACTCCTCTGTGTCTGGCCGCTTTTGTACCAGGGTGCTCCGCACCGCCCGCGCCACCACGTCGCCGTGCTGGTTGCGGCCGGTGTGCTCGAGGGTGACGATGCCCTCGCCGGGCCGGCTCTTCGACTCTCGCTTGTCCGTGCACACGGTCTCGGCGTACAGGGTGTCGCCGTGGAAGACGGGCTTGGGGAACGACACCTCGGAGAAGCCGAGGTTGGCGACGATGGTGCCGAGCGTCAATTGCGCCACCGACAGCCCCACCAGCGTGGAGAGGGTGAACATCGAGTTCACCAGTCGCTCGCCGCGAAAGCCCGGCTGCTCGGCGGCCCACGCCGCGTCCAAGTGCAGCGACTGGGTGTTCATCGTCAGCGTGGTGAACAACACGTTGTCGGCCTCGGTGACGGTGCGACCGGGGCGGTGCAGGTAGGTCGTGCCGACCTCGAACTCCTCAAACCACAAGCCCCGCTGGATAATCGACCGGGGTTCCGTCATGAGCGCCGCTCCTCATCGCTCCGTCCCTCTCGCCGCTGCGCGGCTGGGGGCACCCCCACTGCATCGTCGCCGGCGCGCGTCACGACAGCCCCAGCGATCGCGCGATCAGCATCAGCTGCACTTCCGTGGTGCCTTCACCGATCTCGAGGATCTTGCTGTCGCGGTAGTGGCGCGCCACCGGATATTCGTTCATGAAGCCGTAGCCGCCGTGGATCTGCGTGGCGTCGCGGGCGTTGTCCATGGCGGCCTCGGAGGAGACCATCTTCGCGATCGCCGCCTCCTTCTTGAAGGGCTTGCCCCCCAACATCTTCGCGGCCGCCTCGTAGTACGCGGTGCGCGCGACGTGGGCGCGAGCTTCCATCCGCGCGATCTTGAAGCTGATCGCCTGATACGAGCCGATCGGCTGGCCGAACGACTGGCGTTCCTTGGCGTACTTGACGCTTTCGTCGACGCAGCCCTGCGCGACCCCGGTCGCCAGCGCGGCGATCGCGATGCGGCCCTCGTCCAGGATGGACAGGAAGTTCGCGTAGCCGGTCCCGCGGGCGCCAAGCAGGTTCTCCTCCGGGACGCGGGCGTCGGCGAAGCTCAGCGGATGGGTGTCCGACGCGTTCCAGCCGACCTTGTTGTAGACCGGCTCCACGGTGAAACCCGGTGTGCCGCTGGGCACGATGATCGTCGAGATCTCCTTCTTGTCGCCCGCGAGCGTTCCGGTGACCGCCGTGACGGTGACCAGCGAGGTGATGTCGGTGCCGGAGTTGGTGATGAACTGCTTGCTGCCGTTGATCACCCACTCCCCGTCGTCGAGGCGGGCGGTGGTGCGGGTGGCGCCCGCGTCGGAGCCGGCACCCGGCTCGGTGAGCCCGAAACCCGCCAGCGCTCGGCCGGCGGTCAGGTCCGGCAGCCATTTCTGCTTCTGCTCCTCGGTGCCGAACCGGTAGATCGGCATCGCACCGAGCCCGACGCCGGCCTCCAGCGTGATGGCCACCGACTGGTCGACCTTGCCGAGCTCCTCGAGCGCGAGCGCAAGCGCGAAGTAGTCGCCGCCCATGCCGCCGTACTCCTCAGGGAAGGGCAGCCCGAACAGGCCCATCTCGGCCATCTTGGCGACGACCTCGTACGGGAAGCTGTGTTCCTCATCGTGTTTGGCCGACACCGGCGCGACCACGGTCCGCGCGAAGTCGGCGACGGTGTCGCGAAGGTCCTCGTATTCCTTGGGTAACGTTCCCGCCGTAATCGTTGTCGTCATGATCCGTCCTTAATTCGAGCCAGCACCTGATCGACTTTCACCTGATCGCCGACCGACACCAGCAGCTCCGCTCGGCCCGAAACCGGTGCGGGCAGAGAATGTTCCATCTTCATCGCCTCGACGACGACGATCACGTCGCCCTCGGAGACCTCGTCGCCGGAGCTGACCTGCACGGCAATCACGTTGCCGGGCATGGGACTGACAACCTCGGCCGGTCGCACGCCCGCCGCGCGGTGAATCTTGTGCTCCTCGGCCTCGCGCAGGTGCCAGGTTCCCCGCTCGTCGGCGATCCACAGGTGCCGGTCGGCCTCGGCCCACCAGTAGTCCCGGCGCCGCCCGCCCAGCGTCGCGCTCATCCGTGCGCCGTCGAGTTCGGCACCGGCGGAAACGATCTCACCGTCGCCGACCTGAACCAGGGCGGCCTCGGGCATTCCCCACACCGACACCGTCTCGCTGCGCAGCGGGGTCCGCATCGCGGTGCGCACCGGCGCGGCGCCACCGCCGACCCGCCATCCCGTCGGCAGCGCCCACGGGTTGCCCCGGCCGCGGCGCGCCAGAACCCACTGGCGGTAGAGCCCGCCGGCGGCGAGCACGTCGTCGGGCGCCGGCGCCGGCGCGAAGTCCGCCAGCCGCTCGTCGAGCAGCGCGGTGTCCAGATCACCCGCACGCACCCGCTCGTCGGCCAGCAGGAAGCGGAGGAATTCGACGTTGGTCTGGACGCCGAGGATCACGGTTTGCGTTAGTGCCCGATCGAGTTTCGCGAGCGCCTCCTCGCGGTCGTTGCCGTGGGCGATCACCTTGCTCAGCATCGGGTCGTAGTCGCTGCCGACCAAAGTGCCGGCGAGCAGCGACGAGTCCACCCGCACACCGGCGCCCGACGGTTCGAACACCGCCAGCACCTCGCCGCCGGTGGGCAGGAACCCGCGCGCCGGATCCTCCGCGTACACGCGGGCCTCGATCGCGTGCCCGCGCAATTCGACGTCGTCCTGGGCGAACGCCAGCTTCTCGCCGGCGGCCACCCGCAGCTGCCACTCCACCAGGTCCAGGCCGGTGACCGCCTCGGTGACCGGATGCTCCACCTGCAGGCGGGTGTTCATCTCCATGAAGAAGAACTCGTCGGGACGATCCGCGGAGACGATGAACTCCACCGTCCCGGCGCCGACGTAATCCACGCTGCGGGCGGTGTTGCAGGCCGCGGCGCCGATCCGCGCCCGCGTCGCGGGATCGAGCAGCGGCGAGGGCGCCTCCTCGATGACCTTCTGGTGGCGCCGTTGCAGGCTGCACTCGCGCTCGCCCAGATGGACCACGTTGCCGTGGGTGTCGGCGAGCACCTGCACCTCGATATGCCTGGGCCGCAACACAAACCGCTCAAGGAACAGCGTGTCGTCGCCGAACGAGGAGGCGGCCTCCCGTCGCGCGCCCACCAGCGCGTCGCGCAGCCGCGCGGGCTCCTCGACCAGCCGCATGCCCTTACCACCGCCGCCGGCGGACGGCTTGATCAACACCGGATAGCCGATCTCGTCGGCGGCGGCGGCGAGTTCGTCATCGGTCAGGCCCGGCTTGGCCACCCCGGGCACCACCGGGACGTCGAACGCGGCCACGGCGTTCTTCGCGGTGATCTTGTCGCCCATCACCTCGATCGCGCGCGGCGGCGGGCCCAGGAACACCACGCCGGCGCGCTCGCACGCCGCGGCGAAATGCGCGTTCTCCGATAGGAACCCGTAGCCCGGGTGGATCGCCTGCGACCCGGTGCGCACCGCGGCGTCGACAACCTTGTCGATGTCGAGGTAGCTTTCGCGGGCCGCGGCGGGGCCCAGGCGCACGGCCGTGTCGGCCTCGAGCACGTGCCGCGCGGCGGCGTCGGGGTCGCTGTAGACGGCGACCGACCGGATGTCCAGCCGTCGCAACGTGCGGATCACGCGCACCGCGATCTCGCCGCGGTTGGCCACTAATACGGTGTCGAACATCGCCTCACATCCGAAAGACGCCGTAGGAGACGGGTTCCAGCGGCGCATGGGCGCACGCCGAAAGGGCTAGCCCAAGAATCGTTCTGGTGTCGGCCGGGTCGATGATGCCGTCGTCCCACAATCGCGCCGTCGAGTAGTACGGGTTGCCCTGGTCCTCGTACTGCGCCCGGATGGGCGCCTTGAACGCCTCCTCGTCGTCGGCCGACCACGGCTTGCCCGCCGCGCTGAGCTGCTCGCCGCGCACCGTCGCCAGCACCGATGCGGCCTGCTCGCCGCCCATCACCGAGATGCGGGCGTTGGGCCACATCCACAGGAAGCGTGGCGAATACGCGCGTCCACACATCGAGTAGTTGCCCGCCCCGTAGGAGCCGCCGATGACGACGGTCAGCTTGGGCACCCGGGCGCAGGCCACGGCCGTGACCATCTTGGCGCCGTGCTTGGCGATGCCACCGGCCTCGTAGTCGCGGCCGACCATGAACCCGGCGATGTTCTGCAGAAACAGCAGCGGAATCCTGCGCTTGTCGCACAGCTCGATGAAATGCGCGCCCTTCAAGGCCGATTCGCTGAACAGCACGCCGTTGTTGGCGACAATGCCCACGGGATGGCCCTGAATGCGCGCGAAGGCCGTCACCAGCGTCTTGCCGTAATTGGCCTTGAATTCGCTGAATTCGCTGCCGTCGACCAGGCGCACGATCACCTCGTGCACGTCGTAGGGCACGCGCGGATCCGGTGGCACCACGTCGTAGAGCTCCGCCTGCGCGTGCCTGGGCTCGACGGACGGTTGCACCTCCCACTGGGCGGGCTCGCGCGGCCCGAACGTGGCCGTGATCGAGCGGACGATCCGCAGCGCGTGCTCGTCGTCGTCGGCGAGGTGGTCGGTGACGCCGGAAACCCGCGAGTGCAGGTCGCCGCCGCCGAGTTCCTCGGCCGAGACGATCTCACCAGTGGCGGCTTTGACCAACGGCGGGCCGCCGAGAAAGATGGTGCCCTGCTCGCGCACGATGACGGCCTCGTCGCTCATCGCCGGCACGTAGGCGCCGCCCGCCGTGCACGATCCCAACACCGCGGCCACCTGCGGGATCCCCTTGGCGCTCATGGTCGCCTGGTTGTAGAAGATCCGGCCGAAGTGCTCGCGGTCGGGAAAGACCTCGTCCTGGCGCGGCAGGAACGCGCCGCCGGAGTCGACCAGGTAGATGCACGGCAGCCGATTCTGCAACGCGACTTCCTGCGCGCGCAGGTGCTTCTTGACCGTCATCGGGTAGTAGGTGCCGCCCTTGACGGTCGCATCGTTGGCGACGATCACGCACTCGCGCTCGGATACCCGGCCGATCCCGGTGATGATCCCGGCTCCCGGGGACTCGTCGTCGTACATGCCACCGGCCGCCAGCGGGGCCAGCTCCAAAAACGGGCTGCCGGGGTCGAGCAGGCGGTCCACCCGCTCGCGGGGCAGCAGCTTGCCGCGGCTGACGTGGCGTTCCCGCGCGCGTTCGTTGCCGCCCAGCGCGGCGGCGGCCAGCTTGGCGTTCAATTCGGCGACCAGCCGCCGGTGCTCGTCGGCGAACGACGGCGCGGTGGTGACGGCGGTGCTCATGTGGGCCTCCCGGTGGTCGCCGGCATAAGGGGCGGTTCGGTTTTGGCGATCACTTCGTCGACCGAGACCTCACGCCGGAGTCGACAAGCGCCGAGATCAGCGCCTCCGGGATGCCGCAGAACCCGAATCCACCGACCGCCAAGGACGACCCGTCGGTTATGTCGGCCACGGCGTCGGCAGCCGCCGTAGGTGAGGTGACCACCTTGTCCATCGCCGCAGCAGCCTCCCAATTTCAGTTAATCCTCATTAACTGGCGCGAGAATACCATCGCCGAGCACGCCGCGTCCAGGGAGGCAACGAACGCTCAGTCCTGGGCACGCAGGTACTCGATCGCTTGCTCGCGCATCTCGGTCTTGCGCACCTTGCCGGTGACGGTCATCGGGAACTCGTCGACGATCCGGAGGTAGCGCGGGACCTTGAAGTGCGCGATCCGCCCGGCGCAGAACTCGCGCAGGCCCTCGATGGTCAGCGGCGGCGCTCCGGCGCGCAGCATCACCACCGCCATGACCTCCTCGCCATACCGTTCGTCGGGCACCCCGATGACCTGGGCGTCGACGACATCGGGGTGGGTGTACAGGAACTCCTCGATCTCGCGCGGGGAGATGTTCTCGCCGCCGCGGACGATGAGGTCCTTGATGCGACCGGTGATCTGGACATAACCGCATTCGTCCATCACGGCCAGGTCCCCGGTGTGCATCCAGCCGTCCGCGTCGATGACCTCGGCGGTCCGCACCGGATCGTTCCAATACCCGGCCATCACCGAATAGCCCCGCGTGCAGAACTCACCCGCCACCCCGCGCGGCACGGTCCCGCCCGTCGCGTCCACCACCTTGACCTCCAGGTGCGGGCCCACCCGGCCGACCGTCGCGACCCGCCGTTCCAGTGAGTCGTCGGTGCGCGTCTGGGTTGACACCGGCGATGTTTCGGTCATGCCGTAGCAGATGGAGACGCCCGGCATGTGCATGCGCTCGATCACCTTGCGCATCACCTCGACCGGGCACGGGGAGCCGGCCATGATCCCGGTGCGCAGGCTGCCCAATTCGTAGTCGTCGAAGTCCGCCAGGCCGAGCTCGGCGATGAACATGGTCGGGACGCCGTAGAGGCTGGTGCAGCGTTCGGCCTGCACCGCTCGCAGCGTGGCGGCCGGGTCGAAACCCGGCGCCGGAATCACCATGCACGCGCCGTGACTGGTGGCCGCCAGGTTGCCCATCACCATGCCGAAGCAGTGGTAGAAGGGCACCGGGATGCAGATCCGATCCCGCGCGGTGTACCCGAGCAGCTCGCCGACCAGGTAGCCGTTGTTCAGGATGCTGCGGTGGGTCAGCGTCGCCGCCTTCGGGTATCCCGTTGTGCCGGAGGTGTATTGGATGTTGATCGGGTCGCGGCAATCCAGGGCGGTCCCGATCTTCGCCAGCCTTGCCGGGTCGGCGTCGGTGCCGGCCAGCTCGTCCCACCACTCGCCGTCCAGGAGCACCACGTCGCGTAGGTCCGGGCAGTGTGGCGCCACCTCGCGCAGCATGGCGGCGTAGTCGGTGGTCTTGAAATCGCGGGCGGCGATCACCATCGCGACCCCGGATTGCCTTAGCGCATAGTCCAATTCGCGTTCTTGGTAGGACGGGTTGACGGTGACCAGCGTCGCGCCGATCTCCGCGGTCGCGTACTGGACGAGCACCCACTCCCACCGGTTGGGCGCCCACATCCCGACGCGATCGCCCCGGCGAATTCCGGTGCGTGCCAATCCCGTCGCCAACCCGCGCACGGAGGATAGAAATTCGGCGTAGCTCCAGCGTCGCCCCGCGGCCACGTCGACCAGTGCGTCGCGTTGCGGGTGCGCGGCGGCCGTGGCGGCGAGGTTGGCCCCGATCGTCATTTCGAGCAACGGCGGATCGCTCGGCCCCCGGTCGTATGAAAGGTGTGCCACGGCTCCTCCGGCTGGTTCGGTTACCTAAGGTAAACCCTTCTCGGACATCTGTAACCGGGCCGCGCTCGTGCTAAGTTAGTGACGATTAACCGAACGGACGAGCTGTGGACGGAGGCCCGTCGTGACTGCATCCGCGCCGGAGGGCCGGCCCGCCCAGGCCGACGCCCCGAATCGTCGGAGCCAGTTGAAATCCGACCGGCGCTTGCAACTCCTGTCGGCCGCCGAACGGCTCTTCGCCGAGCGCGGCTTCCTGGCGGTGCGGCTTGAAGACATCGGCGCGGCCGCAGGGGTCAGTGGCCCGGCGATCTATCGCCACTTCCCCAACAAGGAGTCGATGCTGGTCGAGTTGCTGGTGGGGATCAGCACCCGGCTGCTCGCCGGCGCCCGCAGCGCGCGAGCACGCAACCCCGACGCGGCCGCCGCGTTGGACGAGCTCATCGACTTCCACCTCGACTTCGCCCTGGGTGAACCCGACCTGATCCGGATCCAGGATCGCGACCTGGCGCACCTGCCCGAGGCCGCCGAAAAGCAGGTCCGCAAGGCGCAGCGCCAATATGTCGAGGTCTGGGTGGGGGTGCTGCGCGAGCTCGATCCCAAGCTGGCCGAGGCCGACGCCCGGCTGACCGCCCACGCGGTGTTCGGCCTGCTGAACTCGACACCGCACAGCATGAAGTCGCCGGACGATACGCGGTCGCGACCCGCTCGTGCCACGCGATCGCGCGCGGTCATGCGGGCGATGACGGTCGCCGCGCTGAGCGCCGCCAATTCTTGCCCCTGAGTCGCGTACTCCGGAGTCTCACCGCCGAACCGCCCGGCCCAGGTACCCTGCAAGCCATGAGGTGGACATGAACGATCCACGTCGACCCGAGCGGTTTAGTCCCCCTCAATCGGGGTCAGGACCGGCCGGGCGGCAGGGTTACCCGTATCCGCCCGTCGACCCCGCGTATGCCGACCAGGCGGGGCCCTACGCGCCCACCTATGGCGGGTATGGCTCGCAATGGACCTCCGGTCTGAACGACACCAAACAGTTGCCCGCCTACTGGCAGCAGGAACTGCCGCCGTCGGGTCAGGCGCCGCCTGACGGGACCACGCCCACGACGCCGGCGCGCCGGAAGCCGCCGCGCTGGCTGTGGATCGGCACCGGTGTAGCCGTGCTGCTGGCGGTCGCGCTGGTGATAGCGCTGGTGCTGGTCAACGACGCGATCAAGAACCAGACGGTGGTTCCGCCGCTGCCGGCCATGCCCGGATCGACCGAGGAAACGCCGACGCCGACCCCGTCGACGCGGACGACCCCGCCGTCGCGCACCTTCCGGCCGTTGCCCCCGCCGACGGCGTCGGGCACGCCCCCTGACACCACCGGCCCGGTAGAGATGCAAGACGTCGTCTATAACGTCACCGGCGAGGGCCGCGCGCTCAGCATCGTCTACATCGGAACCGGCGACATGCTCCAGACCGAGTTCAACGTCGCGCTGCCGTGGAGCAAAGAGGTCAGCCTGTCCAAGTCGGCCGCACACCCGCCGAACGTCACGGTCGTCAACTTCGGACACAACGTCACCTGCTCGCTGACCATCGCCGGGGCCCAGGTGAGCCAACGCGAAGGGGTGGGCCTGACGGTCTGCGACGCGCGCGGCTAGGCCTGCGCGGGCTGGCCGGCGCGCGCCGGAACCCGAACCACCAGCATCGCCACCAGTCCGGCGGTCAGCACAAGGCATATCCCGGCAATCCCGGCACGCACGGCGCCGAAAACGTCGACGAAGACGGAGAACAGCCATGGCGCCACGAACGCGACCGCACGTCCCGTCATCGTGTAGAGGCCGAACGCGACGCCCTCCCCGCCGTCCTTCGCCAACTGCAGCAGCAGGGCGCGCGACGACGCCAGGGAAGGACCGACGAACATGGCCAGCAACAGTCCGCAGAGCCAGAACGCGTGCGGACCGGACACCACCATCATGGTGGCCGACACGGCGATGAGCGCGACCAGCGACCCGACGATCACCGGTTTGGACCCGATCCGGTGGTCGACGAACCCGCCGGTCATCGCGCCGATCGCGGCCACCACGCTGGCCGCCACGCCGAACACCAGCACGTCGGCCTGGGACAGGCCGTACACGTTGACGCCGAGCACCGCGCCGAAGCCGAAGATGGCCGCCAGCCCGTCCCGGAACAGCGCGCTGGCCCCCAAGAAATAGACCAGGTTGCGGTTGCGGCGCCACTCTGCGCGCACCTCTGCCCACAGCTTGCGGTAGCCGCCCAGCATGCTGGCCGGGTGCGACGTTTCGCCGGAGTCCGGCAGCCGGTGGGCGACGAACAGCAGCGGTAGCGCCAGCACGGCGAACCACGCCGCGGTCAGCAGCATCGCCGCCCGGACATAGAGCCCGTCCTGGACGGGCAGGTGCAGCAGCCCGCGCTCTGGGCCGGTTCCGGCGATGAACCCGAAATAGACGAGTAGCAGCAGGACCACGCTGCCGGTAAACCCGGAGGCCGCGCCGAGGCCGGAGATGCGCCCCGCCGTCTGCGGCGTCGAGACCTGACGCAGCATGGCGTTGTAGGGAACCCCGGCGAGATCACCGCACGCGGCCGTGGCCGACAGCAGCACCAACCCTGCCCACAGATAGCTGGGATCGTCGCGGATCAAGAACATCGAACTGGTCGACGCGACCGCCAGACCGCTCAAGACCGTCAGCACCACCCGCCGACGGTGCGGGGCCTCCACCCACACCCCCACGACCGGGGCCAGCACCGCGATGGTCAACCCCGCGACCGCGAGCGAGCGACCGAGCCAACTCGCCGGCGAGGTGCCACCGGACATTCCGGCCCCGACGCTGCCGGTCAGGTAGACCGAGAAGACGAAGGTCGCCACGATCGCGTTCATGCCGAGGGAGCCACAGTCCCACAGGGCCCACGCCACCACTTGCGATGGCACGGGCCCGACGGCGTCCGGCCCTCGCTGACTCATGCTCGGCACTCTATTGGGTGCGAGGCTGTCTACCATTGGCCGCATGCCGGTCCCAGCTCCCAGTCCCGACGCGCGCGCCGTTGTCACCGGGGCTTCGCAAAACATCGGCGCAGCGCTGGCCACCGAACTTGCCGCCCGCGGGCACAACCTGATCGTGACCGCGCGCCGCGAGGACCTGCTCAACGAGCTGGCCGCCCGGCTGACCGACACGTACGGAGTCGTTGTTGAGGTGCGGCCCGCCGACCTGGCCGATCCCACGGAACGGGCGAAACTGTGCGACGAGCTCGCCGCCCGGCCCATCTCGATCCTGTGCGCCAACGCGGGCACGGCGACATTCGGTCCGGTCGCCGGCCTCGACCCAGCAGGCGAGAGGGCGCAGGTGCAGCTGAACGCCATTGCCGTGCATGACCTTACGTTGGCGGTCCTGCCGGGCATGGTCGAGCGCAAGGCAGGCGGCATCCTGATCTCCGGTTCGGCGGCGGGCAATTCGCCGATCCCCTACAACGCCACCTATGCGGCCACCAAGGCGTTCGCGAACACCTTCAGCGAATCGCTGCGCGGCGAACTGCGCAACTCCGGTGTGCACGTCACGCTGTTGGCGCCCGGGCCGGTTCGCACCGACCTCCCCGATGAGGCCGAACGGTCACTGGTGGAGAAGCTGGTGCCCGATTTCCTGTGGATCTCGACGGAGCACACCGCCCAGATCTCCTTGGATGCCTTGGAGCGCAACAAGATGCGCGTCGTGCCGGGTCTTACGTCGAAGGCCATGTCGGTGGCGAGCGGGTACGCCCCTCGCGCGATCGTCGCACCGATCGCAGGCAGTTTCTACAAGAAGCTCGGCGGTGGGTAGGGGCTATATCCGCCCCGAGTGCGGCGAGCCGGTCTCGGGCATGTGTTCGGGGTCACCCCAGCGGTGTCCGCCGAACAACTAGCCACGCCCGGCGAAACCCTTAGACTTCCCCTCATACGCTGAGCGACGCGGGTATTCTGCACAGACAGTGCATTTCGTTCGGGGGGAGATGACGAACATAGCCGAGGTGCAGCGGGGTCCGACCAAGATACGGACCCGTCCCGAAGACATCCGGGCACACTACGACCTCTCAGACGACTTCTTCGCGCTGTTCCAGGACCCCAGCCGCACATATAGCTGCGCCTACTTCGAGCCGCCGGATCTCACTCTCGAAGAGGCGCAGTTCGCCAAGATTGACCTCAACCTCGACAAGCTGGACCTCAAGCCGGGGATGACGCTGCTGGACATCGGCTGTGGCTGGGGCACCACCATGAAGCGCGCCGTCGAAAGATTCGACGTCAACGTCATCGGGTTAACGCTGTCCCACAATCAGCATGCCCACTGCGAGCAGGTCCTCAGCGCCATCGACAGCACTCGGTCGCGCGAGGTTCGGATGCAGAATTGGGAAGACTTCTTCGAGCCCGTCGACCGGATCGTATCGATCGAGGCCTTCGAGCACTTCGGGCACGAGAACTACGACGACTTCTTCAAGCGGTGCTTCGACATCATGCCGGACGACGGTCGGATGACGATCCAGAGCAACGTCAGCTACCACCCCTACGACTTGGCCGCCCGCGGCAAGAAGCTGACCTTCGAGACGATGCGATTCATCAGGTTCATGATCACCGATATCTTCCCCGGTGCGCGGCTGCCGTCAACGTCGATGATGGTCGAACACGCCGAAAGGGCGGGATTTATTGTGCCAGAACCGGTTTCGTTGCGTCAGCACTACATCCGGACGCTGCACCTCTGGGGTGACGCGCTGGAGTCCAACAAGGAGCGGGCCGTTGAGGTCACCTCCGAAGAGATCTACAACCAGTACATGAAGTACCTGCGCGGTTGCGAACACTACTTCTCCGAGGAGATGCTGGACTGCATTTTGGTCAGCCACCTCAAGCCGCGGGCCGTCACGCACTCAGCTGAATAAACGCAGAATTTCCGTAGGCGCTACTTCCGGCCGCGTCCGCCGGTGCCGAAGATCGCTTTCACCGCTTCGCGGATCGCGGTGTTGATGCCGCTTTTCACCGTCGGGTTGTTCAGCACGTCCTCCCACACGGCCGGGCCCTTCGGTTCCGCCGGCTCAACGGGAGCGGGCATCGGCGGAATCGGCTCGTTCGGTGGGACCGGAGGGTAGTCGGACTGGGCTTGCGGAACCTGCGGACCGGCCTGGGGCTGTGGCGCTTGCTGAACCGTTTGCCCGTACTTGGCTTGCAGCGGACTCTCTTTGGCCGCGGCGGCGATCGCGTCGGTGCCGATCGAAGCCATCAACGAACGGGGCACCCGCATGCGCGTCCACGCGACGGGAGTCGGTGCGCCCTTTTCGGACAGCACGGTCACCACGGCCTCACCGATCCCCAGGGACGTCAGCGCCGATTGCAGGTCGTAGACATCGGTTTTCGGATAGGTGCGCACGGTCTTGGACAGAGCCTGCTGATCGTCGGGCGTGAACGCCCGCAACGCGTGCTGCACCCGAGCGCCCAACTGAGACAGCACGTCATTGGGGATGTCCGTGGGTAGCTGGGTGCAGAAGAACACCCCGACACCCTTGGAGCGGATCAGCTTGACGGTCTGTTCGACCTGCTCGAGGAACGCCTTGGACGCGTCGGCGAACAACAGGTGCGCCTCGTCGAAGAAGAAGACGAGCTTGGGCCGGTCCACATCGCCGATCTCGGGGAGTTTGGCGTACAGGTCGGCGAGCAACCACATCAGGAAGGTGGAGAAGATGACGGGACGCACCGACTGACCGGTGAACTCCAGCAGCGAAATGACGCCCTGGCCCTGGCCGTCGGCGCGCAGCAGATCGTTCGGGTCGAGCTTGGGCTCGCCGAAGAAGGTGTCGCCACCCTCGGCGTCGAGGTTCACCAGCGCCCGCAGGATGACGCCCGCCGTCGTCGCGGACACGCCGCCCAGGGACTTCAGGTCTTCCTTGCCCGCGTCGCTAGTCAGGTAGCTGATGGCGCCGCGCAGATCGTCGGTGGTGACCAGCCGCCAGTTTCGCCCCTTCGCCCAATGGAAGATCAACCCGAGCGTCGACTCCTGGGTGGCGTTGAGCCCCAACGCCTTTGACAATAAAACCGGGCCGAAGCTGTCGACGGTCGCGCGGATCGGCACGCCGATTCCCTTGGTGCCCAACGACAGGAACTCCACCGGGTAGGCCGTTCCCGTCCAGTTGTCGCCGGTGTCTTTCGCACGCGCGGCGGTCTTGTCGTTGGCTTCTCCGGGCCGGGACAGCCCGGACAGGTCGCCTTTCACGTCGGCCATCAGCACGGGTACACCCGCGGCGCTGAGCTGTTCGGCGATCAGTTGCAGCGTCTTGGTTTTGCCGGTTCCCGTCGCCCCGGCCACCAGCCCGTGACGGTTGATGGTGGCCAACGGGATGCGAATCTGTGCGGTCGGGTCCGCTGCGCCGTCGACGACGACCGTGCCCAATTCCAAGGCCTGGCCTTGGACGGCGTAGCCGCCGGCGATTCGCTGTGCGGGTGTCGCCGCTGATTCGGTGGTCATCGTGCTCGCCCCTCTTCCCGAGTCGCGCCCGTCCGGTCCGGCACACCCACACTACTTCCAGGCCCCGGCAGAGGCGGAGCTCAAATGCGCATACGCTGAGCGCTGTGCGCGACGAATTGGTGTGGATCGACTGCGAGATGACCGGGCTGGACCTGGCCTCGGACAAGCTGATCGAGATCGCGGTGCTGGTCACCGACGCCGAGCTGAACGTCCTGGGCGACGGGGTCGACGTGGTGATCCACGCCGACGACGCCGCTCTGTCGTCGATGATCGACGTGGTCGCCGAAATGCATTCGCGCTCGGGGCTCATCGACGAGGTCAAGGCGTCCACCGTCGATCTGGCGACCGCCGAGGCGATGGTGTTGGACTACATCACCACGCACGTCAAGCAACCGAAGACGGCGCCGCTGGCGGGCAACTCGATCGCCACGGACCGCACGTTCATCGCCCGCGACATGCCGAAGCTGGACTCCTACCTGCACTACCGGATGATCGACGTCAGCTCCATCAAGGAACTCTGCCGGCGCTGGTACCCCCGCATCTACTACGGTCAGCCCGCCAAGGGGCTCACGCACCGAGCGCTGGCCGACATCCACGAATCCATCCGCGAACTGCAGTACTACCGGCGGACCGCGTTCGTGCCCCTGCCGGGGCCTTCTACCAGCGAAATCGAGATGGTGGTCGCCGATCTCCAGGACGGAGAGAACCCAACTCGAACAATCGATTCGGAGACCGAGCCACCGAGCGGCTAGTATCGATGATCGCCGCTCGTTGGCCCAGTTATGGATGCCGGCTCGCGGCAATGGTGGCTGTAGTTCAGCTGGTAGAGCACCAGGTTGTGATCCTGGGTGTCGCGGGTTCGAGTCCCGTCAGCCACCCCAACAGGCCGGACGGCATTTCGTCCTCCGGCCTTTTGCAGGGGTGCGTTTATCCCGGCGCCAGGGGCCGTTTCAGCGTGCAGACGATGCTCCACTCGAAATAGTGGTCGCCGCCCTTGTCGTAGTCGCTGAAGTGGCGGGCGACCTGGACCCGTTGCACCGAGGAGCCCACGATCTCCCAGCCCTGTTCTCCGTAGACCTTGGACTGGCGGGCCGCCTCTTCGATCACTGCGTCAAGAGACTCGTTCGTGTAATGGACGAAGGTGGTCTCCCAACGCTGCGGGTACCAATTGCCGTCCGACGCCAGCCACCAACCGGGCCCGGGGGAAGGGGTGCTCATGGCCCGGCACCATACAACGTTCAGGTCGCAGACGAATGAATGAAACGTGAAAGACGCATTGCCGAGCCGCAGAAAGGATGTACCGGGCTAAGTGTTAGCGTTACCGGCCTGCCACACCGGCCACGGGACGTTCCAGTCGCCCAGTCCCTCGGTGCCCGGCAGGGTCGATCCCACGGTGTGGACCACCTCGACAATGTCGCCGCTCTTGCTGTGGTCGTAAAACCACTCGGCGTTGCTCGGGCTCACGTTCAGACAGCCGTGGCTGGTGTTCGTGTGGCCCTGGGCGCCGACGGACCACGGCGCGGAATGCACGAAGACGCCGCTGTACGAAATCTGGGTGGCCCACTCGACATCGGTGCGATACCCGTTGGGCGAGTTGACCGGTACGCCGTAGGTCGAGGAGTCCATGATGATGTGCTTGTACCGGCCGCCGACGATGTAGAAGCCATTCGCCGTGGGCGTGCTGTCCTTGCCCATCGAGGTCGGCATCGTCTTGACGACTTCGCCGTTGACGCGCACGGTCACCATCTTGGTGCTGTCGTCGGCCGTCGAGATGACCTCGTCGCCGATGGTGAAGTGCGTCTTGACGTTGTCCTCGCCGAACATCCCGTCACCCAGATCGACGCCGTAGGTGTTGACCGCCACGTCGATCGCGGTGCCCGACTTCCAGAAATGCTCTGGGCGCCAACGCACCTCGCGGTTGTTCAGCCAGTAGAACGCGCCCTCGACGGGCGGGTTGGTGGTGATGACGATCGCCCTTTGCGCCGCGGCGCGGTTGGCGATGTTCTCGTCGAAGCGGATCGCCACCGGCTCACCGATGCCGACCACCTCGCCGTCGCCCGGCGCCACGTAGGGCATCGTCAGGTGGGCCGGTGAACTGGTCTGGAAGGTCATCTGCCGGGTCGCGGCCCCACCGAGTCCCAGCGCCTTCACGTTCAGCGTGTAGCGCCTGTTGTAGCCCAGCTGATCGGTCGTCGACCAGCGCAGCCCGTCGGGGCTCAGCTGACCATTGACCGTCTTGCCGTTCTCGTTGACCATCGTGACCGATCCGATGACACCGTCGGCAACGCTCACCGTCACCGGCGCGTCCACCGTGACGCCGACGGCGCCGTCGCTCACCGACGTGGTGAGCTTGGGGACGAGCAGGTCGGCGAACGGTGTGCCTTTGTCGAAGATGACCTTCGCCGGCGCGGCGGTGTGACTGCTGCTGCAGGCAACGGCGACGACAGCAAACACGACCATGGCGGCAGCCAGCCATGATCGACGTCTGCGCAAAGGCGTCATCGAGCGACCTTCCAATTCGATCGGCATATTCGGTCACCGCTGACCAGAGTGGAAGTATTGTAATGGGTTTTTGGTCGCTCACAATGCGCTATGCGAACGGATTGCGCACTCCGCCTGGGAAACCCGCGGATTGCCGCGCGGGCGGTTACGCCGGTTGGCCGACCTGGCGTCGGCGCCCGGCCTCGACGCCATCACGGGTCACGACGGCCTCGACACGCGCGAGCTTGAAGATCGCCGCCGTCATGACCAGCCCCGCGACTACCAGGGCGACTATCCCGGCGCGGCCCGCGCTCAGCGTCTCGCCGAGGACGACGACGCCCAGCACCGCCGCCACCACCGGCTGCGACATCTGCAGTGTGGGCATCGACGCGGTCAGGGGTCCCGCCCGGAACGCTGCCTGACTCCAGACCATGCCCCCCGCCGCGGCCAGGACGCAGGCATACAGCTCGGGGCTTCGGGCCACCGCCCACCCGCCGTCGCCAAGCCGGGCGACGACCTCCTTGGTCAGCACCCCGAAGACACCCCACAGCGACCCCGACACGAACGCGAACAGCGCGGCAGCCACGGCACCACCCCAAATCCGGCCGGCCACGACGCACGCCACCAGCAGCGGCGCGAGCACGACGGCCACAGCGACCCAGGTTCCCAGCGAGGCGCGCGAGCGACCGGCCTCTGGGTTGCCGACCACCACGACCACGACCACCGCGGCGGTCAGCAAGCCGCCCCAGATCCACTCGCCGACGGTCACCCGGCGACGCCACAACCGGGCGTTGATGGGCAGCGCGAACAGCAGCGAAAGCATGAGCAGCGCCTGGACCAGCAGCACCGACCCCTTCCCCAGGGCGGCCGCCTGCAACGCGATGCTGGCTACGAGCAACAGCGCACCCAACCACCACCGCCGGTTGCGCAGCAGGGTGGCGAGCAATGCGATGTTGCCGATCGACCTGTCCTCGATGCAGTGCGCGGCCCGTTGCTGCAGGACGTCACCGATGGCGATGCAGAGCGCCGAGCTCAAGGCCAGGACGGCGGCGCTAACCACGCTCCGACACCGCCCGGGTGGGCCATCTCCTGATCCGGGGCTGCCGTGGCTCGTGGGCGTCGGCGGCCCAACGGCGCCGACCAACCTCGGCGGCGTCCGCCTCACCCGTCGCCAATCGTTCACGCAGCCGAACCAGCGGCCCGGGCGCCCACCACGTCCACCGGCCGAGCAGATGGATGAAGGCCGGAACCAGGACCATCCGCACCAGGGTCGCGTCAGCCAGCACGGCAAGCGTCAGGCCGACGCCGAGCATTCGCATGAACGAGACGTGCGCGGGGATCAGCGCGGCGAATGAGATCGACATCACCAGCGCGGCGGTGGTGACGACCCGGCCGATGCCGGCCAGGCCCAGCGCCGTGCTCTCGTCCGTGACCGCGTGCGCCTCGGCGGGATTCGGTCGCTCCTCTCGGGCGACCGGAGAGGCCAGCCAGTACTCGTGGATCCGCGAGACCAGGAACACCTCGTAATCCATCGCCAGCCCAAATGCGATGCAGAACAACAACACCGGGATGTTGGCGTTCAGCGTCCCGTTGGGTGTGGTCCCGAATGCGCCGAGGTGCCCGTTCTGGAAGATCCACACCATCGCGCCGAACGCCGCCGTCAACGACAACACATTGCACACGAGCGCCTGCAGCGGTAGCACCGCGCTGCCGGTCAGCACAAACAGCAGCGCGAACGTGATGACGGCGATGAGCGCCAGCACGGCCGGCAGCCGCTGGGTGATCGCGTCGACGCTGTCGCGGTTGATCTGCGCGAGCCCGGTCATCTCCACGGACCGCCCGCCCGGTCTGCTGACCGCGTGCAACCGGTCGAGCTGGGTGTTCGACGCTTGCGAATACAGCGGCGCAGTGGTGGCCACGGTGAGGAACGCGCTGCCGTTGGCCATGCCGGTGGCCGCGGCGGGCGGCCCCGCCAGGGATCCGGCCACGAACATCCCGGTGGGCGCCGTGACGGCGGACACGTCGGGCACGCGCGACATCGCTGCGGCGTAGCGCTCCAGGTCGGCGGTTGTCAGCCCGCGGGCGTCGGGAAGGACGACGGATATCGAGGTTCCTAACCCGTTGCCGAAATCGTTGTCGAGCATGTCGGCCACCTGGCGCGCCGACGCCGAGCGGGGCAGCACGCGCTCGTCCGGAAAGCCCCACTTCACCCCCAGGAACGGGGCACCCAGCAACAGCAGCAGCGCGACGACGGCCAGGCCGACCGGAATGGCGTGGCGCAGCACGAACTTGGTCGACCGGTACCAGAACAGCGAATAGACCGGCTTGTGGGCGTGGTCGCGCCACGACTTCGACCGCGGCGGCACCCGCCGCGCGAACCACCGGCGGAGGTCCAGCGCGTCCAGTCGGGGACCGAGCAGCGCGATCGCCGCCGGCGTCACCACCACGGTGGCGATCGCCACGATGACGGCGGTGGCCACGATGGTGTAGGCGGAGGATTTCAAGAAGTACATCGGGAACAGCGCCATGACCGCCATCGACAACCCGACAGTGGTGGCCGAGAACAGCACCGTGCGGCCGGCGGTGGCCATCGTCCGAAACAGCGCCCGGTCCCGTTCGCCCGAATGTGCCAGCTCCTCGCGGTAGCGGCTGATGATCAGCAGGTTGTAGTCGATCGCCAGGGCAAGACCCATCGCGATGCTCAGGTCCAGGGCGTATGTCGACACGTCGGTTGCAAAGCTGATCAGCCGCAACACCGACATCGTGCAGACGATGACCAGCCCGCCCACGCCGATCGGCAGCGCCGCGGCCACCACCCCGCCGAGCACCCAGACCAGCACCGCGAAGCTCAGCGGGATCGCAATGGACTCCATCAACAGCAGGTCGCGCGCGTTTTGGTCATTGATCTGCGCATACGCCACCGCCATGCCGCCGGCGCGCACGGTGACGCCGTCGCGGTCGTGCACCAGCTCGCGGGTGAGGATGCTGGCGTAATCCTGTGCGTCGTTCTCTCCGCCTTTCAGCCCGGCCACGATCAGCCCGGACGACTTATCCTTGCTGACCAGCTGGGTAGCGACCTGCGGCGGCGACGTCCAGGCGGATGAGACATTCAGCACCCACGGGGACCGTTCCAGGTGGTCGACGATGTCGGTGGCGACCTGGCGCGCCGGCCCGCTTTGGGCGCCGGCCGGGTCGGTCACGGCGATCAGCATCTGCTGATCGGTTTGGTTGAATCGGTCCCTGAGCAGGGCGGTCGCCCGCGCGGATTCCGACGTCGGATCCTGGAAGCCGCCGCCCGACAGGCGGTTGACCACCGGTATCCCGAAGATCGCGGCCCCTACCAGGATCAAGAGGGTGGCCGCGATGATGCGACGCGGCGCGGAAATGGCGAGCCGCGTGATTCCTTGCAGCATGGGGTATGGCTATACCCAGACGAGGGCTGTCCGACCCACCGACGTGAGTTGCTCGCGTCAATTGACGTTTGACGGTCCAACACCCGGGTATCGATCCAGAGGGGCGCCCGGTACATGGATTTGGCGTGGGGAGCGCCGATTGGGCTGGGCGAGAAGCGGATTGGACGAGCGATGAATACGACCGACGACGCCATCGTAATTAGGCATCCGACCGAAAATGACTGGCAGGCGGTCTATGAGAATCAGGCTCGCACTTTTGGGGATCCGGTGGACCCGCGCGCCGTGGAAGCGTGGAAGCGCCGCGTCGAGCTCGAGGACATCCTGGTGGCCGAGGATGTCTCGGATCCCGAGCATCCGACCCTGGTGGGGACATCGATCATCTATCGCGCCCGGCTCACCGTGCCCGGTGGCGGCAGCCTGCGGGCCGCGTGGCTGACCATGATCGCGGTCGCGTCGACGCACCAGGGAACCGGAATTTGGGCCCAGCTCAGTGCGCAGGGGCTGGGAAAGCTTCTCGAACGTGGTTATCCGATCGTCTGCGGGGTTCCCACCCAGACCGCGATGTACGACGGTTTTGGCGCCGGCGTGGCGAGCTACAGCCACTCCTACTCCGTCGACCGCCGCTTCGCGAAGCTTCGAGACGCGCCGAACGGAAACCGGGCGCGTGAGGTCAACGCTGCGGAGGCGAAGGAACTGCTGCCCGAAATCTACGAACGATGGTGCGCCATCACCAATGGGGCGATGGAGCGCGACAGCGCGTGGTGGGCCGACTTCCTGGAAGATCGGCCCACGCAGCGGGGCAACGGATCTGCGCTGAACTACACGATCCATCCGGACGGCTTCCTGGCATACCGCGTCGTCGGGGCGGGCAAACATGCCTTTCGGCCGCCGCTCGGCTCCGTGCTAGTCGAGGACTTCTGCCCCATCACGGACGAAGCTCACACCGAGCTGCTGCAGACACTGTTGGTCTTGGAGATGTTCGACAACATCGAGATCGACGTGCCGGTCGATGATCCGCTTCGGCTCAAACTGCGCGACCAGCGCACCGCCCAGACCACGGGGATGAGCGATTTCCTCTGGGTGCGCATCAACGACGTGCCCGAAGTGCTTGGCGCACGGGAGTACTCCGCCGACACCGACCTCGTGCTGGAAGTCACAGATCCGCTCAACCTGGCCGGCGGACGATTTCAGCTCCAGACCCGTGACGGCGCCGGGAAATGCACGCCGCACGAAGGGCCCGCGGACGTCGAAATCGGCCTGGCCGAATTGTCGACCATCTACATGGGGGCGCATCGCGCCTCCGAACTGGCCCGAGCGGACCGCCTCACCGAACTGCGTCCGGGCGCCATCCGCGACCTGGATGCAGCGTTCAGCACCGAGCGGGCACCTTACTGCGGGACGCTATTTTGATAGTTCTTGGCGAACAAGACCTTTCCTACGCCACCGGGCAGGGGACCACCCTCCCGACCCAACCGCTATCCTGGGGACATCGGGATTTCGCTTGGCGGCAGGACGCCTGTTATTGTCGCCTACGCGGTCTCGGCCGTACACGGCGCCGTTAGCTCAGTTGGTAGAGCAGCTGACTCTTAATCAGCGGGTCCGGGGTTCGAAACCCTGACGGCGCACTTTGAACAGGCGCACTTTGAACAGGCGCGTCTGAACGACGCCTCAGCCTCCAACCGGCGTGCTCTGCCGCGCGCTACTCTGCGCATCCGCGTGCCGCGGCTGGTACAGCAGCGCACGAACCAGCGGGCGCGGCCCGACGGACCGAAGCATCTGGCTGGCGGGGCGGACGCGTACCCGTTTTGGCCACCAGAACCAGCGTCCCATCAGCGTCATGATCGACGGCGTGATGAGCGATCGCACGACGAAGGTGTCGAACATCAGGCCGAGCCCGATCGTGGTGCCGAACTGGCCGATCGCCCGGAGGTCGCTGGTGATCATCGTGGCCATGGTGACGGCGAACACCAGACCGGCGGCGGTCACCACCGGACCGGTGAGACCCATGCCGCGGATGAGACCCGTTTTCAGGCCTGCGCCGATCTCTTCCTCGATTCGCGACACCAGCATCAGGTTGTAGTCCGAGCCCACGGCCAAGAGCACTATCAACGCGAATTCGGTTGCTACCCAGTGCAACTCGAAATTAAGGAGGTGCTGCCAGATGAGTGTCGAGAATCCGAAGGCTGCCCCCAGCGACAACACGATCGTGCCGACAATGACGCCCGCAGCGACCAAAGCACGGGTGACGATCACCATGATGATGAAGATCAGCACAATCGAGGCCACCCCGGCGATCATCAGGTCGAACTTGGCGCCGTGGGCGATGTCATTGAACGTCGCCGCCGTGCCGCCGAGGTAGATGTCGGCGTTCTGCAGCGAGGTGAGTTTGATCGCCTCCTTGGCCGCCTGGCGCTCCTGCTCGACCGACGCGATTCCCTTGGTCGTCGCCGGATCCACGGCGTGGGTGATGATGAAGCGAGCAGCCTTCCCGTCCGGCGACACCATCAAGCTCAACCCCAGCTGGAAGTCGGGGTTCTTAAAGATCTCGGGCGGTAGGTAGAACAGGCTCTCGATCTGAGAGTCGTTGAAGGACTTGCCCATTACGGCGTTCGTGTCGGTCAGCCGATCGAATTGATCGACCAGGTTGTCGAACGTGCTGTAGATGGTCAGGGTGGTATCCCTGATCGCCTTCGAGGTCGCAATATTCTCCGGGATGATCGCCAGCAACTCGCGGGTGGCCTTAGCGGTGTCGGAGAGATCGCCGGTGAGGGCGTGGAACTTCTCGGCCAGCTGGTCGAATCCGTCCAGCGCGTCGAACAGCGATCGCAGCGACCAGCAGATCGGGATGTCGTAGCAGTGCTTCTCCCAGTAGAAGTAACTGCGAATCGGCCTCCAGAAGTCGTCGAAATCGGCGATGTGGTCCCGGATCTCGTCCGTGATCGCCGCTGTCTCCCCCGTGGTTTTCGAGCTGTCCTCCGCGGCGGCCGCGAGCTTCTGGGTCACCGCGTACTGGCGCTCCAACAGGGCGATCTGAGTGTCGAGGAAACCGGTGATCTTCTTGATGTCGGCGACGCGGTCCTTGAGGTAGTTCAGGTTGCTGCGGATCGGCGCAGTTTGCACGCTGAGCTGGAACGGGACGGACCCGTCCTGGATCGGCGGGCCCAGGGGTCTGGTGATGCTCTGCACCCGTTCGATGCCGGGCACCCGGAAGATGGCACTGGCAATCTTGTCAAGGACCAGCATGTCGGTCGGATTGCGCAGGTCGTGGTCCGATTCGATCATCAGCAGGTCCGGATTCAGCCGGGCCTGGGTGAAGTGTCGATCGGCCGCGTCGTATGCCTGAACCGAGGAAGCGCTCTTGGGTAGGTAGTACAGGTCGTTGTAGCGCGGGTTGAAACCCATCAACCCGATGGCGCCGACGATCGCCAGGATGACGGAGGTCGCGAGGATGGGCGTCGGCCACCGCACGATGGCCGTCGCCAGGCGGCGCCACCGGGTGTAGTTGAACTTGCGCTTCGGGTCGAAAAGGCCGAAGCCGCTTGCGAACGCGATCAGCGCCGGCGTCAGGGTCACCCCGGCGGCCACCACTACCAACAGACCGATTGCGCACGGGTAGGCCAGCGAATTGAAGTAGGGCAGTCGAGTGAAATGCAAACAGGCCAGCGCTCCGACGATTGTCAAACCCGAGCCCAGCACCACCTTGGTGACCCCGGCGAAGGTGTCATAGTAGGCGGCTTCGCGGTCTAGTCCCCGCTCGCGACCCTCCTGGTAACGGCCCACCATGAAGATCGCGTAGTCGGTGCCGGCCGCGATGGCCAGTGCCGTCAGCAAATTGACGGCAAACGTCGAAAGCCCCATGATGCCGGTGTCGCCCAGCAGCGCCACCACACCTCGGCCGGTGGCCAGCCCGACGAATAGAATCACCATCGTCAACAGCACAGTGCCGATGGACCGATAGACGAACATCAGCATGATCGCGATGATGATGACGGTGATGATCGTCATCTTGAACAGGCTCGCGTTACCCACGACGATCGTGTCGTCGGTCAGGGCCCCCTGACCCGCGACGTAGGCCTTCACCCCCGGAGGGGGTGTCGAGTCCGCGACGATCTTGCGAACCGCGTCAACCGACTTGTCGCCGACAGCGCCGCCCTGGTCACCGCGCAGGTTGACCTGGACGTAGGCCGACTTGTGGTCGTAGCTCTCGACACCCGAGGCGGTGAATCGCTGTCCCCAGAAGTCGAGCGCATGCTCGACGTGCTTGGTGTCCTGCTTCAGCTTCTTGACCAGATCGTCGTAGTAGCGGTGGGCGTCCTGGCCGAGCGGCTGGTCACCGACGAGGGTCACCAGGACGAGATTGTCCGAGTCGTACTCCTTGAACTTCTCCCCGATGTGCTTCATCCCGGTCACCGAGGGCGCGTCGGATGGCGAGAGCGGCACCGAGACGTCCTCGGCAACTTTCTCCAACTGCGGAACAAACACGTTGACGCCCACCGCGATCAACAGCCAGATCACTACGATCGGCAATGCCAGGACGCGAATGGCGCGGGCCAGTCGCGGCTTGTGCTCGACTTCGGCACGTTGCACGACGGGTATCTCGTCCGTGTCGCTCGAGTTATCGGTCACGCGGATTTGTCCAAGCAGGAGACCTGCGCATCACGCGTGTTGACCTGTTGCTGATCGACCAATTTGCCATCGACGGTGATGCGACAGCCGATCGAGGGGCTGTCGCCCTGGGCGACGACGTAAGCGAAGATGCCGGGCATTTCCGCAACGATCGTCTGCGACCACGGCAACGTGGTGAAGCTGGCCTTCTGCGGTTGCGCGTCGGCATCCATCCAGTTGACGACGCCGGTTGTCCCTGGTGGCCCCAGGATTTCGTAGATGGCGGTCTTGGCAGCGTAGGGCGGGGTCGCGTCGCGCGGGTCGGGCTTGGGTAGGCCGGGTCCCGGAAAGACGCCGCTGAGGCGCTCCACCGCAACGCCGCCAATGACTACTGCCACTACGACGACCAGCACAACCCATGCCCGCTTGAGATGCGTCAACACCGTCCCCCCCGATTAGGAAGCGCGACGGGCTCATTATTTAGGTATCTCGGCGCCCGCGCCACCGGTAGCCAACGCCATGACTGTCGAGTTAATTCCTCCGCCTTTGCGCGGCGCCTCGGAACCGCGCGGCAACCGCACCGCTCGTCGTACTCCCCTGATCCAGTTCGCTGGGCTACGACGCAACGCCAGGGTGGGCTACTCGCGCGCGAACAGCAATAAGCGACGCGTAATACAGGACATGCATGACCGTGTTGTCGGGCGAAAGGCCCTCGAGGACGGTTGTTTGAGCCGGTGACGTGGAATGTCCTGTTTTACAAGCGATTTCACTGAGAGGCACTGATTTTATTGCGTCGACCTCGTGCCTTTGGTCACATCGAGATAGCAGCGCGGTCGGGTCGACTGCGGCGACAGCGAGGACCGAAGACGGCTGAATCAGTATCAGGAAATAATCGATTCGCTGCCGCAAACGCGTTACAAGACCTCGATTGTTGTCACGGGTTGAAACCAGCACAGATTTAAGGTCAAAGAGCGTACGCTGACCGACATGGCTACCAAGGTCAAGGTGAAGACCTGCGTACATTGCGGCCATACGTTCGATCCGAACGATCGATGGCGTGACCTGTCCGATCCGGACTGGCTTCCGGCCGCCTCAATTTATTGTTCGCATGAATGCGCCGACCGGTTCCATTGCGATATGGGACATTGCTGTTCGACCCGCGCGAAAGATAAGGCTCGTCGCGAAGCCGCCAAAGCGGCGCGATAAACAACGGCTCCCCAAATAACGGACTCGCCACCTTCTTTGATGGTCAGCGGTCCCTGATCCGGCGGACCACGACGATCACGACGACCGAGGAGATCCCCACCAGCGAGGCGATCACCACGGGCTTCTTCACGAATTCCACCGCGCGGGCCTTGAGATCGTCGGCGAGACGGCGGGGGTTGGCGCGCTCGGCGAGTGAGTCGACGGTGGCCGCCAGCTGGTCGCGGGCGAGGTCGATGTCCCGCTTGATGGCCTCGGGGTCCCGGTCCGCCACGTGTCTGTCCTCCAAGTCCCAGTCTTCAGGTGATACACCTGCCCGCACTACCCTAGATCAGCCGGCGATAACCCCATCGCGCCGGTGAAGAGAAAGGACCCGCGTTGACCGAGACCACGCGGCTTGCGCCCGGCGACAAAGCGCCGTCCTTCAGCCTGCCCGACGCCGACGGCAAGAAGGTGTCGCTCGCGGACTACAAGGGACGCCGTGTCATCGTCTATTTCTACCCGGCGGCGTCCACCCCCGGCTGCACCAAAGAGGCCTGCGATTTCCGCGACAACCTGGCCGAACTCAACGAGGCCGGCATCGACGTGGTCGGCATCTCCCCCGACAAGCCGGAGAAGCTCGCGAAATTCCGTGACGCCGAAGGCCTGACGTTCCCGCTGCTGTCCGACCCCGACCGCAAGGTGCTGACGGCGTGGGGCGCCTTCGGCGAAAAGATGATGTACGGCAAGACCGTCACCGGGGTGATCCGGTCAACCTTCGTGGTGGACGAAAAGGGCAAAATCGCCGTCGCGCAGTACAACGTCAAGGCCACCGGCCACGTCGCCAAGCTGCGCCGCGACCTATCCGTGTAGTCGGGGATCGAAGACCCCCGTACACAGCAGCGCTTGTCTGGTGGACAACCCGCGAAGCTATTCGGCGACACGTCGGTTGCGCTTCGCGGGATGGCTGGCGATTGTTGGCATCCTGATTGGCTAATGGGAGACTTCGGGGCAATCGGCGCTTGGCTGTTGTTGGCCGTCGTCATCGTCGGCGCGGTACTGATAGCGGTGGGCACCGTCCAGCTGGGCAGCCGGGTCCTTTCCGATGACACCGGCCCGGAACATAACTCGGCGCTGTCGCCGTATGTGACGGTTGTGGGCCTGGTCTACGGCGCTCTCCTCGGTTTCACCGTGGTGGTCGGCTGGCAGGAGTTCCTGTCCGCAGAGGTCAATGTTTCCAACGAGGCATCGACATTGACGACGATGTACCGCCAGACCGTCGCCATGCCGCAGCCCGAGCAATCGCAGATCCGGGAACAGCTGCGCCAATACGCGGAAGGGACGCAAGGTCCGGAGTGGGGCAAGCAGGATTTCGGCCGCATCAGCAATCGGGGGCGGGCCGCGATCACGGGAATGTATCGCATCGTTGGCGGTCAGCAGTCCAATGCCGCGTCGAGCCCCATCAGCCAGGATTTTCTAGGCAGGCTGACCGCCTTGGCATCCGAACGCAGCACCCGGATCCTAGATGCCAAGCCACGAATACCGCCGCTGTTGTGGTGTTCTTTGATCTTCGGCGGGTTGGTGCTGATCACGCTCACCGGCTTCCTGCGCCTTGCGAGCAACCGTGGTCACATGGTCCTGACGAGCACGGTCGCCGTCCTGCTCGGCTTACTGCTGTTCCTCGTTTTCGTGCTCGACCACCCTTTCGGCCCACTAGGCGTCACCTCGCAACCATTTGCCCACGCGGTTGCGGTTTTTGACGAGGTCGACCGCGGAACGTGAGGTTGTCGAGCGGGGTAGTTCCGTTTAAACGACGCTGCACTGCACCAGGTTGGCTTCGCCCGACCCGGTCTTGGACTGAGTATCCTTCACCGTCCCGTTGACGGTGATCGTGCACGTCGTCTTCTGACCCGTCGGATTCGCGGCAACGCTCAGCACCGCCGATGGGCTGGTGTCCTTGCTGGTGAACGAGACCGACCACGGGACAGGCTGATTGTTCAGAACCTGCAGGGCACCGGTCGCGTCGTAATACGACACCGCCGCCAACGGGGCATCCGACGTCACCGTGTACACCACCGCATCGCCCGGTGCAGCGGCCGCAACCGGCGCCATCGTCAGCGACGCCCCGACCAACAGCGCGATGGTTAGGGCAAACAAGGACTTCATCAATGCTCCTTTCTCGCCCCCCATTCATGGGTACTTTGCGCGAGTTCGCCGCTTTCAGCAACTTGTAGGCCAACGCCAGTCGGGTAGGCACACAAGGATCTCGCAAGCGTTCTGCGGCAGACTGATGGCGCGCCCAGATGGACAAGCGTTAGGAGTCGACGATGAGGGACCCGGAAGATCCCGAGCAGTACATACGCGACCTGGAGCGCGGCGTCGGCCAGACACCCGGGACGCCGCCCCAGCCGTTCACCACCGACTCGGGACGTGGGGCGGTACCCGGGGAGTCCTTGTGGCGGCGGTTTCCCGGCGTGGTCGAGCTGGCAAAGAATCCGAGAAAGAGATTTCTATTGATCTGTGCAGTCGCGGCCCTGATCGCGATCGGGTCGTTCGTGGCGACTCACTACAACAAGGACACCGTGCACGGACACCTCATCATGATCAACGCCGGTACGACGGGCACGATCGACTGCAACAACGGAAACCTCGAGCTGGACGGGGGCAACAACACCTACACCGTCACCGGCCACTGCCTGCGGCTCGACATCCGAGGTAGCGCAAACAAAGTCACCGTCGACAGCGCCGACACCATCGGCATCATCGGCGACGACAACCTGGTGACCTACCGGGGCGGCGCGCCGACGATCAACAGGACGGGAAACAACAACATCGTCTCGCAGCGAAACCGCTAAAACCTAGCCCAGGTTGGCCAGCAGCAGCGCCTCGGCGATCGCCGCACGCTCCAGCACGCCCAAGTGCACACTCTCGTTGACGCTGTGCGCCTGGGTCGCCGGGTCTTCGACGCCGGTGACGAGGATCTTCGCCTTCGGGAACGCGGCGGCGAACTCGGCGATGAACGGGATCGAGCCGCCCATGCCCATATCGATCGGCTCGGCGCCCCAGGCCTGCCGGAAGGCCGCTCGCGCCGCCTCGTAAACGGGGCCGCTGGCGTCGATGGCGTAGGGCTCGCCCTTGTCGCCGCGCGTGACGCTCACCCGCGCCCCCCACGGGGCGTGCCGCTGCAGATGCGCGGTCAATGCGTCCAGGTGCGCCTCGGCGTCGCCGCCGGGCGCTATCCGCAGGCTGACCTTGGCACGGGCCCGCGGGATGAGCGTATTCGACGCTGCCGCAACGGGTGTCGTGTCGATGCCGATCACCGTGATCGCCGGTTTGGCCCAGAGCCGCTGGGGCACCGAACCCGAGCCGATCTCGGACACCCCGTCCAGCACACCGGAATCGGCGCGGACCCGCTCGGGCGGATAGTCGGGGTAATTCAGTGAGCTGATGTCGGTTTCGTGCAGGCCGGCCACAGCGACGTTGCCGTCATCGTCGTGCAGACTGGCCAGCAGCCGCACCAGGGCACTCAGCGCGTCGGGAACCACACCGCCCCACAGGCCCGAGTGCAGCCCGTGGTCGAGCGTGGCGACCTCGACCACGCAGTCGACCAGCCCGCGCAACGAAACCGTCAGCGCGGGGGTGTCCGTGCTCCAGTTGTCCGAGTCCGCGATCACGATCACGTCGGCGGCCAGCGCGTCGTGGTGCGCGGCGAGCAATCGACCCAGCGACGGCGAGCCGGATTCCTCCTCGCCCTCGACGAAGACCGTCACGCCGACCGGCGGCTGGCCGCCATGGGCCCGAAACGCCGCCAAATGCGTTGCGACACCGGCCTTGTCGTCGGCACTGCCGCGGCCGTACAGCCGCCCGTCACGTTCCGTGGGTTCGAAGGGCGGCGATGCCCACTGGCTGTGGTCGCCTTCGGGCTGCACGTCATGGTGGGCGTACAGCAACACGGTGGGCGCCCCTGGCGGCGCCGGATGCCGCGCGATGACGGCCGGCGCCCCGCCCTCGCTGACAATGCGCACATCGCCAAAACCGGCCTGCGACAACAGGTCCGCCACGGCCCGCGCGCTGCGGTGCACCTCGTCGTGGCGGGCGGGGTCGGCCCACACCGATTCGATCCGCACCAGGTCCTCGAGGTTGCGGCGCACCGACGGCAATACCTCTCGGACGCGCTCGACAAGCTCGCTCATGCCCTTCCCTTATCCCGCGAGGGTGCGCAGAATGCCGTCACACGCCGGCGTGTCGCGGACAAACGCGCACGCTCGCCGATGAGGGCTCGCGCGCTCAAGGAGTCTCCAGGATGGCGACCGCGGCGGCAGTGTCCCCTTCGTGCGTCAGCGACACGTGGATCGTCACGTCGGCCAGATGCTTGGCGATGTCGCCGGTCAGCCGCACGCGGGGGCGGCCCCACATGTCGGTGACCACCTCGATGTCGCGGTGGATGTCCTCGGGCAAGACGGGCCGCTGCGCGAACCGCGACACCGACCACGCCTTGATCACCGCTTCCTTCGCCGCCCAGCGGGCCGCCAGGTGACGCGCCGCCGACGAGCTCTTGTCCGAGGCGTCGCGCCGCTCGCCCGGGGTGAACGTTTCGGAGAATGCCGTGCCCGGTTGGTCGACTTGCTCGGCGAAATCAGGGATGGAGACGAGATCGATCCCCACACCGACAATGCCCATGGCTGGCCAGGTTAACCGATGGGCGCGCCCGGCGACGATGCGGTCCGCGCGGCGGACCGAGGAGAAGCCGGGCAATTGGACGGCGTCATCCGGCAGGGACCTGGTACGCGTCGTCATCGCCCAGGCGGGCGGCCGGATTCAGCAGCATCGCCGCCTCCTGCCGCTTCTCCGGCGCGTCATGGTCGAAGCGACGGTCCGGGGGCCGCTGATACATCGGCGGGCCGCCGGCGATGGCCGACACGAGTCGGCGCTGACCGGCCAGCAAGCGCGCGTCCGCACGCCGCTGGTAGTCGGCGCGCTGATCCGGGTCCAACGCCGCGATGAACGCCTGCGGGTGTACCAGCGCGACGAGCCCGGACACGTGGCCGAACCCGAGGCTGGTCAGCATCCCCGCCTTGAGCGGGAATTTCTCACCCAGCCGCAGCGTCTCGCGCACCCACACGAAGTGCGAGGAGCCCGCCAGTTCGTCGTCGACGCAGTCCAGGCTGCGGTTGGGCGGGATGACACCGTCGCGCAGCATCTGGCACAAGCCCATCGTCTGGAAGACCGCGGCGCCGCCCTTGGCGTGGCCGGTGAGGCTCTTCTGCGACACCACGAACAACGGCGCGCCCGGCGAGCGGCCCAGCGAGTCGGCCAGCCGCTCATGCAGCTCGGTCTCGTTGGGATCGTTGGCCAGCGTCGACGTGTCGTGCTTGGAGATCACGGCGATGTCGTCGGCGCCCACACCCAGCTTGTTCAGCGCCCGCGCCAGCGGTGAGTCCTTGCCGCCGCGGCCCGCGCCCAGCGCACCCAGGCCCGGGGCCGGGATCGAGGTGTGCACGCCGTCGCCGAACGACTGCGCGAACGCGACCACCGCGAGCACCGGCAGCCCCATCTTCAGGGCCAGGTCACCACGCGCCAGCAGAATCGTGCCGCCACCCTGTGCCTCGACGAAGCCCAGCCGACGCCGGTCGTTGGGCCGGGAGAACTTCGAGTCGTGGATTCCGCGGCCGCGCATCATGCCGGTGTCCGCGGTGGCGGCCATGTCGCCGAAGCCGATGATGCCCTCGAGCGTCAGGTCGTCGATGCCGCCGGCCACCACCATCTCGGCCTTGCCCAGCCGGATCTTGTCGAGGCCCTCCTCCATCGACACGGCGGCGGTCGCGCAGGCGGCGACGGGGTGGATCATCGCGCCGTAGCTGCCGATGTAGGACTGAACCACGTGTGCGGCAACGATATTGGGCAGCACTTCCTGGAAGATGTCGTTGGGCTTGTTACGGCCCAACAGGTTCCCGTGATACATCGTCTGCATCGACGTGCCACCACCCATGCCGGTGCCCATGGTGTTGGCCACCATGCTCGGGTGCACGTAGCGCATCACCTCGGCCGGGCTGAAGCCGGCGGACAGGAACGCGTCGACGGTCGCCACGATGTTCCACACGGCAAGCCGGTCAACGGAACTCGCCATGTCGGGGCTAATGCCCCACACCGTCGGGTCGAACCCAGTCGGCACCTGGCCGCCGACGACGCGGGACAGCTTGGTCTTGCGCGGCACCCGGATCTCGGTGCCCGCCTTGCGGATCACCTGCCAGTCACTCGAGTCGGGCACCGGCCGGATGATCGTGTGCTCCGGGTCGAACTCGACGAACGCGCGCGCGTCGGCCTCCGAGGACACCACGAACGCGAAATCCTTCTCCAGGAACACCGACACCAGCAGCGGCGACGCGTGATCGGGGTCGATCGCGCCGTCGTCGACAAACTCACGGATGCCGCAGCGTTCCACCACCGTGTCGTGGTAGCGCTCGACCAGCTCGGATTCGTCGACCAGATCACCGGATTCGGTGTCGTACCAACCGGGTTGGGGGTCGTCTTCCCAGCGGATCAGCCCGGTGGTCCAGGCCAGCTCGAGCACACCGGCCGCCGACAGCTCGTTGTCGACCTCCATCTCGAAGCGGGTCCGCGACGAGCCGTACGGCCCGAGCTCGGCGCCGCCGACGATCACCACCAGGTCGGCCGGGTCGACGTCGAGGTCGGCCCACTCCGGCGGTGGCGCTGGGCGGTAGCCGCGCGGCGGGGACGGCAGCGCGCGAATGGTGCCCGCGGCCGCGTCATCGTCGTCCTCGCCGGCGGCCTCGGTCGACATCTCCTCGCGCGCCTTGGCGGCGAGTTCGGCCATGTCGAGGTTGGCGTCGGCGAGCCCGCCGGTCAGGTCGGCCTCGATCGGCTTGCTGGCCGCGGCCACCTTGGACTCCACATCGCACAGGGCGAGCAGCATCGAGGCCATCTCGTCGGTGGAATAGGTGGTGACACCGGCCTCCTCCACGGCCGATACGATGGCGTCGTTGTGGCCCATCAGCCCGGTGCCGCGGGTCCAGCCAATTAGCGCGTGCGCCAAGCTAACTCGGGCCGCCCACGACGACTCCGCGTGCCAACGGCTCACCAGCGCGTCCAACGCCGACTTCGCCTCGCCGTAGGCACCGTCGCCACCGAACATGCCGCGGTTCGGCGAGCCCGGCAGCACCACGTGCAACCGCGACGCGATGTCACGTTCCGCGCCGATCTTCGACAGCCCGCCGATCAACCGCTGCACGGCCCACAGCAGGACCTTCATCTCCATCTCCGAGCGCGAACCGGCCTCGGACAGGTCACCCGCGACGCGCGGGGCCGCGAACGGGAACAGCAGCGTCGGGGTCTGCGCATCCTTGATGTGAATGGATTGCGGCCCAAGGCTTTCGGTCTGCTCGGTGCCGATCCACTCGACCAGGGCGTCGATGTCGGAGTAGGACGCCATGTTGGCCGCCACCACCCACAGGGCGGCACCGTAGCGGGCGTGGTCGCGGTAGAGCCCGCGGTAGAACGCAAGCCGCTCGTCATCGAGCTTGGATGTCGTGGCGATGACGGTGGCGCCGCCGTCGAGCAGCCGTGCGACCACCGAGGCCGCGATCGAACCCTTGGACGCGCCCGTCACCACGGCGACCTCGCTGCTGGACGGACCCGGCAGCGGGTTCTCGGCGCCGGCGGCGATGCGGCCGTACAGCGACGCGTGGATCTGGCGGCCGGCGGCCAGCGACTTGCCCTGCCACCAGGTGGCCTGGGTGGCGACGACGTGCCCGGCGCCCTCGAACCGCTCCGACAGCCGCATCCAGTCGGCGTCGATGTCGCCCTCGTCGGTCAGCCACAGCTTGACCAGGTCCTCGCGGGCGCTGGCCCACCGGTCGTCGAACACGACGGCCTTCTTGGCGTCGAACACCGGAGCCACCAAACGTGGCCAGTCCGCGCCCAATTCGGCGGTGACCAAGTCGATGAGCTCCGCATCGGTGGCCGCCGGCGACACGCTCACCGGATTGTCGAGGCCCAGCTGGCCGAGCACCAGGCGGGCCGCCGAGGCCAGCACGCCGTCGCGACCCGTGATCTGGTCGGTGAATTCGGAGAGCGCGGCCGCGTCGATGGTCGCGCCACCGCCACCGCCCGCCGAGGGCAGCGCCACCGAAATGCCGTGCCGCGCGGCGACCGACATGACCGCCGCGTCGACGACCTTGTCGACGGAGGCGGCATCGGCCAGCGCGCCCTCGTGCAGGTGGCCCATGGCGCCGCCACGAACGCTGGTGCCCTCGCGGGTGCCCAGCGCCACTTCCACCGTGACGTGCTTGGCCCAACCCTCGCCCAGTTCCCAGGTCTTCTTGACCCGCTCGGCGATCGCGGCCGGCCGCTTGCCCGACGGCCCCAGCACCGTGCGCAGTTGGTCGTTGATCGCGTCGGAAAGCACCGGGCCGTAAGGCTTATAGGTGCGCGCCAGCTTGGTCACCTGCGCGCGCAGACCGGCCAGATCGGCCTCGGCGGCGCCGTCGATGGCCCCCAGGTTCAGCTCCGAACCCAGGTCCACCAGCAGCTGGTTGCGCCGCGACGACGCGCCGTCGGTGATGGACTCGATGGAGTCGAGTTGTTCGATCTGGTCGATGCGCATCTTGGCCGACAGCGCGATGAGCGCCAGGGTGGCGTCGGCGGCGTCGAACGTGATGTCGTCCGGCCGAGCTGCCCCCGACGGCGCGGCCGGCGCGGAAACCGGTGCGGCCGCAGCGGTTTCCGGCGCCGCAGCGTCCGCGGTGGCCGGCGCGGAATCGTCGGCCTCGTCCTCGGGCTCCGGCTCCGGGTCGGTGTCCGTGGCGAACAGCACGGCGGCGTCGCGCTCGGCGTTGAGCACTTCGACGGTGCTGTGGGCGTATTCGGGCAGCTTGAGGGTGTTGGTCGCGAGACCGGCGACGGTCGGCGCCGACTTCACACCGATCTCGACGAACCGCTCCACACCGAGACCGCCCGCGGCCTCCTCGGTGAACAGCAGGTCCTGGGTCTCGATCCAGCGCACCGGGCTGGCGAACTGCCAAGCCAGCAGCTCGATCAACACCTTGCGGGCCAGCTCGGCAGGCCGCTCGCGACGCCAGGTGTCGTAGTCGGCGAGGATCTCGTCGAGCGGCTCGGCGGGCACCAAATCCCTGATCTCCTGGACGAAGTCGCGATCGAGGGTGAACGGTCGCGGCACCAGGTTCGGGATGTAGCGGCCGATGATGATGTCGGGATCCTTGTCGCGCGGCATGACCCGATCCAGCGCGCGCCGGAAGTCGGCCACGCCGACCCGCAACACCCGCGAGTGGAACGGCACGTCGATGCCCGGCACCAGGATGAACGAGCGCCGCCCGCCGCTGAGCTCGCGCCGACGCTCGACCTCGGCCTCCAGGGCCTCGAGGCCGCGCACAGTGCCGGCGATCGCGTACTGTGAGCCACGCAAGTTGAAGTTCACGATCTCGAGGAACTCACCGGTGCTCTCGGCGATCCCGGCGACGAACGCCGGAACCTCCTCGTCGGGCAGGTCGATCTGCGAGGGCCGGATCGCCGCCAACCGGTAGTTGGAGCGACCCAACTCGTCGCGGGGTACGATGTCGTGCATCTTCGACCCGCGGTGAAACACCATCTCCAGCAAGGCTTCCAGCTCATAGATGCCGGTCACGCAGGCCAGCGCGGTGTATTCACCGACGGAGTGGCCGCACGCGATGGCGCCCTCGACGAAGGCACCCTGCTCACGCATCTCGGCGACCTGCGCGGCGGCCACGGTCGCCATCGCGACCTGGGTGAACTGCGTCAGGTACAGCACGCCCTCGGGGTGGTTGTAGTGCACGCCGCTGGCGATGATGCTGGTCGGGTTGTCGCGCACCACATGCAGCACCGAGAAACCCAGCGTGTCGCGGGTGAACTTGTCGGCCGCGTCCCACACCTTGCGCGCCGCCTTGGACCGGGCCCGGACCTCCATGCCCATGCCCTTGTGCTGGATGCCCTGTCCGGGGAACGCGTAGACCGTCCTCGGGGAGCCCAGCCGCGCGGTGGCCGACATCACCAGGTCGGAACCGACCCGAGCGGCCACCTCCAAAACCTCGGCGCCCCGGTCGATTCCGACGCGATCCACCCGGAAATCGACCTCGTCGCCGGGGCGCACCATGCCCAGGAAACGCGCGGTCCAGCCGACCAGCCGAGCGGGCGGGCGGGCCTTGCCGTCGGTCGCGGTCGCCGCGTGCTGCGCCGCAGCCGACAGCCACATGCCGTGCACGATCGGCGATTCCAGTCCGGCCAGCAACGCGGCTGCCCGATCGGTGTGAATGGGGTTGTGGTCACCGGACACCACCGCGAACGGGCGCATGTCGACCGGCGCCGTCAGCGTGACGTCGCGACGGCGACGACGCGGGGTGTCGGTCGCATTCTCCGACACCGCGCCGCCGGCCCGGACCGGATCGGTGAGCTCGGCCGCGCCGGTACGTCCGAGGATCGCGAAACGCTCCGCGAGCGTGGCGATTACCGCACCGTCCGCGTCCGAAATAGACACCGACACCGGGACCACCCGGCCCATGTCCGTGTCGAGGGCGCCCGAAGCCGTTGCGGTGACGGTCAATTGGGCCCGTACCGTCGGGAGCGTGCCGACTACATGGGCGGCGTGGTCCAGATGCACCAGGCTCAGCAGGCCCTCGACCACTGGGACACCGGAATCGGTGACGGCCGAGCCGATGGCCGCGAAAACGGCGGGCCAGCAAGGGCCGACGAGCGCGTCGGGCACGGTGGTGAGGCTCGGCGCCAGCGGCTCGCCGAAGACGGCCGTGACGCCGGTGTGATCGGCAACCCGCTCGGGATCCCAGTCCACCGTCAGGGTGGCCGTCCCGTCGGTGACCGGGGGAAGGAGGTCCGGCCCGTCGACGCCCGCGGCGATCGCCAGGACCGCGCGCATGGCGGCGGTGGCGTCCTCGGTGGACACCACCGGGGTGCCGCCGTCAACGGTGTTGGCGGGCAACCGGAATGGAATGTCGACCCACGCGCCCGACACGGGCACGCTCAGCGCGACGCCGTCGCCGTTGACCTCGAGCCGCGCCCCGGTGGAGGAGTGCGTCGCACGCTGGCTCTCGGGTCCGTCATGCACCAGCCAGTCGCTCGGGTCGGCGATCCGATGAACAGGGTTGGTCGTGGTGCGGCCGGCCCACTGCACGTCGGGCGCGTCAAGCACGACGGCCAGCGGTCCCGTCACGTCCGCGCGGCCGCGCCGGCGCGACGTGACCGGCCGGGGCTCCGCACCCGCGGCCAGCGTTTCATCTATGGCAGCTTGCTCGAAGCGGTCCAGGAGCGCGCCGACGGGCTCGTCCATCCGGGTGATGCCGGCCACCGCCGCCGTGCCCGGGATGATGCACACCTGGTCGGCGTCGTAACGGGCGTCATGCGCCTGCCACAGCGAGTCGCTGCGCCACCAGCGCCGCACGTCCTTGTCGATGACCGGCACGAAGTTGACCGGCTTGCCCAGGGTCTTGCACAGCGTGACGAAGAACGGCACATCGGCCGGGTGCAGCTGCACGGTTTCGGCGTCCGGGTAGCGGGCCAGCAGCAGCTCGATCGCCGCCTCGGGGTTCTCAAGCAGCTTGCTGTCGGCGAAAGCCGTCTCGATCGGCCCGAAATCCTTTGGGTGCAAACGCGCTTCGGCGCGCTGCAGCATCTGCTGGAAACGATCGCGCCAGGTGTCGGCCAGCCAAGGGCTGCCGGGCCCCGCGGTGTCGGCGGTCGAATCGCCCTCGCCGATGGCCAGTTCGACGTAGCGCCGCAACCACTGCAGGTAGGTCATCTCCCCCACGTCGCCGAAATACGGCTTGGCGGTGTTGGCCATCGCCGCGATGATCTCGTCGCGGCGCTCGGCGACCGCGTCGGCGTCGCCGGCGACCTCGTCGAGCAGCCGGCCGCACCGCGAGGCGCTGTTGTCGATCTCGTGGATGTCGGCGCCGAGCTGGCTACGGCTGGAAGCCATGCCGCCCTGGGCTTTTCCGGCGCTGATCCACTGGTCGGTGCCCGTGGTTTCCACCAGCATCCGCTTGACCGACGGCGACGTCGTGGACTCGAGCGTCGCCATCGCCGCGGTGCCGACCAGGATGCCGTCGATCGGCATCAACGGGAAGCCGTAGGCCTCGGCCCAACGGCCGGACAGGTACTCCGCCGCCCGCTCGGGGGTGCCGATGCCGCCGCCGACGCAGACCGTGATGTTGGGACGCGACCGCAGTTCCGAATACGTCGCCAGCAGCAGGTCGTCGAGGTCCTCCCAGGAGTGGTGCCCGCCGGCGCGGCCGCCCTCGATGTGCATGATCACCGGCTTGGTGGGCACCTCGGTCGCGATGCGGATGACCGAGCGGATCTGTTCCACAGTGCCGGGCTTGAACACCACGTGGCTGATCCCGACGTCGTTGAGCTCGCCGATCAATTCGACGGCTTCCTCGAGGTCCGGGATGCCGGCGCTGATCACCAGGCCGTCGATCGCCGCGCCGGACTGGCGGGCCTTCTGCACCAGCCGCTTGCCGCCGACCTGCAGCTTCCACAAGTAGGGATCGAGGAACAGAGCGTTGAACTGGTAGGTGCGCCCGGGCTCGAGCAGTCCGGAGAGCTCCTCGATGCGGTCGGCGAAGATTTCCTCGGTGACCTGCCCGCCGCCGGCCAGCTCGGCCCAGTGCCCGGCATTGGCCGCGGCCGCGACGATCTTTGCGTCGACAGTGGTCGGGGTCATGCCCGCGAGCAGGATAGGCGAGCGTCCGGTCAGCCGGGTGAACTTCGTCGACAGCTTGACCCGGCCGTCGGGGAGGCGGACCACGCCGGGGGCGTAGGTCGACCATGCCCGGGCGACCTCGGGGGTGGCACCGACGGTGAAGAGGTTGCGCTGTCCGCCGCGGGTCGCCGCGGGCACGATGCCGACGCCGAGGCCGCGGATCACCGGAGCGGTCAGCCGGGTCAGGATGTCCCCGGGCCCCAGATCGAGAATCCAGCGGGCGCCAGCTTGGTGAACGCTCGTGATCTCATCCACCCAGTCGACGCCATTCACCAGGATGGCCTCGGTCAGCTTCCGGGCCAGCGCGACGTCGATGCCGACCTTCTCGGCCCAGCTCCCGACAATGTCGATGCCGTCGGCCAGCCGCGGCGTGTGGAAGCCCACCTCGACCCGGACCGGGTCGAAGACCGGCGCGAAGACGTCGCCGCCGCGGATCTTGTTCTTGCGGTCGGCCTCTTCCTTTTCGGAGATCTGCCGGCAATACAGTTCGAAGCGCGAGAGCTGCTCGGGGGTGCCGGTGATGACGACCGACCGGCGACCGTTGCGGATGGACAGTACTGGGGGTAGCACGGTGCGCACATCCTGGGCGAACTCGTCGAGCAGCCGGCGAATGCGTTCGGGGTCGGCGTTGGTCACCGACACCATCGGCGGGCGGTCCCCCAGCACCGAGATCCCGCGCCGGCGGGCGACCAGCGTCCCGGCCGCGCCGATCAGCTGGGCCAGCGCCAGTAGCTCGATGTCACGGGCGCCCGCGGCGTTGAACGCCTCGACGGCGAGCACGCCCTGCGAATGCCCGACGACGGCCACCGGCGGCGTGGCGGTCCAATCCATGCCCTGCCGGGCCAGCGCACGCGCCGCCGCGATCTGGGTGAGCAGCACGCCGGGGATCGACACCGCGGCCGACGTCAGGTGCTTGTCCGACGGGACCGGATCCTCGGCGGCCAGCGCGCGCACCCACCTCAGCGGCTCGAAACCGATCGGACGCACCACGACCAGCTCTTTGGCCACCGGCTCGAGCAGCAGTTCCACCTCGCCGACCAGCGTTGCCAGATCGGATTCGATCCCGGCCGACGACACCAGCTCTTCGAGGGTCTCCAGCCAGGCGCTGCCTTGGCCGCCGAAGGCGATGGCGTACGGCTCGCCGGCCGCCAGGCGGTCGACCAGAGCATGGGCGCTGTGCGGGCTGTTCTCGTCGCGGTCGGCGGACACCCGGTCGTGCTCGTGGATCGTCACCTTCTATCTCTCCCCTGTATGCGTCTTTACGTCTCGGTTTCGTTCGGCCGCTCCCGACGGTGGGGGCCTGTTTTCCATAACGTCGATTCCCCGTCGAATCACAGCCGGAGGACGGCTGGCCGGTGTGCTGTCACGGGCCACCCCAATGGTCGAGCGGGGCGGCGGACGGCATCGGCTCTACTAAGAGTGTCATAAGGATCAGTGCCCTTTTTGCATGTTGATCGGTTACTGGTGAGTTCTACGCACGGGTAACCGTGTCGTGGGTAACACCGGGTTTAACCGCCCGCGCGGGCGCGGCGAACAAACCTGCTGCATGCAGGTGGTTACGGTCGAGTAGCTATAACTGCGCTGATCAAGGCACGATTGTTATGTAATCGTTATGTTAAAAAAATCGGCTCGCTTAACTGCCGTTGACGCCGCGTCAGCCCCGCCGGCCCGACCCGCTACGGCCGAAAATGAGCGAACGAGTGTTTGCTGGGAGTCGGACCGTCTGGGCCCCTAGGCCCACTGACCGAATTGCGGTTTGAGGATTTCGTTGACGTCGACCCCCACCCCGCCGACGCTTCGTTTGTCGATCTCCACCTGATGCAGGCTCGCTGCCGGATGGACGAAGCCCTTCGGCGAGCCCCAGTTGTGTTGCCAGAAGTACGAGCCGAGGCCGTCGTGCAGCGCCCAGTCGATGGTTTTCGAGTTGGCGTACACGCCGGTGCGCTCGTGCCCGATCACCGACTCCCAGGAACGCAGGTACGGAACTATCTGCTGCTTGTACTGCTCGTATGACGGGTCGTCGTCGATCGACGCATAGATCGGGGCGTTCGCCGGACCGCCGGCGGCGGCATGCAATTGCATGCCGCGTTGCGCGTGTTGCAGCCCCGCGCCCGCCCCGCCCAGCCAGTCGGCCGTGGACCCCTTGCCGTACTGGTAGCACGAGACGATCTTGAGCCCGTTGCTGCTCAGGTCACGGGCTTCACCCACCTGGATCGGCTTGCCCAGCATCCAGTTGCCGCCCGGCCGGCGGTCGGAGACGTAGCGAATGGATCCGACCGCCCCGGCAGCCCTGATCTGGCTCGCCGGGATGACGCCCGCCGCGTAATCCAGCAGGGTGCCCAGCGACGCGGACGCCGGCGCGGCGCGCAACGACGCCGCCGCGACGCCCAGCCCTACCAAGCCCGGGGTCGCGGCCGCGAGTTTGAGCACGTCACGGCGCGAGACCGACACATGCCACAGGGTACGACAGGAACATCACATGTCACATTAACCACTCAAATCACAGCGGTCACATATGCGTCACAGCGACGCGTCGCCGGGCAGCACGATGACGATGATGGCCTCCAGGCCGCGGCTGGCGGTCTGCCGCGAGATCTCATCAAGGAAATGGGCGGCCGCCGGGCTTATGGATCCGGCCCAGGCCCGGAATCCCTGCACCATCACCGGGTCATTCACCAGCAACGGTTGCACCCGCCGCAGCACGCCGACCACGTCTTCGGGCAACGGGTCGGCGACTTGCGCGTCGATCCAGGTACGCGCGAGTTCTGTTGCCGCGGAATCGCTTTCGTCTAACGCAACCACGTCGTTGGCGAGTTTGCGCAGCCGGTCGAAGAGCACTTGATGTCCCGGCGTCTCGGCCAGTTGCTCCAGCAGCGTGCTGGCCGCCGGGGGCAACGCCATCTGCCCGAACAAAGCGGGAACCGGCAGCTCCCACCCGTCGAAGAGCTGGGCGTACATCTCGGTGACAGACGGGGAAAGCGGGGCGGTGAGCCTCCCGATGACGCCGATGCTGTCGCGATGCCTCGTCGCCAGCCTCCGCAGCAGGTGCTCGTCGAGATCGGAAGCGTCGGCCATGCCGGTCGCGGCATCGATCGCCGCGATCAGCTGATCCAGGCGGTCACGCTCGCGCACCAGCAAGGTGCGGTGCTCGTCCAGCAACCCGGCAAGGGTGGTCTGGCCGCCGTCGAGCAGGCGCTGGATGTCGTTGATGCCGACGCCGAGGCTTCTCATGAGGTCGATGCGCAGCAGCTCGAGAACCTGGTCGACGTCGAAGACGCGATAGCCGTTGCTCAGGTATTCGGCGTGCAGCAACCCGATTTTCTCGTAGTGGCGGATGCGGCCCGATGCGATTCCGGTCAGGGCCACAACGTCGCCGATCAGCAACTGCTCAGCCACGGCTTGACCTTACAACTGTCACAAGGTCTGTACTGGGCATATGGAGCGTGACCAGCTCGTCGACCTGACGAGGCGTGCGTTGAAGCTGGCGCGTGACAAGACGACCGACCTCGCCCCGTCGCAGCATCGCGTCGACGCACGGGATTACACGTCGGTCGAGCGACACGAACAGGATCGGGCCATGCTGCTGGCCAGCCCGCAGTTGGTCGGCTACGTCTCGGAGCTGCCGGCTCCGGGCGCGTATTGCACCAAGACGGTGATGGGTCGATCGATCCTGCTGACGCGCACGTCGGCGGGTTCGGTCAAGGCGTTCGACAACGTCTGCCTGCACCGCCAATCACAGGTCGCAACGGGTTGCGGCACGGCGAAGCGGTTCACGTGTCCCTACCACGCGTGGACGTACGACAACACGGGGCGATTGGTGGCGCTTCCGGGACATGAGGGGTTCCCGGAGGCGGGGATCAAGTCCGATGGTTTGACGGAATTGCCGGCCACCGAATATGCCGGATTCCTCTGGGTCGCTTTGGATCCCGGCGCAGCGTTGGACGTCGCCGCGCATCTGGGGCCGCTGGCCGATGAGCTCGATTCCTGGGGCATCGGGCGGTGGTCCCCGTTGGGCGAGAAGGTGCTCGACTTTCCGATCAACTGGAAGCTGGCGGCCGACACCTTCGCGGAGAACTACCATTTCGCCACCGTGCATCGGCAAACCTTTGCCACCATCGCCCGCAGCAACTGCACGGTGTTCGACGCGTTCGGCCCCCATCACCGGTTGATCTTCCCGCTCAACACGATCCTGGAGCTCGACGATATTCCCGAAGAGCAATGGGACCCGTTCCACAACATGGTCGTGATCTACGCGCTGTTCCCGAACATCGTGCTGTCGGTGACGATCGCCAACGGTGAGCTCTTCCGCATCTACCCGGGCGACCGGCCCGGTCGGTCGATCACCGTGCACCAGAACTCGACACCGCTGGACCTGTCCGACGAGTCCGTGGCCGCCGGCGCTCGAGCCGTCTTCGAGTACGCCCACGCCACGGTCCGCGACGAGGATTACCGGCTGGTCGAGGGCCTGCAGGCGAACCTCGAGTCAGGCGCTAGGGATCACCTGGTGTTCGGCCGCAACGAACCGGGGCTGCAGCACCGGCACATCACCTGGGCGCGGGCGATTTCCGAGTTGGGTCGCGGCTGACGTCCGCCGTTCGCGTCACTGCACTCACGCACACGACACGCCGCCGGGTATGTACGTAGATTAAGTCTCGCGCGGCGTGTCGTCGGACAAGACGGCGAGCAGATCTTCGAGAACCGTTGCCAGCAATCCATTTTCGACTAAAGCCGCGCCAGTCAGCAGTTCGACCGCCTCCCCGCGACGGCCGGCGGCAATCAACGGCGCCACCCGATCGACGATCGTCTGCAGCTCCGAGGCGGTCGGTTCGACGTTCGCGACGGTGGTCGCCAGCACCTCGACCAACTCCCAATCGCGATACAGGGCGAGCGAGCGCTCGTTGAAGGCAAACCCGGTCACGGGTTTGCCCCACAGCGTCCCCTGGTAGCGGTAGGGACCTTCCATGTACTCGATCGGCAGGCCATGCGCCGGGGCCGGCACCAGCGGCTCCCCGACAATGTCGAGTTGCAGTGTGGCGCAGCGGATTCGGTGGCGGTCCGGCATATACCGAGCCGACGCGACGGGCCGCACCAGCGGCCGCACCGAATTCGGCCACCGCACGTAGCTGTGGATCGTGATCTCGACGTCTTCGGCGCAGTCGGGCGGCGTGGCCGGGTCGGGGTAGCTGGTCGTGACACCGGTAAACGGTTGCAGCGCATTGCCGTTCGTGCGGTCGAATTGCCGCCAGATGCTCAGGTCCACGCCATTGTCGAAGTTGATGGTGCGCCACTCGTGTGACCTCGCCCGGGGGTCTCCCCCGCTCCCCCCGCCGCCGGCGTACTTCGGGAACCACTGCCGGTCGACGTGCCCGCCGCTACCGGAGACCTGCTCGACGACGTCTCCCCAGCGCAGCGTCCCCGTCATCGCCATTCCCGTCTGAAAATACGAGTACGTGTCGCTTTGGCCGAAGCAGACGATCTTCCCGTTGTAGGTCGACGCACCGACCGGCGTCGGTGCCCGCGTTGGGGTTACGGCAAGGTCGAGCCGCATCGGCCGGCCGGAGTGGTCCTGGCCCACCAGGCTGACGCGATACGTGAACGGCAGCAACTCCCCGTCGCCGTTGCGGCAGGCGCTCCACGACGCGGTTCCCGCGCCGCTGTGGTAGCTCAGGTCGAGGTAACCCGGCGCCATGCTCAGCTTGCGCTGGGCCCCCGGCTCCATATTGGCCGGCGGCATGTCGTAGTCCGTATAGGTGCCGTAGTCACCGGTGTCCAGGTCGAACAGCGCCATCGTGTAGAAATCCGCCACGATCGTTCCGCCCGGCCGGTTCTTGTTGAAGATGGTCAGGAAGGCAAACGAGCGGCCGCTCTCGGCGGCATCGAGCTGCCCGGCGATGAACCAGGTGTCCGACTCCTGGTCGGCATGTTCGCCTTCGGCGGCGGGGAAGTCCAACTGGGGATCCCCGGGAACCAACCGGAACGGGTAAGTGCGCCAGTCGCTATCCATGTCGCTTCCTTGCCACGGCGCCAGCCTGCTTTTTTCACTATGTTAGCGTCAATAGCGAAATTGCGGTCGCGGTCCCATTCCCCGAGGAAGTGTCCCGATGACAGACAATCCCGGCCATCGTTCCTATAACGAACTCTTCATCGGGGGGCAGTGGCGCAAGCTCGCCAACCCACAACAGCTCGCCGTGATCTCGCCGCACTCCGAAGAGCCGGTCGGCCACGTCCAGGTGGCCGGGCCCGAGGAGGTCGACGCCGCAGTCACCGCCGCACGAAACGCTTTCGACCACGGCCCCTGGCCCCGCATGACCCACGCCGATCGGATGGCCAAGGTCGAGCAGCTCGCCGGGATCTACGGCGGCCACATCGAGGAGATGGCCGACCTAATCACCGACGAGATGGGTTCTCCGCGCAGTTTCAGCCGGCTCGGCCAAGGGGCCGCCGCTGCCTCGCTGATCCACCTCGCGCTGGCCGCCGCACGCGACTTTCCCTGGACGGAGCGCCGCCAGGGCGTGCTCGGGGAAGTGCACCTGCGCAGGGCACCGGTCGGGGTGGTCGGGGCGATCGTGCCGTGGAATGTGCCGCAGTTTTTGATCATGCCCAAGCTGATCCCGGCGCTGATCGCCGGTTGCACCGTGATTATCAAGCCCGCGCCCGAAACGCCCTTGGACGCTTTGTGGTTGGCCGAAATGATCGAACAACTGGACCTGCCCGACGGGGTGGTCTCGGTGCTGCCGGGCGGACCGGATATCGGCGAGGCGCTGGTCCGCCATCCCGGTGTGGACAAGATCGCGTTCACGGGTTCCAGCGCCGTCGGGCGCCGCATCGCCGCGCTCTGCGGCGAGCAGCTGAAGCGCTACAGCCTGGAGCTGGGCGGCAAGTCGGCGGCCATCATTCTCGACGACGCCGACATCGCCAAGACGGCGGCGGGGCTGAAAACCGCCGGCCTGATGAACAATGGCCAGGCCTGCGTCGCGCAGACCCGCATCCTGGTCAGCGATCGCCGACACGACGAGGTCGTCGACGCGCTCGCCGAAATGATGTCGGCGCTCAACGTCGGCGATCCGGGCGACGAGGCCACCGACATCGGACCCCTTGTCGCGCAACGGCAACAACGTCGGGTGCAGGAGTACATCAAATCGGGCAAGGCAGAAGGGGCCCGCGTGGTGGTCGGCGGCGAGGAGAATCCGTCGGGGCGCGGCTGGTACGTGCGACCGACGTTGTTCGCCGACGCCACCAACGACATGCGCATTGCCCGGGAGGAGATCTTCGGCCCGGTGTTGACCGTGCTGCGCTACCGCGACGAAGACGACGCGATCCGGATCGCCAACGAGAGCGACTACGGTCTGGCCGGTTCGGTGTGGACCTCCGACATCGCCCACGGCTTGGAGATCGCGGCCGGCGTCCGCACCGGCACCTACGGCATCAACATGTACACCCTCGACATCGGCGCCCCGTTCGGCGGCTTCAAGCAATCGGGCATCGGACGCGAGTTCGGACCGGAGGGCCTGCACGAGTACGTCGAGCTTCAGACGCTGGTGTGCAAGGGCAAGCTGCCGCCGCTATAGCTCGGGGGGTCGCCACGCGGGGTCGCGGCCCAGCCGCGCGAGAAGCCTTGCCTGCACGTCGATTTCGTCGTTCACCGCAACCGGCGCCTTGAACATCCCCGACCCGGTCAGCTCCCGGGTGTCCGGCGGCAAGGCGGCGTAAAACCTTTCGCACCAGCCGGGATCCAGCTGATCGTCGGCGCCCACCGCGCGGGCGAGGTCCCAGGTGTGCACCACGACATCGCGGGTCAGGTTCGGCATCAGCCGGTAGGCGTCCAGCCGCGTCGCGCTACCGGATTCGAGCGCCCCTGTCAGCGAGTCGTAGGTCAATTGCCAACGCGCCTGCGGATCGTCCCGGGGCCGGTCGGGTTTCAGCCCGACGGGCCGCAGGAGAAGCATGTCGTGAAAGCCGATCACGTGCTCGAGAACCCCTCGGGCGTCCCAGGCATCACACGGTGAGCGACGGTCCCACCTGCCCTCCGCTGCGGCGACAGCCTCGCTGAACCGCCGGCACGCCGCGAGGTGCAGTTCGGCTACGTCATCTATCGCCACGGCATTCGGGCATCTGCAGCGTGAGCTCGACCGGACAGCACAGGGCGCCATGCTGATTGGTCACCTGAATCTCGATGTCAACAAGGCAGCGCGGCGGACCCACCGAGGTGTCCCGCCGCTTGGTCAGAGCCCGCCCGCGCCCGATCATCGTGTCCCCCGCGTACACCGAACCGACCAGCCGCATCGAGCGGCGCACCACACGGCTGCTCGGGCCCGCCCAGTCGGTGGCGACCCGATCGGCAAACCCGGCAAGGTGCATGGTGTTGACGTAGATCGTTGGGTTGCCTTGATTTTGGGCATAACTGGGGTCGAAATGTCCCGGGAAATAGTCCCATGTCGCTCCGGCGTTCTCGACCACTCGCTGATAGCTGATGTGATCGACCACCTCCGGCAAGTCAGCGGGGACGTCGATCGTGTTCCAGTCCAAGTCGGTCACGAGGCGCCGTCCGGGGTGAACCGGAACAGGGTGTTTCGGCACGTGGCCACCACGGCGCCGTCCTGACGGGTATACGTCTCCAGCGTCTCGACGAAATGACCGACCCCCAGCCGAGTCCGCTTCTCCGGTGACACCGACACCAGCTCCTCGACGGCGGTGAGCACGTCTCCCTCGACGATGGGCCGCAGGAACTCGACGTCGTTGGCCGCGTTGATGAACGTGGTGCCGGGCAGCGGCACCCGCAGCACCACCGAGGCCACGGGCGGTCTGCCCGTCGGCTGCCAGGGCGGCGGGATCAGCCAACCCATCAGGAGAGCCGGCGGGGCGAGCAGGCCGCCCCACTTCTCCCGGGCAAACTCCGCATCCCAATACGATCGGTTCCCGTCGTGGACCATCGCGGCAAAAAGCTGGATGCGTGCGCCGCTGACGGGGGTCGCCGCGGTGCGGGGTTCGCTCTTCGCGCCGACCATGCGCAGCGCGTCTTCGTAGCTACCAAAGGCTAACTGGTAGCTGAGGTCGTGATCCCCACTCACATGACGAGCGGATGCCGGCTGGGCACCGAATCCCATTCGAGCGCACGGGAAGTGAAGTACCAGGCGCCGCGCTCGTAGATCAGCGTGTCCCGGAACGTTCCGGTGGCCCGCAGGGTGGTGTCGCCGTACATCGCGGCGAACAGCACCGCGACGCAACGCATGCTCGCGTTGATGCCGTCGATGCGGATCTCGTGGTCGAGGGTGACCAGGCGCTGCCCGTCGCCGCCGTCGAAGGCCGCGCGCAGATCGGTGAACAGGTCGCCATCGCGGGTGTAGCTGGCGCCGGCATGGCGGAACGTAGCGATCCAGCGGTCGCGGTCACCGTCGGAGTAGGCCCTGTTGTGTCGGGCGGTCAGATCCAGAATGGCAGCGCGGGCCGTGGCGGCCTGGAGCATCTGCTGTTCCTGATAGGTCATGGTCATGTGCTGTGCAGCCTCTCTTGGATGACGCCCACCAAGGGGTAGTTACGTAACAATAAATTAACTTACCGACGATTACGTAACATTAACGTAACTTACCGGCGAACGATATACCCCGCTTTCTCACGATCCCAGGCGCCCGGACCCAGTCCGCGACCGCGCAACACGTCTTTACGCACTCGTCCGATGACGTTCTTGGGCAGTTCATCCACCACTTCGACGAATCGCGGGACGCAGAAGTACGGCATCCGGGCGGTGCAGAAGTCAAGCAACTCCGCGTAGTCCAGGTCCGCTCCGGGGCGCAGCGTCACGATCAACAGGATGTCGTCTTCGCCCAAGTCGCTGGGGACCCCGACCGCTGCGGCTTCGGCCACCGCCGGATGGCGCACGACGACGGCCTCCACTTCGACCGAGGAAATGTTTTCGCCGCGCCGGCGCAACGAGTCTTTGATGCGGTCCACGTATGTCAGGTTCCGATCGGCGTCGAGTCTGCCCAAATCGCCGGTGCGAAACCACTCCGGGTGCGGCTCCACCCGCGAGCCCTCGCTCACGTAGCCCTCGCTCATCACATGCGGGTGCCTGGGACGGCAGGCGATCTCGCCGACCGCGCCGGGCGGCAGCGGGTCGCCGCGCTCATCGACGATGCGCACCTCGAAATTCGGATTCGGCCGGCCCGAGGTCCCGGGCACGCCTTCGTCGGAAACGCCCTTGACAGCGACCGGAAAGGCCTCGGTCATGCCGTACATCGTGACGATTCGGCAGCCGTAACGCTTTTCGATCTCGTGGTAGGAGTCCGCGTCGATGGGCGCGGCGGAGATGAACCGCAGTGGGAGCTGCGCGTCACGCGGATCCGAGGGCAGGTTCCGCAGCATCGACACCATGGCGCCGGCACCGGCGAATCCGACGGCGCCGCGGGCGCGGATGTCGTCCCACACCTGGCCGGGATGAAACGCCTTGGCCAACACGGTCGTTCCGCCGACCAGCATCGGTGCCAGCACGCTGGGCGCCGCGCTGAGGTGGAAGAGCGGCATCGCCGTCCACAGCACCTCCCCCGGGCCGAATTCCCACGCGGCGGCGGCGGTAGCGGCGACCGAGAACAGGTAATGCCACGTCGTGGCAACCGCTTTCGACGGCCCGGTGGTGCCGGAGGTGAAAAACAACACCCCCACGTCGGCCGGGCCGACCGGGCTTTCGGTCACCGGAACGTCGGCGTCGAGGTGCAACGTGGCGGTGAGCGAATCATCCTGCACCACAACGCCGGTCACCGTGTCCAGCTGCCCGACGACCTCGTCGACCCGGGGCCGGCGCTCGGTGTCGGTGAGAATCACCTTGGCCCGCGACAACCGCAGCGTGTGCAGCAGGAAATCGCCCTTGTTCGCGGCGTTCACCGCCGCGCTGACCGCGCCGATGCGCGCCGCGCCCAGCCAGAAGTACACCCATTCCGGGCAGGTGGCGGTGAACAGCGCCACGCAATCGCCGGGTCCGACGCCCAAACCGGCCAACACGTGCGCCGCCGCGCGGGACCGCTGGCGCATCTCCTCGAACGTCACGTCCACGCCGGCGATCGACATCATCACCCGGTCAGGGTGCTGCTCCGCCCGCCGATCCAGGACGGCCGGCACGGTGAAGCTGTCGACGCCGAAATCCGACGGTCCCGGCATCAGGCTTTCGCGGCCGCCGGGTCGGGTTCGCCCTCGGCGGTGTAGCCGAAGTCGGACGGCGACGGCTCCGGGCCCGGATAGAAGCGGTGCGCCCAGCGGCGAAGGGCGGCATAGTCGTGCGCCTCTTCGGGTGCCAGGTTGGGCTTTTCGAGGTATTTCATGTTCTCCCACGTGAAGAAGTCCTGCTTGATGACCTCTTGCTGCAGCGCCAGGAACTTGGCGGCGCGGCCGGTGGGTGCGTCGCCGGTGTCGCCGGGCTCGCGAATCGAAGCCTGCGTGTAGAAGTAGTCGGTGTAGTCCTCGTCGACCGGCGTCTGCCCGGTCACCTGCACGGTGGCCACCAGCTCGCTGGGGAAGCGAACCAGGCCCAATCCCAGCGAGTAGTTGTCGTAAATGATCTTGGCGTCGACCGGCCCGTTCGGGGTCAGCCAGGTCGAGGCGCGACCGCCGCCGAAATGGGCGTTGACGGTGGCGTGCAGGTGGTATCCGGAGACCTCGAACGACGAGGTGGTGGCGGGATTGGCGGCCTTGTGCACGTACTGCACGTGGTAGGGATCGGCGGCGTTCTCGATGATCATCTGCGGGTGCACCTTGACCCGGTTGAGCATCTGCGTGTGCGGGTGCAGCGGGTAGTACTCGTTGGTTTCGAGCTCGGGCAGCACCGGCGGCTGCCAGTATGGCGCGCGCCCATGCCGCTCGTGCCACGCGAGGATGAACCCGTACCACTCCATGCTCGGGTAGGTGCGGATGCGGACGTTGTTCTTGCAGCCGATCTTGCTGTAGGGGATCAGGGCGTTGGTGCCGTCGCCGCGCCACCGCCAGCCGTGCCAGGGACAGACGATGTTCTCGCCCTCGACAGTGCCGCCGACGCCGAGGTTGGCGCCGAGGTGTTGGCAGTACGCGTCCATCACATGCACCTGGCCGGATTCGGTGCGGAAGAGCACCAACTCCTCGCCGAAGTAGTGCGCGCGCTTGACCTCACCGGGAGGCAGGTCCGAGCCGAACGCGACGATGAACCAGCCCGTCGGGAACCGGTAGGTAGACAGGGCGATGCCGGCCTGCCCGAACTCACGCTCCGAAGGATCTGCGGCCGACTCTGATGCCGAGTCCGAAATTGTATCCGTCACGACCCCTCCCAGCGGGTTCGACGATAGGCTCTATTTTTACTATCTTAAGCATTGAACGTCAACGCGGCGCCGGTAAGGTGCCCGCATTGCGCTAGAAGCGGGGTTCAGATGACGGCTGCGGCGGTGGATCTATCCGATCTTGCCTTGTGGCGCAATGGTTTTCCCGACGAGCTGTTCGCCGAATTGCGACGCTCCCGCCCGCTGTTCCGGCACGAGATGACCCCGGGTGTCACTCAGCTCTTTTCCAAGACCGTCCACCGTGAATTCTGGGTGGCCACCAAGCATCGGCACGCGGTGCGCCTGCATCGTGATACGGATTCCTTCACCGCGGTCGACGGCCCGCTCATCCAGCCGGTCGGGATGTTCTCGTCGTACCCGACGATCATCAACATGGACCCCCCGGATCTGAACAAGCGCCGCAAGCTGATATCCAACGCGTTCAACCCGCGCGCGATCGCCAAACTCGAGGACGGCATCCGGGCGCGCGCCGCGCGGATGATCGACCGCCTACTCGCCGAGGGCGGCGGCGATTGGATCGAGGACGTCGCCGACGCGCTGCCGATGACGGTCATCGGCGACATCATCGGCATACCGGAAGAAGACCGGCCGCGGATCTTCGATTGCCTGGACAGCATCCTGAAAGCCAATGCGCCCGGGGCGCGGCCGACCTTTCAGGACTACACCGATCTCTACGCCACCATCTTCGGGTACGCGATGGAACTCACCGCGGAGAAGCGGCGCCGTCCCACCGATGACATCTGGAGCACACTGGCCTCCGCCGTGATCACCGGCGAGGACGGCGAGGAATTCAGCTTGCCCGCCAACGAACTCGAGTTCTTTTTCTTCGTGCTGACATTCGCCGGCAGCGACACCACCAAGAACGCGTTGGCGATTGGGCTGCAGGCGTTCGTCGAGAACCCCGAGCAGATCGAGCGGTACCGCGCGCGGGAGGAGCTGCGGCCGAGCGCCGTCGAGGAGGTATTGCGTTGGGCGTCACCGGTTGCCTACTGGACGCGCACCGCCAAGGTCGACGTCGAGATGGACGGCCAGCACATCGCGAAGGGCGAGCGGGTGGTGTCCATGCTGCGCTCGGCCAACCGCGACGAGGAGGTGTTCCCCTCCCCGTTCACGTTCGACATCGCGCGTCAGCCCAACCCGCATGTGGCATTCGGAGGCGGCGGACCGCATCACTGCCTGGGCGCCATGCTGGCGCGCGCCGAACTACGCGCGGTCTTCGACGAACTGCTGCTGCGCTGCGACGACATCGCCCTCGGTCCGGCCAAGGTGGCCTATCCGAATCTGCTCACCAACATGTCGATCTATGACGAGATGGCGATTTCGCTGGGAGAGCGGCGGTAACTCAATAGGGCGCCGGCGCGTCGCCGAACGCGGCGAACACGGCCAACGGGTCCAGGTAGTCGCGCCAGTGCACGATCTTGCGGTCCTTGACCGCGATCACCGAGATGAAGCGGTTGACGTAGGGCGCACCGGTGCGCACCACAGTGCCGTGCATGGTGTACTCGAGAATCACCACCGACTTCTCCGGGTCGTAATAGCGGTACACGTCGCTGCTGCCGCTCTGGACGATCGACTCCCCGTAGTCGGCGTACAGCTCGGCCAGCGCCTCGCGGCCGACGATGCGGCGCGGGTAATCCGGGACGGTGATGACGTACTCGACCACCACATCCTCGGCGTGCATGTCGAAGAAGTCGGTCCCGTCGACCAACCCCGTCAGGGCGTCAGCGACGACCTCGAAGTAGGGGCGCATCGCGGCGTACCTGGACATGTCCCTCGGCGGCATGCCCGCACTCTACGGTGCGCCGCCGACATGGTGGCGCCCGTCAGTCGATCAGCCGTAGCGCGGCCTTGGGGCACTGGTCCACCGCGGCGCGCACATCGATCTCCAGCCGCGGCGGCACCGGACCGTCCGCGATCTGCACCACGTCCTCGTCTCCCAGTTCGAACACCTCCGGGGCGAGCGATTCGCAAAAGCCGTTGGCCTCACACAGGTTCTCGTCGACCGTAACGCGCATCAGGCGACCTCCTCACTGTTATCTTTTGAGGCCCGCCGGGCGGGTCCCGATCACTTTGTCGCTGGCCAGGTTTGCCAGCTCGTCGTCGGTCAGTCCACACAGATCGCGCAGTACCTGCCCATTGTGCTCGCCTAGCCGCGGCGGCGGGCGTAGCAGCCACTTGTCCTGGCCGGCCAGCTTCGCGAACGGCGGGCACGGATACAGGCCCGGCCCGGTGCTCGGATGGTTCAGGGCCTCCAGGAATCCCCGGTCGCGTAGTTGGGGGTTCTCGGTCACCAACGACGGCGACACGACCGGCGCGGCGGGAACGCCCGCGCCGGCCAACCGCTCCACCGTCGGTTCCAGCGCTTGCGCGGCGAACCAATCCCGCAGCCGGCGATCGATGTCGTCGGCGCGCTCCCGCCGCCCCGCCACGGTCGCCAGGCCCTCGTCGCACCAGGCGGGACGATCCATCGCGTCCACCAGGGCTTGCCACTGCCGGTCGTCGCGCACCGTGAGCGCGATCCAGTCATCGTCACCGGCGCACCGATAGATGTTCTGGATCGCCTCCCCGTGACCACGATTGCCGCGCCGACCCAGCGTCACCCCGAACACCTCGGCTTCGATCGCCTGTATCGCGGTGGCGTTGAGCACCGTTTCCAACATCGGCAGCTCGAGCAGCTGGCCGGTGCCGGTGCGTTCGGCGAAGTTCAGCGCGGCCAGCACGGCGAACGCGGCGTGCACGCCGGCCAGCGGATCGCACGCTCCGCGCGGCGTCACCGGTGGCGTGTCCGGCAACCCGGTCACCCAGGCCAGGCCCGCGATCTGCTCCATGGTCGGGGCGAATCCGACGCGTTCACGCCACGGACCGTCCAGGCCGAACGCCGGCATCCGGGCGACGACGAGTTTCGGGTTGACCTCCAGCAGCACGTCTGCGGTCAGGCCGAACTGGTCCATCACCCGCGGTGAGAAGTTCTCGATCACCACGTCGGCGCCGGTGACCAAATCCAGAAACACCGCGCGTCCGCGAGCCGAGCCCAAATCCAGTGTGACGGAACGCTTGTTGGTGTTCATCGCGTGGAACACCCAGCCGTACTCCCACCAGTCGTCCACATCGGTGCGCATCCCGCCCGAGTAGCGAATGCCGTCGGGTCGCTGGATGGACTCCACCTTGACGACGTCGGCGCCGAACGCGGCGAGCAGGTGGGTCGCGGCCGGCCCGGCCCAGAACGCCGTCAGGTCGACGATGCGCAGGCCCTCCAGCGGCAGACCCCGCGAAGTGGGCACCGGATCGGATTCGCTTCTCGCCCAAGCTGGTTCGTCGTTGGCCTCACCCGGCGCGGGGGTGGCGCCCAGCGCCGCGGGCGCGCACGCCGCCATCAGCCACGGCGGGCGCGGCTGGTGAAAGCCGGCCGGGTTGTGCGTGTACACCCCGCGCTCCCGCGCGTACTCCATGTCGCGGATGGTGGAGCCGTTGCCCAGCGCCGCGATCGGCAACCGGAAGAGCTGACCGAGTTCGACGATCTCCGCCACGGTGCGTTCGGCCAGCCACGGGCCGATGTGTTCGCGGATCAGGTCGCGGTAGGCCCACCGCCCGATCTGAAACCGCAGCTGTTCGATCTCCTCCAGCTGTGGGCACTCGACCATCGCGCAGAAGTCGAGCCATTGCTGCCCGGTGACCATGGTGATGCCGACGTAGCCGTCCTTGGCCGGTTCGATCGAGGGCACCTCCAGCGTGCGGCGGACGGGCGGAACTCGCAGCAGCTGAGAATGCAACCATTCGCTGCTCTGCATCGCGGTCATCGCCTCGAGCATCGACAGGTCGAGATGCTCGCCCGGGCCGCCACGCTCGACTCGGCGACGCAGCGCCAGCGCGCCGAACGCCGCGTAGACGCCGCCCATGTACTCCCCCAGGTCGCCGCCGATCGCGATCGGTGGCCCGGCGGGGTCGCCGCGAAAGCCGGGCGAGCCGGCCCAAGCCTGCAACGTGAATTCGCTCGCGGCGCGCTCGGCGTAGGGTCCGGTCCAACCGAAGTCGGAGATCGTGACGACGATCGCGCGCGGGGAATCGCCCAACAGCCGCTGTGGGTCGATGCCCAGCGCCGCGGCCCGTGACCGGCCCGCGGTGACCACCACGACGTCGGCGCCGGCCAGCTCGGCGCGATAGCGTTCGGAGTCCGCGGCGACGGTCAGGCTGCGCTTGCCGGCATTGAGGTAGCCGAAAAATGGGGCTGCCTGGCCCTCCGGGACGGGCGAACAGCTGGCGGAGTACCGCCGCAACCAATCCCCTTGCGGCGGTTCGATTGTGCGCACCTCCGCCCCGGCGTCGACGAGCAGCTTGCCGCAGTAGTCGCCGGCGATCCGGTCGCTGATCTCGACGACACGCAATCCGTCGAGCGGTGTCGGCCGGCTGTCGGGCTCGCGCCTCACGCGGCTATTTATACCATTACTGCTAAAATAGCTAAGCCAGTCGAGCACGCGCGAGGATTGGATGACCGCCCTGGGAATTGGCCAAGACGCCCGTCGCCGACTGTCGGCGCCGCGGATCGCCGAAATCGTAGCCGACGAGTTACGCCGTCAGATCATCGACGGTGAGCTCGCCGACGGCGACCTGCTGCCGCGCCAGGAGGTGCTCGTCGAGCAGTTCAACGTCAGCCTGGTCTCCCTGCGCGAGGCGCTGCGGATCCTAGAGACCGAGGGCCTGGTCTCGGTGCGGCGGGGCAACCGCGGCGGCGCGGTGGTGCACGCGCCCGCCAAGACCAGCGCGGCCTACATGCTCGGCCTGTTGCTGCAGAGCGAGTCTGTCCAGGTGGCCGACCTCGGCTTCGCGCTGCGGGAACTCGAGCCCGCCTGCGCCGCACTGGCCGCCCAACGCCCCGACCGGGCGGACACGCTGGTGCCGGAACTCAAGCGGGTCAACGACTCGATGGCGGAAAACCTCGACGACGGGCGGCTCTTCACCGAAATCGGCCGTGAATTCCACGATCTCGTGGTCCGTGGCTGCGGAAATCACACCATCATCGCGGTGGTCGGCAGCCTGGAGACGCTGTGGACCAGCCACGAGCAGCAGTGGGCCGACGAAAGCTCGGCGCGCGGCACCTACCCCTCGCTGACACAGCGCCGCGCCGTGCTCGCCACCCACATCAAGCTGACCGACACCATCGCCGAGGGTGACGTCGACCGCGCCCGCCGCATCGCGGGCCGCCACCTCGCCGACGCGCAGACCTACGTGCTGTCGGGCAGGCCGGATCAACGCATCTACGCGCTGTCGCCGCAGGCTCTTTCACGTTCGGGGTCGCGCCCGCGGGACGTCCGGCGCACCTGACGTCGATGCGAACGGCACTAGTCACCGGCGGCAGCGGCGGGATCGGGAAGGGATGCGCCCGCAAGCTCAGCGAGCTCGGCTACGACGTGGTGCTTTCGGCGCGGCGCGAGGCCCCGCTCCGCGCGGCCGCCGAGGAACTCAGCGCCCGCCACATCGTCGCCGACGCGTCCGATCCCGACGGGTTCGCTTCTGCCATAAGCGGTTTGGAGCGGATCGACCTCGTCGTGCACGCGGCCGGCACCCTCGGCGGAACGTACGCGCGCAAGCAGACATTCGACCAGTGGCGGACCATCATCTCGGCCAACCTGGATTCCTGCTTCGTGGTCACGGCCGCCACTTTGCCCCGGATGCGCGCGGGCTCACGGTTCGTGTTCATCTCGTCGTCGGCGGCGCATGAGCCGATGATGGCCCGCACCGCCTACTCCGCGTCGAAAGCCGGCATGAATGCGTTCGCCCGCGCCCTGGCGCTCGAGGTGGACCGTGACGGGATCGCCGTGCACATCGTGACGCCCGGCCCGGTGGAAACCGAGATGCTGCAGGACGTTCCCTTCGAGATGTACGCGATCCAGGTGTCCGACGTCGCCGAGGCGGTCGCCTGGCTGGACACCGTCGACCCGTCGGTCGACCTGCCGGAGATCCGGCTCTCGGCCGTGCAGCGCGGTCCGTTCGCGCGGCCGCCGGTCGTGCCTACGGAAGCCCGCCGCCGGCGCCAGCGAACCCCTTGATCACCGACTCGCCGAACTCGCGCAGGGATTCCGGGGCGGCGAAATCGGCGAACCACACGTAGAACCGCTCGACGCCCTGGGCGGCCAGACCGCCGAAGTGCGCGATCAGCTCGTCGGCAGCACCACAGACCAGTCCCGAACCGAGGTTGCCGAATCGCCGGGTGCTCACCTCGCGCACCTTGTCCGGGTCGCTGCCTGTCCGGACAAATCCCACCATCTGCTGCATCGACACGCGCGCCGTGCCTGCGGCCGGGGCCAGCTCGGGCAATTTGTCGAGGTGGTTGGCCGGCAGATTCCACCAATCCGCGTATTTACGAACGAGTTCCATCATCCGGGGTCCGGTGCCGCCCAGCAGCAGCGGTATCGGATGGGACCTGCGCGGGACTTGCACGGCCTCCCCCGGCGCGTCGCCCCAGTACTGCCGGATCAGCTCGATGTGGCGCCCGAGTTGTGCCACCCTGGCCTTCGGATCCTGCTCACCCACATCGAATCTGGTGAACTCGGCGGGCCAGGAGCCCGCGCCGAGGCCGAGGTCGAATCTGCCGTTCGACGCGTCCGAGAGGGTGACGGCTTGTTTGGCCAGCATGGCGGGATGCCGGAACGCGTCGCAGAGCACCAGGTGGCCGATCCGCAGCCGCTCCGTCCTGGCCGCGACCCAGGTGGCGATGCCCATTGCCTCCCATATGGTTTCGTCGGGCAGCCCGGGCGCCTCGAGGTGATCGATGAACGCCACCCCGTCGAAACCGGCGGCCTCGGCATGAAGCGTCCGCTCTGTGATGTCGGCGGCCGACAACCGTACTTGGGGCAGGAACAGATACCACTCGACCATGTGCCCACCTATGCTCGCGCCGATTGCAACAGCGGCGCTAGTTTACTATTTTTATTATGTTAGGGGTCTTATGGATGTCGGACTGACTTCGGAGCAGCTGTCGCTGCGCGACACCGTGCGCGGCATCCTGCGCACCGAGTGTCCGCCGGATGCCGCCCGCCAGGCGATGGTAGATCCCGAGCGCTGGCGTGCCCCGTGGAAGACGGTCGTCGACCTCGGTTGGACGGAGCTCGCGGCCCCTGAAGCAATCGACTACGGACCCGTCGAGCTGGCAGTCGTCCTCGAGGAATGCGGCGCCGCGATCGCGCCGATCCCGTTGCTCAGCAGCGTCGGGCTGGCCGCGGGCGCCTTACGGGCCAGCGGCCTCGACTCGGTGCTCGCCGACGTCGCCGGCGGCGCCGTCGCGACCCTGGCGGTCCACTCGAAAGGGTCTCGGCTACCCGGCGCACCGATGACGTTGCGCGGGGGACGGCTGCGCGGGCGGGCGGTCGCGGTCCCCAATCTGTCGCGCGCGGAGCTGCTCGTCACGCTGGCCCACGCGGACAACGAGGTCATGGCGGTCGTCGCGCGCTGCGGTGACGGGGTGACCGTGCTGGCGGGCGAGTCGACGGACCCGGCGCAACCGGTGGCCGACGTCGAGGTCGACGCCGAGCCGGTGGCCGCCGCGCCGGTGGAGCTCGAATCGGCGCTGGCCGCGCCTCTGGTTGCCGCGGCCGCCGACCTGGTCGGCGTGGCCAGCGCCGCCCTGCACCGCGCGGTCGAGCACGCGAAGACGCGGCGGCAGTTCGGCACGCCGATCGGTGCGTTCCAGGGCATCAAACACGCGCTGGCCGACAACCACGTCGGCGTGGAGCGGGCGCGCAGCCTCACCTACTCGGCGGCGGCCCGGCTGGCCGATCCGGACCCGGGTGACGCCTGGACCGTCGCCGCGCTGGCCAAGGCGGCGGCCGGCGAAGCGGCGGTCAATTGCGCGCGGACCGCGGTGCAGGTACACGGTGCCCTCGGGCAGACCTGGGAACACGACATCCACCTTTACGTCCGGCACGCCTGGCAGGGCGCGGCGATGCTGGGTGACAGCCGCGCGCTCTACCACGAGGTGGGCCGCCGGTTCGCGGGGTGCAGCGGATGACCGCCGTGGAATCCATAGTCGACGAATTCGGCTCGTGGCTCACGGAATTCCTGCCGAAGGACTACTACGAGAACTACCGCGAATACCGCTGGGACCTGCCGCTGCGGCGTGACTATCAGCGGGCGTCCTTCGAGGCCGGCTGGATCCAGCCGACCTGGCCCCGCGAGCACGGTGGCCGCTCGCTCGGCCTGCGCGACGCGATGGAGGTTCGGATCGAGGCGGCGCTGCGATCCGCGCCCAAGCTGCCCAACATTCAGGGTCCCGGCGTCGCCGCGCCCGGTATCCGCCAGTTCGGCACGCCCGCCCAGGTCGACCGGCTCCTGGTTCCCCTGCTGCGAGGCGACGAGTGGTGGGCACTGGGCATGTCCGAGCCGGAAGCGGGGTCCGATTTCGCCGGGCTGCGCACGCGGGCCGAGCGTGACGGGGACATCTTCCGGGTCAACGGTCACAAGATCTGGACGACCCACGCACACCTGTCGCGCTGGTGCACCCTGTATGTGCGCACCGACCCCGAGGCGCCGAAGCATCGCGGCATCTCGTGTCTGATCCTCGACCTGCAATCGCCCGGGGTGCGGATCGAGCCGATCCGCATGGCCTCGATTTCCGACGAGACGTTCTGCGAGGTCTTCCTCGACGACGTCGAGGTTCCTGCGGAAAACCTGCTCGGGCCGCTCAACGGCGGCTGGAACGTCGCGTTGTCGTCGCTGCACCACGAGCGCCAGATGATCTGGATCATGAACTGGGTCGAGATCAAGCGCGGACTCGATGCGGTGCGCGGGGCCCGTCCGACCGACGACATCTGCGCCGAGCTCGGGTCGCTGCTGGCCGATGCCGAGGCGCTGCGCGCCACCGGATACCGGGCCCTGGGCAACGAACTGGCGGGCCGGCCAAGCCCCGAGGCCGACATCATGAAGCTGCTCGGATCGGTTACCTTGCAACGCGTTTGGGAACTGGCCGCCGTCGCCAAGGGACAGGATTGGGTCAGCGATTCGGATCTGCTGTTCGAACGTCAGGACGCGCTGGCCGCCACCATCTACGGCGGAACGTCGGAAGTGCAGCGCAACATCATCGCCGAGCGGCTGCTCGGACTGCCGAAGGGATGACTCGGATGGATTACGACCTCGGCGAGGACGCCGGACAACTCCGAAATCATCTGCGGGAGTTGATCGCCAACCACATCCCCGCCGACTTCCTCGGCGCCTGCACCGAAAACCCGCAAGATCTCGCCACCACCGAGACGTTCTGCAAGCTGTTGGCCACCGAGGGGCTGCTGGCGCTGGCGTGGCCGAAAGAGCATGGCGGCGGCGGTGGTTCGGTCTGGCAGCAGACCGTGCTGCGCGAGGAGATGTGGGCCCAGCACGAGCCCCGCGGCCCGCAGTATATGGGGATCAACTGGGTCGGCCCGGCGCTGATGCGTTACGGCACGGACGAACAAAAGGCCAAGCACCTGTCGGCCATCGCGTCCGGCGATGTGATCTGGTGCCAAGGCTTTTCCGAGCCCGAGGCCGGAACCGACCTCGTCTCGCTGCGCACCCGCGCGGTGCCGGACGGGGACGGGTGGCGCATCACCGGCCAGAAGGTGTGGACCTCGTACGCCCAGATGGCGTCCTGGTGCGTGCTGGCGGCCTGCACCGATCCCGACGCGCCAAAGGCCAAGCGGCTCACCCTGTTCCTGATACCCATGGACCGGCCCGGGTTCACCGTTCGGCCGATCCCGTCGATGCTGGGACCGCATCACCTCAACGAGATGTTCCTCGATGACGTGCAGGCGTTCCCCGGTGACGTCCTCGGCGAGGTCGGCGACGGCTGGCGGGTGATGCGGGAAGCGCTGGCGTTCGAGCGGGTCGGCATCGCGCGCTACGCGCGGTGCGAGTCCCTGCTCGACCGGCTGCAGAAACAACTCGGCGACGGCTGGGACGCGCTGCCCGAATCGATTCGCGCCCGCTGGGCTCGGGCGCTGGTCGACCTGCGGGTGGCCAGGCTGCTGGCATATCGGGCCATCTCACTGCAGGACGACCCGTCGGCGGGGGCGGCGGCCAGTGCCGCCCGCATCGCCACCACCACGTGCGATCAGCAGGTCGCCGAGCTGCTGTTCGACGTGCTGGGCCCGTTCGCGCTGGACAGCGGCTCGTCGGCGCCCCTGCACGGGGCCATCGAAGACCATTGGCGCTACGCACAGGCCGCCACCGTGGCATCGGGCACCATCGAGGTGCAGCGAATGCTGGTGGCACGCGACGTTCTGGGAGGCCATCGGTGAAAACCGAACTGCCACAAGATATCAGCGACTTCGCCGCCGTCGCCACCAAGCGGCTCGCCCGGGTGGGCGGCCCACCGGCGGCGCTGCGCGCCGAGGCCGACGACAGCGTGCGCGACGCGGCACGCAGCGCCCTGACCGACGTCGGCGCGTTCGAACTCGACGTACGGTCGGAGGCCGACGACTTGCTTGCCGCCGCGGTGCTCTGCCAGGCCGCCGGCGCAAACGCGCTGCCCTACCCCGTCGTGGAGGAGCTACTGGCGATCGACGGCGCCCGACTGACCCTGGTCAATCCCGAAGCGCCGCGCATCGATCACGGCGACCTGCCCGGTGACTGGATCGCCGCCGACCTGGACGGCGCTCGGTACCACCCGCAACCGGGCGTGCGGACGAACGCCAAGCTGGGGCCGTTTCTGGTGCCCGCCACCTTAAGCGCACCCGACGGAACCGTCCCGGCCGGCGACGTTAACCTTCATCTCGTGCTGGGATCATGGCGGATTCTGGGAGCCCTGCAGCAATCGCTGCACATCGTCACCGAACACGTGCGCGCGCGGGTCCAGTTCGGCCAGCCGCTGGCCGATTTCCAGGCCGTCAGGTTCGCGGTCGCCGACGCCGCCGTCGGGGTGCGCGGCCTGCACGAACTCGCCAAGTACACCATCTGCCGGCCGGAATCCCTGCCTGTGCAGGTGCATTCGGCCGACGCGCTGGTATTGCGATACAAGGCCGCCGACACCGCGCGGCAGGTGCTGCGGACCTCGCATCAACTGCTCGGCGCCCTGGGCTTCTGCGACGAGTCCGACGTCAGCGTGCTCGACCGGCACACCCAACCGCTGATCCGGTTGCCGTTGAGCGCCGAGGCGCTCGCGCTGCGCTTGATACCCGACGTCCGGGACGGCCACCTGGAGACGCTGTTCAGCGGGCCGGTATCGGCGTGAGCCGCGCCGGCGACGATGCAGAGCGCAGCGATGAGGAGGAGCGGCGCGCATGAGCACCGAGCAAGTCGCGTCCGAGGCGGGCCCCAATCCGCTGGAGGAAGGGATCCCGTTCGGCGCCAAGCTTCAGCAGCTCGCCGAGGAACGCCCCGACGACAAGGCGGTGACGGTCGTCGCGCTCGACGGCACCGCGAGCACGCTGACCTTCGGTGAACTCGACGCCCGCGCCAACCAGTGGGGTCGCGCGCTGGCGGCCGGCGGCGCGGGGGTCGGCTCCCTTGTGGCGCTGGCGATCCCGAACTCCCAGCACCTGATGCTCGCCGCGCTGGGGTGCTGGAAGATCGGCGCGGTTCCCGTGCCCATGCACTGGGACCTGCCCGAGTGGGAGCGAGACCGGGTGCGCGAGGTCATCGACCCCGCGGTCGTCGTCGACGAAAAAACCCGCTGGGAGCTGGACGCGCGGGCGGCCGCCGAGCCGGAAACCCCGCTGCCCCCAGTCGTTTCCCCCAACGCCAACGGCATCTGCAGCAGCGGCTCGACCGGTGTGCCGAAGGTGATCCTCAGCCTGGCACCCTCGCTGTGGACGCCGCAGCACGGCGAGCCGTTCCTGTCGAACTGGACGCCGGTGGCGCAGCCGCAGACGATCATGGTGCCCGCGCCGATGTATCACACCAACGGCTTCGCCACGTTCTTTTTCCTGTTGGCCGGTGACCACTTGGTGGTGCTCGAAAAGTTCGACGCGGCACTCGTTTTGGATCTGATCGAACGCTTCCGGGTCACAAACTTCACGGCGACGCCCACGATGCTGGCGCGCATCGCCGCGCGGCCCGACGTCCGGCAGCGCGACCTGTCCAGCGTCGTCTTCGTTTTGCAGGGCGCCGCGGTGATGCCGCCGTCGCTCATGCATACCTGGTTCGAGCTGCTGAGCCCGGAGCAGATCGTGACGGCGTACGGAATGACCGAGAACCTGGGACTCACCGCGCTGCGTGGCGACGAGTGGCTCGCGCATCCGGGCAGCGTCGGACGCGGCTTTCGGGACACCGAGATCCGGATTCTCGACGCCGGAAGGATACCGCTGGGCCCCGGTGAACACGGCGAGGTCTACCTGCGGTCACCGATGGCCGCGGGCTCGCGGTACCTGGGCGGGGCGGCGCCCCTGCCGACGACCGAGGACGGCTTCCGTTCCGCCGGCGACATCGGGTATCTCGACGAGGACGGCTACCTGTACATCGTCGATCGCCGGGTGGACATGATCATCACCGGCGGCGCCAATGTCTTTCCGGCGGAGGTGGAGTCGGCCCTCGCGGGCCACCCGGGCATCGCCGACGTCGTCGTCATCGGGCTTTCCGACCCGCAGTGGGGGCGCCGCGTGCACGCGGTGGTTCAGCCGGCCGACGGCGTGCGCCTCACCGAGGAAGAGGTGATCGAGTACGCGAAAGGCCGGCTCGCCCATTACAAGGCGCCCAAGACCGTCGAGTTCGTCGACGCGATCCCCCGCACCGCGGCCACCAAGGTCAATCGCTCGGCGATGATCGAGTCCCGCGGCGGCTAGGTCCTGGCGTGGCTGCTAGCCGGGGCTGTCAGCGGGGCACATGTACTTGTCCGGAAACCTCACACACCCCGGCGGCGGCGGTTGATCGGGGCGATTACCGGCGACACCGTTCGGCACGACATGCAACCACCCGCGGTCCTGGCACAGGAACGAGTCCCCACCCCAACCACCCGGCCGGACGGTGCCGTTGACGCACGGGTCCGCGTGCGCCACCGCCGGAACGCTGACGAACACCGAGACGATCACGAAACAGACCGCGACGACGACCGCTTTCATAACACGTTGATGCTAGTCCGATGACGGCATTTCAGCGCCGAATGCTTAACCGCCGGCTTTGACGACCGCGCCTTAAGCATCAAAAATTGTCGTCCCGAAACCGCTGGGGCTGTAGGAGATGTAGATCGGATACTTGTAGAAGGGGAGAATCCCGGTATTGAAGTTGAAGGTTGGCTCAACCGTCGGTGCGTCGGCCGTCATGAACGTTTCCTGGTATAGCTCCGTCCCGCTGCCGGTGTAGACGGTAAGAGTTGTTCCCAATGGCACGGGATCGCCGGCCGTACTCCCGGGGACGAGGTATTGCGGGATCACCCCGAGTTGACCGCCGGCATCGATAGCCGAGGGATACACAGTCTGGGGAGCGCCGGGCGTCCCGCCTGGCGGCGTGATCTGTAGGACCAGGGTGGCGGTCGGCGCTCCGGACACGGAAGTAACGGCCGGAAGCGGGTTGGGACCGAACTCCAGCGTCCCCCCGGGGGCGAACATGGGGTCGTTTACCAACACTCCTTGACCGAGGTTGCCCGGCAACGCTTGCACGGTGCTGGTGGGGAAATGGCCAACGTTTACCCCGACACCCATAACAGCAGGTATGTCTGACAGGGGAACGGTGTATTGGCCACTACTGTCCGTGCGGAACGCGGAGGTGACGACGGCGACGGTGGTCGGCCCAGTGACGATTCCGTTCCCGAAATTCACCGTTGTCGTATACGTGGTGTATTCCTCGGTCAAGACTGACGCGCTGCTGTCGCCGTAATGGGCGGTACCCGAGGGGCCCGGCGTGCCAAGGTTCGCAAGGTTGACGTCTTGAAGTGGGACCGTGAGACCTCTCGATCCGGTATCCACCAGCACCGGCACATTCGGCCCGCCGCCTATCGACGGGTTTATGTAGAAGCCGATGTGGGCGGGGCCATCCGTCATGTACTGCAGCGGGATCGTAGGCGCCGGACCGGCGGTGCCGGCCGCGCCCGGTACGCCGCCCAGCAAACCGCCGGAGCCGCTGGCACCGCCAACACCGCCAACCCCGCCGCTGCCGCCGAGGCCGCCGTTGCCCCATAGGCCGCCACCACCTCCGGCTCCGCCCGAGGCCCCTTCCCCACCGACCCCACCCATGCCGCCGATACCCAACAGGTTGACGTTCCCACCGGCACCGCCGGCGCCGCCTGGACCTCCGGCACCTCCGGCCCCGCCGACACCGGCCAGCAATCC
>NZ_LZKK01000294.1 GCF_001672815.1 Mycobacterium sp. E796 | reverse complement strand
CCGAGAAGTACGACGTCAACGTCGTCGGCCTGACGCTGTCGGAGAACCAGGCCGAGCACGTCCAGCAGATGTTCGACGGGCTGGACACGAACCGCTCAGCGCAGGTGCTGCTGGAGGGCTGGGAGAAGTTCGACGAGCCCGTCGACCGCATCGTCTCCATCGGCGCCTTCGAGCACTTCGGCCGCCAACGGTGGGGCCACTTCTTCAAGATGGCCTACCGGGTGCTGCCGGCCGACGGGGTCATGCTGCTGCACACCATCTCGCGTCCGACCTTCAAAGAGGCCAGGGCCCAGGGCACCCCGTTGACCCACGAGGTCGTTCACTTCACCCAGTTCATCCTGGCCGAGATCTTCCCCGGCGGATGGCTGCCGACGATCCCGTCGGTCGAAGAGCACGCCGGCGACGCCGGTTTCAAGGTGACCCGGATCCAGTCACTTCAGCTGCACTACGCCAGGACGCTGGAAATATGGGCCGCGGCGCTCGAGTCCAACAAGGACAAGGCCATCGCGATCCAGTCGGAGAAGGTCTACGACCGGTACATGAAGTACCTCACCGGCTGCGCCAAGTTGTTCCGCCAGGGCTACACGGACGTCAACCAGTTCACGTGTGAGAAGTGACCGGCGGCGCCGGCGCCCGGGACGTTACTTGGCCAGGGTGAACTGGCCGACGTTGCTGATGCCCTTGCGGAAGAAGTCCTCGCACCCCGTCAAATAGTGCATATAGCGCTCGTAGACTTCCTCGGACTGGATGGCGATCGCCTTTTCTTTGTTCGCCGCCAGGTTGGCCGCCCACATATTCAGCGTCCGTTCATAATGCTCGCGCAGCAATTGCACTTTTTCGACACTGAATCCGGCGGCATGCGCCAGCGGGAAAATATCTTCCTGCGCCGGCAACTGCCCGCCCGGGAAGATTTCCGTGTAGATAAATCGCGTGAACCGCACGTCGCTCATCGTCAAAGCGATGCCGCGCTCGTGCATCTGCTTCTGTGAATGCCCCAAAATTGTGTGCAGGAGCATCCTGCCGTCGCCGGGGAGGATGTCATAGGCGCGGTCGAAAAACGCGGGCCAACGCTCGGCCTTGAACGCTTCAAATGCTCCGATGCTGACGATCCGGTCGACCTTGTCGTCGAACTCTTCCCAGCCCTGCAACCGCACTTCGACGTTGCGCTCGGTCGGGACCCCCGCCAGCCTGGTTTTGCTGTATTCGAATTGATTGCGGCTGAGGGTAATTCCGATCACGTTCACGTCGAACTTCTCGATGGCGCGCCGCAGCGTGGCGCCCCAGCCGCAGCCGATGTCGAGCAGCGTCATCCCCGGCTC
>NZ_LZKK01000293.1 GCF_001672815.1 Mycobacterium sp. E796 | reverse complement strand
TGTATCCGAATCCTGGCGAAGCTGTGTAGGCCTTAAGAAGCGCGAGCCGGGCGGGCTAGGGTCGGCTGGTGCGCAGGACCATCGACTGGGACGGCGACGCGGTCACGATCATCGACCAGACCGCGTTGCCCGCCGACTATCGCGAGCGCACCCTGCGCACCGTCGACGAGCTCATCGACGCGATCCGCCGCCTGGCGGTTCGCGGCGCCCCGGCGCTGGGTGCGGCGGGCGCCCTTGGCGTCGTGCTCGCCGTACAAGAGGGAGGCGACGTTCGGGCGGCCGCCGAACGAGTCGCGAAGGCGCGACCGACCGCCGTCAACCTCAGCTGGGGAGTTGCGCGTGCGCTCGAAAAGCTCGACGCGGGCGCCGCAGCCGTTCTTGCCGAGGCGCTGGAAATCCTTGACGAGGACGAACGCCTCAACCGCGCCGCGTCGGCCCACGCCGCCAAGATCGTCCTTCGGCTATGCGATCGCCGCCCGCTGCGGCTGCTCAGCCACTGCAACGCCGGTCACCTCGCCACCGTGGCGTGGGGCAGCGCGCTCGGCGTCGTCTGGCACCTGCACGAACGCCGGCTCGTCGAGTCGGTGCTGGTCGACGAGACCCGCCCGCTGCTGCAGGGCGCCCGGCTGACGGCGTGGGAGCTGGCGCAGGCGGGCGTGCCCTACCGGGTGCAGCCGGACGGTGCCGCGGCGGCGGCGATGGCGCGCGGCCTCGTCGACTGCGTGCTCGTCGGCGCCGATCGGATCGCGGCCAACGGCGACGTCGCCAACAAGATCGGCACCTACGGCCTGGCCATCGCGGCGCGTCATCACGGCGTGCCGCTCGTCGTGGTCGCCCCGTCGTCGACGATCGACGCATCGCTGCCCACCGGCGCGGAGATCGCGATCGAGGAACGCGCGCCCGAGGAACTCCGGACGTTCGCCGGCACCGCGATCACCCCGGCAGACGCGGGCGTCTTCAACCCTGCGTTCGACGTAACGCCGGCCGATCTGGTCACCGCGGTCGTCACCGAACACGGCCGCTACCGGCCTGCTGACGAACGCTGAAGAGACCCGTCATGAGTTGGAGCCGATGACGGGAATCGAACCCGCGTATTCAGCTTGGGAAGCTGATGTTCTGCCATTGAACTACATCGGCGCGGTCGCTGTGAGCTGCGCAGACCTTTACAGCGGTGACAGTCTAGCGGCTCGGTGACTGGCCGCGGCAGAACCCGGCTCGAAACCCGCCTTGCGCGCGTCTGCTGGACCCGCGAAGACCACGGCCCGCCGATTTGCACACGACGTACTGCCTTTGGCAGTGGCCAGGCGCAAGGCATTCACGAGCCTGATGCGCTATGGCTCAGCTGTGGCGGCGCGCGGAGGCGGAGTTCAGGACTTGTGCTTTTCGGGGCAGTATTCCGCGGTGGCAGCGAGGACGAACAGCCTGGCTTGATTCTGGTCCATCCGTAGCTTCAGCTGGTCGACCTCATCGTTCTGGGTGTACCCGGCGGAAAGATCCTGGCACATCGTGCGGCCCATGTTCCCGGTCTGGGACGCGTTACCAACGTGAATGCCGTTCGACGCCAGGTAGTTGGTAAATTCTGCGTCTTTGTCGTCGGCGTTGGCGACGGCTGCGGGCGCCAGCATCAGGACCATCGCGGCGCCGAGCATGCATCCACACATCTTCTTGGTCATTTCCCCACCACCTTCAAGCTCCACATGACACTCCGAACGAGACGGGGCACCCGAAGCAACGCTTAGAGCTTCCCTCAGTCGTCTAGTTCCCGTCGCTGGGGCGTTACTGGTCGCTAGTTCCAAAGTTCAACCGAGCGTTCATCTTTCGTTTCGGCCGAGTTTGTCCACGACCGCACGGTCAAGCACTCACAGCAAACCCGCCAGTCGGCCGCACCCGAGCCGCGGGCCGTGGGCGCCGATCCGCCACACAAAGCATCCGGCGAATGGCGCTAATGGCCCTGACCTGCTCTATAGCCATTCGATGTTTATTATTTCGTGATCTACCCGTAATGTGCTGGGCGTGGGTCGGCATCGGTTAGCCAAGAAGCGGCGAAAGTCGCCAGTAGTCCTGGCTGCGCTACTCGCCCCCGCCACCATCTTCTTCGCCGCCGCCGGCGACGTCCGTCCATTGGCCGCCCGTGAAGTTGCCAAGCCCGTTATCGGCGACGTCGAGCCGTGCTGCCTGCAAATCGTCACGGCCGCAGCGAATACGTCCGCTAAAGCGCCCGACACCCGGCTGGCCGCCGCGTCGAGGTATCACACCCGGTCCCGCTTCCTGCCCGTCGGGATCGCGCCGGAGCAGGGCCTGCAGGTTCGGACGATCCTGGTCGAGCGCGCCATCAGCGTGGCGTTTCCCCAGATCCACCAGATCGGCGGTGTGCGACCGGATCCGCTGCCCTGGCACCCCCTCGGCCTGGCCATCGACGTGATGATTCCGGACCCCGGCAGCTCCGAGGGCATTGCGTTGGGGAACGCGATCGTCGCGTACGTGATGAAGAACGCGTCGCGCTTCGGCATCCAGGACGCAATCTGGCGTGGCGTCTACTACACGCCCGGCGGAGCGCAAGCCAGCAGGCTCGGCCACTACGACCACGTCCACGTCACGACCACCGGCGGCGGCTACCCCAAGGGGGGCGAAGAGTACCTCGCCGACTGAAGCCCGGACGACGGGCCGGTAGCAGCGGATAGGCTCAGCGGGTGCTGCTCTCCGATCGCGATCTCCGGGCCGAAATCACGTCCGGCCGCTTGGGCATCGACCCGTACGACGAAACCTTGGTTCAGCCGTCGAGCATCGACGTGCGCCTCGACTGCATGTTCCGGGTGTTCAACAACACCCGCTACACCCACATCGACCCGGCGAAGCAGCAGGACGAGCTGACCAGCCTGGTGCAACCCGTCGACGGGGAGCCGTTCGTGCTGCATCCCGGGGAGTTCGTGCTCGGCTCGACGCTGGAGCTGTTCACCCTGCCCGACGATCTGGCCGGTCGGCTGGAGGGCAAGTCGTCGCTGGGCCGGCTGGGTCTGCTGACCCATTCGACCGCCGGCTTCATCGACCCCGGCTTCAGCGGGCACATCACCCTTGAGCTGTCGAACGTCGCGAACCTTCCGATCACCCTGTGGCCGGGAATGAAGATCGGTCAGCTGTGCATCCTGCGGTTGACCAGTCCGGCGGAACACCCGTACGGCAGCTCCCGCGTAGGGTCGAAGTATCAGGGTCAGCGGGGACCGACGCCGTCGCGCTCGTACCAGAACTTCATAAGGTCTACATAGCTAAGACAGCGCCCCGCCACAGCGTATTTACGCGAAGATGTAGTGGTCCGTGGTTACCGCCCCGCTCGGCCATGGCTTCGCCAGCAATACCTTTGGAGGGGGTTGTATTGGACATCGTGCTCGGCGTGTCGATGGCACCGGCGTCGATCCAGATGGTCGTCTTGGAAGGCGAAAACGCCGA
>NZ_LZKK01000292.1 GCF_001672815.1 Mycobacterium sp. E796 | reverse complement strand
ATGACGGTGGCCACCCGGGTGCTGCCGCCGACCCGGCAGCTGGGCGGCGGGTTGGTCGAGATCCCGCGCGTGCGCGACATCGATCCGCTCGAGGCGCTGATGACCAATCCAGTGGTGCCGGAGTCCAAGCGCTTCTGCTGGAACTGCGGAAAGCCGGTCGGCCGGTCGGGCTCCGAGGGCAACGGCGCGTCCGAGGGCTGGTGCCCCGCCTGCGGGAGCCCGTATTCGTTTCTGCCGCAGCTGAATCCGGGCGACATCGTCGCAGGCCAGTACGAGGTGAAGGGCTGCATCGCGCACGGCGGGCTGGGCTGGGTCTACCTGGCGGTCGACCACAACGTCAACGACCGCCCGGTGGTGCTCAAGGGCCTGGTGCATTCCGGTGACGCCGAGGCGCAGGCGATCGCGATGGCCGAGCGCCAGTTTCTGGCCGAGGTGGTGCACCCGCAGATCGTGCAGATCTTCAACTTCGTCGAGCACACCGACCGGCACGGGGAGCCGGTCGGCTACATCGTCATGGAGTACATCGGCGGGCAGTCGCTGCGGCGCAACCTCAAGGACGGGAAGTCCGAGAAGCTGCCCGTCTCCGAGGCCATCGCCTACCTGCTCGAGATCATGCCCGCGCTGAGCTACCTGCATTCCATCGGCCTGGTCTACAACGACCTGAAGCCGGAGAACATCATGCTCACCGAGGAGCAGCTCAAGCTGATCGACCTGGGCGCGGTGTCCCGGATCAATTCGTTCGGATATCTTTACGGCACACCGGGTTTCCAGGCCCCGGAGATCGTGCGGACGGGCCCGACGGTGGCCACCGACATCTACACGGTGGGGCGGACGCTGGCGGCGCTGACGCTGAACCTGCGCACCCGCAACGGCCGCTACGTGGACGGGCTGCCGGACGACGATCCCGTGCTGAAGAACTACGACTCGTACGGCCGGCTGCTGCGCCGCGCCACCGACCCCGACCCACGGCGCCGCTTTTCCACCGCCGAGGAGATGTCGGCGCAGTTGATGGGCGTGCTGCGGGAGGTGGTCGCCCAGGACACCCGGATCCCGCGGCCCGGCCTGTCGACGATCTTCTCCCCCAGCCGTTCGACGTTCGGGGTCGACCTGCTGGTCGCACACACCGACGTGTACCTGGACGGCCAGGTGCATTCCGAGAAGCTGACGGCCCGGGAAATCGTGACCGCGCTGCCGGTGCCGCTGGTCGATCCGACGGACGTCGCCGCCCCGGTGCTGCAGGCGACGGTGCTCTCCCAGCCGGTCCAGACGCTGGACTCGTTGCGCGCGGCGCGGCACGGTTCGCTGGACGCCGACGGCATCGAGGTGGCCGAGTCGATCGAGCTGCCGCTGATGGAGGTACGCGCGCTGCTGGACCTGGGCGACGTGGCCAAGGCCACTCGCAAGCTCGACGACCTCGCCGAGCGGGTCGGCTGGCGGTGGCGGCTGGTGTGGTATCGGGCCGTCTCCGAGCTGCTGACCGGCGACTACGAGTCGGCCACAAAGCATTTCACCGAGGTGCTGGACACCTTCCCGGGCGAGCTGGCGCCCAAGCTGGCGCTGGCCGCCACCGCCGAGCTGGCCGGTAACCCCGACGAGCACAAGTTCTACGAGACGGTGTGGAAGACCAACGACGGCGTGATCTCCGCCGCCTTCGGTCTGGCCAGAGCCCTTTCGGCCGAGGGCAATCGCGAGGAGGCGGTGAACACCCTGGACGAGGTTCCGCCCACCTCAAGGCATTTCACCACCGCGCGACTGACCAGCGCGGTGACGCTGATGTCCGGCCGCTCCACCAGCGAGATCACCGAGGCACAGATCCGCGACGCCGCCCGCCGCGTCGAGGCCCTGCCGCCCACCGAGCCGCGGGTGCTGCAGATCCGCGCCCTGGTGCTGGGCGGCGCGATGGACTGGCTGCAGGACAACGAGGCCAGCACCAACCACATCCTCGGCTTCCCGTTCACCGAGCACGGCCTGCGACTGGGTGTCGAGGCGTCACTGCGCAGCCTGGCCCGCGTCGCGCCCACGCAGCGGCACCGCTACACGCTGGTGGACATGGCGAACAAGGTGCGCCCGACGAGCACGTTCTAGCTTTTGCTCTGCGTGTCCGTGTGAATCGTGGGCGGCGACACGCCGACGAACTTCGCCATGGGCTCACACCGAAACGCCCTGCGTTCACACTCGATTCGCCAGCGAGCTCGAGTGTGAATCGTGGGCTTTCCGTGTGAATCCGGAGCGGGAAAATCGCCCGGATGCCGCCACCGGCTCACACTCAAAACCCAGCGCTCACACTCAATGAGTCAGCATGCAGCCCAACCGCGTTCGATCAGCGCCGCGCGGACTCGGCGCACAATGTTTGCGCGGTGATCCTCAGCGACGACCCGGACGATTATCCAGCCCATTCGCTCGAGCGTCTCCAAGCGCTGAATGTCGTAGATGTATCGACGACGATCGGTCTGGTGCTGATCACCGTCATATTCAACCCCGACCATGTACTCGTCCCAACCCACATCGATGTGGGCGACTGGCAGGCCGTCCACGCCGAGCACCGCTATCTGGGTCTGCGGCCGTGGCAACCCGGCATCGATGAGCAGCAGCCGCAGATAGCTTTCGCGCGGCGACTGCGACCCCGGGTCGACCAGCTCCAGCGCGGCCTCCAGCCCACGCAACCCGGGCGCGTGGGGATGGCACTTCGCGATGCGCAGCACGTCGTCAACCTTGAAACCCGTTGCGCGCGCGAGTGCGTCGAGCCGGGCGACCGCCGAGCGGATGGCGCCGCGCCGGCCGATATCGAAGGCGGTGCGCTCGGGTGTGGCGACGGTGTACCCGCCCATCACCTGCGTCTCGCCGTCCGCCAGCGCGTCGCGCCGCGTCAGCACGCCGCGCGGTGGTCGCGTGTTGGACTGGTTCAGCTCGATCGGAACATTGTCGGGAATCCACTTGGATCCGTGCAGCGCCGCGGCGGCCGCGCCGACGATGGTCGCCGACCTCTTCGACCACAACCACGCCGCGGCGATCCGCTGTTCAAGGGACGGCTCGGTGCCGTTCGGTAGGTAGACGTTCGGAAAGACCGCGCTGTAACGCGTGCGCAGTTGATGCCGGTTCAACGCCCCGGATGCCAGTGCCTCGCTGCCGATAAACGGTTTTCCCAGTTCCATGGCGGAACGCTCGCACGCCGACGGTGACGGCGTTTACAGCTATCCACAGGGCGGTCGGGTGTGAACTGGTGGCTTTTCGTGTACACACGGGGCGGGAAAAAGCCACAGGCACACACACAGCGCAGACATAGGTTCGTATCGCACAGTTATGGACATGCCGGGGCAGTCCACGCGGTGGATCACCACGGCCCGCGCGCTGCGTCGGGCCGGGTTCGGGGTGACCGGACCCGAGGTCGACGCGGTGGCCACCCGCGAGTGGCCGGAATACGTCGACGCCATCCTGGCCACCAACCCCGACGCAGACCCGGGCGCCGTCGCCACCCCGATGCCAAGCCTGGAGGCACCGCGCGCGCCCGGCAAGGGCGCGCCGCAGGCGGCCCGCAAGCAGTACAACGCGGCGTTGTCCGAACAGCAGCGGGTGCTCTCGGAGTGGTGGCTGAGCCGCATGGTGAGCGTCGGACAGCCGGTCCACGAGAAGCTAACCCTGTTGTGGCACAACCACTTCGCCACCTCCGCGCAGAAGGTCCGGGTGGCCGCGTACATGGCCGCGCAGAACCAGAAGCTGCGCACCGGCGCGCTGGGCGATTTCCGCAAGCTGGCCTACGCGATGCTGACCGACGCCGCGATGCTGCGCTGGCTCGACGGGCAGGCCAACACGGCCAAGGCCCCCAACGAGAACCTCGCCCGCGAATTCATGGAGCTGTTCGCGCTCGGCCACGGCAACGGCTACACCGAGGACGACGTGCGGGCCGGGGCGCGGGCGCTGACGGGATGGGTGATCGGCGCCGACGGCCAAACCGCGGTGCTCCCCAAACGCCACGACCCGACGGCCAAGACGCTGTTCGGGTCCACCCGCGACTTCGACGCCGCGGCGTTCTGCGACGCCGTGCTGGCCCAGCCCAAATCGGCCGAATACGTCGCGGGGCGCCTGTGGCAGCAGCTGGCCTCCGACGACCCGCCGTCACCGCAAGCGCTCGACCGCCTCGTCGCCGCGTACGGCCCGGGGCGCGACCTGCGGGCACTGACCCGGGCGATCCTCACCGACGGCGAGTTCACCGATGGGCGAGCCACGCGGGTCAACACCCCGGTCGAATGGCTCGTCGGCGTGCTGCGGACACTGCGCGTGCCCGTCGACAAGCCCGCGGAGCGCAAGCTCGCGGACACCACCCTGGGTGCGCTGGGGCAGCGCCCGTTCTACCCGCCGAGCGTCGGCGGCTGGCCCCGCGGGCAGGTATGGCTGTCCACCGCCAGCGCCGGGGCGCGCCTGCGCGCCGCGACGCACCTGGCGCGCTCGGGCGACCTCTCGAGCGTCGAAGACGCCGCCCCCCGCGACCGCATCGACGCGGTCGGTTACCTGATCGGCGTCGGCGACTGGTCGGACCGGACCGCCGACGCGCTGGCGCCGCTGGTACGGACGCCGCCGCAGTTGGTCGCGGCCGCGGTCAACACGCCCGAATACCTGACGTCCTGAGTGAGAACGAGCATGCCCGAGATCAATCGCCGCAGATTCCTGATCGCCAGCGCGGGCGTCGGCGCGGCCGGCCTGCTTTCGACGGCGGTGGCCGTCGAATGGCCCGACCTGATGCGCGCGGCCCGGGACCGCCCGCTGCCCGAGGGCGCCGGCGTGCTGGTGCTCGTCACGCTGTACGGCGGCAACGACGGCATCAACACTCTGATCCCCTACGGCGACAACGCATATCACGACGCGCGCCCCGAGCTCGCCTACGCCCCGGGTGACGTGATTCACCTCGACGAGCGGCTCGGGCTCAACCCGGCGATGAAGGGATTGGCCCAATTGTGGGGCCAACGCCGACTCGCCATCGTGCGCGGCGTCGGCTACCCCAAGCCGGACCACAGCCACTTCCGGTCCATGGACATCTGGCAGACGGCGTCGCCGGCAGAGCCCGTCTCGACCGGCTGGATCGGCCGCTGGCTCGACGCCACCGGAGACGACCCGCTGCGCGCGGTCAACGTGGGGCCCGTCCTGCCGCCGCTGGCCGTCGGCGAAAAGTGCACGGCGGCAGCGCTTTCGCCGGGCGGGTCGGCCGGCAAGGCCCAGCAATTCGACGGCATCATGGCCGCGCTCGGTGCCGACGACCCCGACGACACCCCGGCGATGGCCGCCGTGCGCAAGGCGTACCGCGCCGCGCGGACCGCCAACGGCGCGTTCGAATCGGTCAAACCCGCCGCCAAGGGCCGCAATTCGCTCGCCGCGCAGCTGGACGTGGTCGCCGGCGCGGTGAAGGCCCGCGTCCCGACGCGGGTCTACACCGTGCAACTGGGCGGCTTTGACACCCACGCCGACGAACGCGAAACCCAGCAGCGCCTCTTGCAGACCTTCGACCAGGCGGTCGCGCCCTTCCTGCAGCAGGTGGACGATCCCAACGTGGTCGTGATGGCGTACTCGGAGTTCGGCCGCCGCGTCCACGCCAACGCCTCGCAGGGCACCGACCACGGCACCGCCGGTCCGGTCTTCGTCGCGGGGGCGCGCGGCGGACCCGTTAAAGGCGGGTTCTACGGCGAGGAACCCAGCCTCACCGACCTCGACAACGGGGACCTGAAGTACACCACGGACTTTCGCGACGTCTACCACGAACTGCTGGACCGAACCGTCGGGACCGATCCCACACCCTCGGTTGGGGCGGGACGAAAGAGCCTGGGGTTCCTAACCGCTTAGCGCGCGCACGCAGTCGCGGGCGATGGCCAGTTCTTCGTTGGTCGGTATCACCAGCACGGCGATCGGCGACGATTCCGCCGAGATTTGCCGCGCGCCCCGGCCCCCGCTGAGGTTGCGGCGCTCGTCCAGGACGACGCCCAGCTCCTCGAGGCCCGCCGTCGCGTCGCGACGCACCGCGGGGTCGTTCTCGCCGATCCCGGCGGTGAAGCTGATGACGTCGGTGTGCCCCAGCACCGCCAGGTACGCGCCGATGTACTTGCGCAACCGGTGAATGAACACGCTGTAGGCCAATTGCGCCGCGCCGTCGCCGGATTCGATCATGGACCGCAACCGGCGGAAGTCCCGCTCGCCGGCCAGCCCGAGAACCCCGGACCGCTCGTTGAGCATGGCCTCGACGTCGTCGACGCCCATCTGGGCCCGGTGCCACAGGTAGCTGACGATGCTGGGGTCGATGTCGCCGCTGCGGGTGCCCATCACCAGGCCCTCCAGCGGGGTGAGACCCATCGAGGTGTCGATCGGCCGGGTGCCGGCGATGGCCGATGCCGACGAACCGTTACCCAGATGCAGCACAATCTGTTTCAGGCCGCCGAGCGGCCGGTCCAGGAAGGCCGCGGCCTGTTCGCTGACGTAGCGGTGCGACGTGCCGTGGAATCCGTAGCGGCGGATCTGCCACCGCTCGGCCACCTCACGGTCGATGGCGTAGGTCGCCGCGGCCGGCGGCATGTCGTGGAAGAACGCCGTGTCGAACACCGCCACGTGGGGAAAGTCGGGCAGCAGCTTGCGCGCCACCTCGATTCCCTTGAGCGCGGGCGGATTGTGCAGCGGGGCCAGTTCGGACAGCTTGCCCAGCGTGGCGATCCGCGCGTCGTCCATCAGCGTCGGCCGGTAGAACTCGTTGCCACCGTGCACCACCCGGTGCCCGACCGCCAGCAGCCCGCAGGTCCGCAGGTCGATGCCGTCCCCGGCCAGGGTGTCGAAGGCGCGATGCAGCGCGGCCTCGTGATCGGGAACGCCGGACCCATCCTCACCGATCCGCTCGATGTGGCCCGACGCCCGCGCCTCGCCCGAATCCGGTTCCACCAGTTGGTATTTCAGTGACGACGAGCCGGAGTTGATCACCAGCACTAGGCGGCCCGTGTCAGCCATGGACGGCCTGCGCCTGGATCGCGGTGATCGCCACGGTGTTCACGATGTCTTCGACCAGCGCGCCGCGGGACAGGTCGTTGACGGGCTTGCGCAGCCCCTGCAGCACCGGACCGATCGCGATGGCCCCGGCGCTGCGCTGCACCGCCTTGTAGGTGTTGTTGCCGGTGTTGAGGTCCGGAAAGATCAGGACCGTGGCGCGCCCGGCCACCGGCGAATCCCGCAGCTTGGTGGCCGCGACCGACGGCTCGATCGCGGCGTCGTACTGGATGGGCCCCTCGACCAGCAGCTTCGGATCCCGTCGGCGCACCAAATCCGTTGCCGTCCTGACCTTGTCGACATCGGCGCCGGTGCCGGAGTCGCCGGTCGAGTAGGACAGCATGGCCACCCTCGGCTCGATGCCGAACTGCGCGGCGGTGCGGGCGGAGCTGATCGCGATGTCGGCAAGCTGCTCGGAAGTGGGGTTCGGGATGATCGCGCAGTCGCCGTACACCAGGACACGGTCGGGCAGACACATGAAGAAGACGCTGGAGACGGTGGAGACGTCGGGAACCGTCTTGATGATCTCGAACGCCGGCCGGACGGTGTGCGCGGTGGTGTGGGCGGCGCCCGACACCATGCCGTCGACGGCGCCGTTATGCACCAGCATGGTGCCGAAATACGTGGCGTCGCGCATGATCTCGCGGGCATGCTCGGTGGTGACGCCCTTCGCCTTACGCAGCTCCGCGTACTGGTCGGCGAACTGGTCGCGCAGCTCGCTCACCAGCGGGTCGATCACCTGCGCGCCGTCGAGGTTCACCCCGAGTTCGGCCGACCGCAGCCGGATTTGGGCCTCGTCGCCGAGGATGGTCAGGTCGGCGACGCCGCGCTGCAGCAGGCGCCCGGCGGAGCGCAGGATGCGGTCGTCGTCGCCCTCGGGCAGGACGATGTGCCTGCGGTCGGCCCGGGCCCGCAGCCGCAATTGGTAGGTGAACATCTGCGGGGTGATCACGGTCGGCACCGAAATCGTCAGCTGGGTAAGCAGATCCGCGATGTCGACGTGGCGGTCCATCAGCTCGAGCGCGGTGTCGATCTTGCGCTGCGACATCGCGGTGACCCGGCCGCGAGCCGAGGCGGCCGCGCTGGCCGTGTCGTAGGTGCCCAGCGCGGTCGCGATGATCGGCAGCCGCAGCCGCAGGCCGGAGACCAGCGCCGCGATGGACGGGTGCAGCTCGAACCCGCCGTTGAGCACCAGGCATGACAGCGACGGAAACCCTTCCGCCGCATGGGCACTGGCCACGGCGAGCACCACGTCGGACCGGTCGCCCGGGGTGATCACCGCCATGCCGTCGCGCAGCCTTTCCAGCACGTGATCGGCAGTCATCCCGGCGACCAGCACGTCGGTGACCTCGCGCTCGCGCAGCGACGCCTCGCCACTGACCGGCGTCCCGCCGACCGCCCGCTCCAGCTCGGCGACCGTCGGCGCGCACAGCAGCGGTGCCTCGGGCAGCACGTAGCTGCGCTGGGTGAACGCGCACAACGCTTCCGCTACCTCCGCCAGGTCCGCCGGATCGCACCGGTTGGCCACCACCGCCGCGGCGTGGGCGTGCTGGACGGCGAGCTCGGCGAGGCAGACCTCGACGACGCCGGCGATCTCCGTCGGGGTCCGGCCCTTGCCGCTGACCGCCAGCAGCACCGGCACCCCGAGGTTGGCCGCGATGCGCGCGTTGATGGAGAGCTCGGCGGGCCGCGTCACGTCGGTGTAGTCGCTCCCGACGATCACCACCACATCGCAGGACTGGGCCATCGCGTGATAGGAGTCAACGATGCTGGCGATCGCGGCGTCGCTGTCGGCGTGCAGCTGCTGATAGGTCACGCCGACGCACTGCTCGTAGGACAGGCCGGCGGTGGTGTGCTCGAGCAGCAGCTCGAGGATGTAGTCGCGGTCCTCGCCGAGTACATGCGGCGACCCGCTGCGCCCGGCTTCGCCGCGCTTGCGATCGCCTGAAACGCGGGTGATGGGGCGGAACACGCCGACCCTGGCGACGGTCGCGGTCAGCCGGTGCAGCAGCCCCAGCGCGATCGTCGACTTGCCGGTCTCCGGCTCGGGCGCGGCGATGTAGATGGCCTTCGAAAAAGGCCCGGTTTCAGCCAAGTCGGCGCAGCCTGGGGGCCAGGTCCTTTTCGAAGAGATCCAGGAACCGGCGCTGGTCGTGGCCCGGCGCGTGGAACACCAGATGGTTGAGGCCCCACGTCACGTATTGCCCGACCTTTTCGACCGCCTCGTCGGGGTCCGACGCCACGATCCAGCGCTTGGCGACCTGCTCGATCGGCAGCGCGTCCGCGGCCTTCTCCATCTCGATCGGGTCGTCGATGCTGTGCTTCTGCTCGGCCGTCAGCGACAGCGGCGCCCAGAAGCGGGTGTTCTCCAGCGCCAGGTCGGGGTCCGGGTCGTAGGAGATCTTGATCTCGATCATCTTGTCGATGTCGTCGACGTTGCGGTCGGCGGCCGCGGCGCCCTCCTTGACGGCCGGGATCAGCTTGTCCTTGTAGAGCTCCTCGCCCTTGCCGGAGGTGCAGATGAACCCGTCGCCGGCCCGTCCCGCGTACTTGGCCACCGCCGGGCCGCCGGCGGCGACGTAGATCGGGACGCCGCCCTCGGGCACGTCGTAGATCGAGGCGCCCTTGAGCCGGTAGTACTCGCCGTCGAAGTCGACGCGGTCGCCGCGCCACAGCTCCCGCATCAACCGCACCGACTCGCGCAGCCGGGCGAAGCGCTCCTTGAACTCCGGCCAGTCGCCCTCGTATCCGGTGGCGATCTCGTTCAGCGCCTCGCCGGTGCCGACCCCGAGGAAGACGCGGTCGGGGTACAGGCACGCCATGGTGGCGAAGGCCTGTGCGATGACGGCGGGGTTGTACCGGAATGTCGGGGTGAGCACCGAGGTGCCCAGGACGATCCGCTTGGTGCGTTCGCCGACGGCGGTCATCCAGGCCAGCGAGAACGGTGCGTGCCCGCCCTCGTGCCGCCACGGCTGGAAGTGGTCACTGACGGTTGCGCTGTCCATGCCGTGACCTTCGGCGGCGACAGCGAGTTCGACGAGCTCACGCGGTGCGAATTGTTCGGCGGACGCCTTGTATCCAAGTTTGAGTTCAGCCACGGGTTATTTCTACTCCTGTCTTGCCGGTCGCGACCCGCCGCGCCCGGCTACGCCGCGCTTGCGATCGCTCCTCCCGGGCCTCCTACACTCGCGGGCATGGCGCAGCTAGTTCAGGTCACCGACACGGTGTACCTCGCCCAGGGCCCGGCGGTTAACTGGACGCTGGTGGTCGACGGGACGGGCGTGATGTTGATCGACGCCGGCTACCCCGGCGATCGCGAGGAGGTGCTGGCGTCGCTGCGGCAGCTGGGCTACGGCCCGGAAGACGTGCGCGCGATCCTGCTGACGCACGCGCACATCGATCATTTGGGATCGGCGATCCGGTTCGCCGCCGAGCACGGCACCCCGGTGTTCTGCCACGCCGACGAGGTGGGCCACGCCAAGCGGGAGTACTTGGAGCAGGCCTCGGTTGTCGATGTGGCGCTGCGCATTTGGCGGCCGCGCTGGGCGGTGTGGGGTCTACACGTGGTCCGCAGCGGCGGTCTGATCCGCGACGGCATCCCCTCGACGCAGCCGCTGACCGCGGAGGTGGCCGCCACACTGCCGGGCCACCCGATGGCCGTCGCCACGCCGGGGCACACCAGCGGGCACTGCTCGTATGTCGTCGACGGGGTCCTGGCAAGCGGCGACGCGCTGATCACCGGCCACCCGTTGCTGCGGCACCGCGGCCCGCAGCTGCTGCCGCCCGTGTTCAGCCACAGCCAGACGAACTGTCTGCGCAGCCTGAACGCGCTGGCCCTGTTGAACACCGAGGCACTGCTGCCGGGTCACGGCGACGTGTGGCGCGGCCCCATCCGTGAGGCGACGGAAGCGGCGCTCAAGCGGGCGCAATGACGCAGACCCGGCGTCAGAGCCCCAAGTGCTCCCGCAGCGTCTCGCCGGTGTACTCGGTTCGGAAAGCGCCGCGTTCCTGCAGCACCGGTACCACCCGGTCGACGAACTCGTCGAGGCCGTGCGGCGTCAGGTGCGGCACCAGGATGAAGCCGTCGCAAGCGTCGGCCTGGATGTAGGTGTCGATCTCGTCGGCGATTCGCGTTGGCGTGCCGACGAACTGCTGGCGGCTGGTGACCGCGATGACCAGCTCGCGGATCGAGAGATTCTCGGCTAAAGCGCGTTCGCGCCAACCGCGGGCGACGGCGATGGGGTCGCCGTGCCGCACCCGGCCCTGCGTGATCGCGCTGTCGACCACCGGGTCGAAATCCGGAAGCGGGCCGTCCGGGTCGTGGTCGGATAGCTCACGGCCCCACACCTGCTCGAGCATCGCGATCGCCGTCGCGCCGCTGACCTGTTGGTAGCGGATGTGCCGCGCCCGGTCGTGCGCCTCGGCATCGGTGTCGCCGATGACGAACGTCGCCGCGGGAAACACCTTGAGCCGGTTGGGATCCCGGCCGTAGGACGCGGCGCGGCCCTTCACGTCGGCGTAGTAGCGCTGCCCGTCCTGAAGCGACGAGTGCAGCGTGAACAGGGCGTCTGCGTTGCGGGCGCCGAACGCGCGGCCGTCGGCGGAGTCGCCGGCCTGCAGCAATATCGGATGCCCCTGCGGCCCCGCCGGCAGCGTAGCGAACCCGCGCACGTCGAACTGGGGGCCACGGTGTTCGACGCTTCGGATCCGGTCGGGATCGGCATAGGCCCCCGCCCCGACGTCGGCCAGCACGGCGTCGGCTTGCCAGCTGTCCCACAACTGGCGAGCCACGGCGAGGAACTCCTCGGCCCGCGAATACCGATCGGCGTGGTCCAGGAAACCGCCGCGGCGGAAGTTGGCTCCGGTGAAGGCGTCCGACGAGGTCACCATGTTCCAGCCGGCGCGGCCGCCCGAGAGGTGGTCGAGCGACGCGAATTGCCTTGCCACCTCAAAGGGTTCGTTGAAGGTGGTGTTGATGGTTCCGGTCAGCCCGATCCGGTCGGTGACACCCGCGAGCGCGGCCAGCACGGTGAACGTGTCCGGGCGGCCCACCACGTCCAGGTCGTAGATGCGGCCGCGGTGCTCCCGCAGCCGCAACCCCTCGGCCAGGAAGAAGAAGTCGAACAACCCACGTTCGGCGGTGCGGGCCAGGTGCACGAACGACTCGAACTCGATCTGGCTGCCCGAACTCGGGTCCGTCCACACCGTGGTGTTGTTGACACCCGGGAAGTGGGCGGCCAGGTGAATCGGCTTGCGCTGCTTGCCCTCCCGCACGCTCATCCGCTGATCCCCCACCGCTTGGCGATCAGTTCGTGCGAGCGCAGCCGGTCGGAGTGCCGGTGGGTGACGGAGGTGACGACCAGTTCGTCCGCGCCGGTGACGCGTTGCAGCGCGGACAGCCGCTCGGCGACCTCGTCCGGATTGCCGACGAACTGCGTTTCCAGCCGGTCTTTCACCACCGGCAGTTGCTCCTCGGCGAGCGGGGGGCAGTCGTCGGGATCGGGGTAGGGCACGGCGCCGACCCCCGTCCGGATGGAATAGACCCAATGCCCGTAGCTGGACGCCAGATGCCTTGCGGTAGCGGTGTCGTCGGCCACCACGATGTCGGCCGACACCACGACGTAGGGCCGCTCGAAGGCGGCCGACGGAACGAAGGCGGCCCGGTAGGCATCGATCGCCTCCAGCGCCGTCGCCGGAGTGATGTGGTAGCTGGCGACGAACGGCAAACCCCGCGCACCGGCAAGCTTGGCGCTTTCACCCCGGGTGCTGCCAAAGATCCACGGGGTCAACCCGGATCGCTCACCCGGCACCGCGTGCACGTCGAAGCCCTCGACCTCGTAGGTGCCGTCCAGCATCGCGATGATGTCGGCGAGTTGCTCGGCGAAGCCGGGCGCCACCGCCCCGGGCTGTTGCAGGATTCCCATGGTCGCCTGCACCCGTTCCTTGTCGAGGAGCCCGCGGAGGTCGAACGGCAGCGGGACCACCACGCCGTCGACCTCGTGCCACTGCCGCGGCGGGCGGGACTTGGCCGACGGTGATTTCGGCTTGAACCCGGTGTCGCGTCGCTGTCCCCTTCCGACGCCCAGGTCGATGCGGCCCGGATAGAACGCCTCAAGCATCCCGAAACTCTCGACCACCGCGACCGGAGTGGTATACCCGAGCTGAATGGCGGCCGATCCGACCCGAATGCTGTTGGTGGCGGCCGCGATCTGGCCGATCAGCACGGCCGTCGCGGAGCTGGCGACGCCGACGAAGTGGTGTTCGGCGAGCCAGTACCGGTGATAGCCCCACCGCTCGGCGCGCTGGGCCAGATCGATCGTGTTGCGCAGTGCGGTCGCGGCGTCGCTGCCCGCGCTGATCGGGGCCAGGTCCAGGATCGACAGCGGCACCGGGGTCATCGGTGCACCGCCGCATAGCGATTGGGCGCCACGGGCAGGCCGAGGCGCGCACGCAGGGTTTCACCCTCGCGATAGCCGGTGCGGAACAGCCCGGCCCGCTGCAGCAGCGGCACCACCTCGTCGACGATGACCGGCAGGTCAGTCGCGTTGACGGCGGGGCGCAGGCGCGCGCCGTCGATGCCCAGCCGCTGCCAATCCTGCAGTAGCTCCACCAATTCCGTTGCGCCACCGGTGAACACGAGCGCGTCGGATCGGAAGTCGGCCGCGCGGTTGAACGAAACCACCACGTCGGCAAGGACTTTCAGGTGGGCACCGCCCGCCGCGCGCACCTCCGCGAGAATGCGTTGCACCGACGCGCGGTCGGTAGGGGTGACGAAGACGACATCGGCGCCGGAGGCGGCGAACTCGTAGGCGGGGCCGACATGCGCCAGCGCGGCCACCACGGGCTGCCCCTGGGGCGGGCGCGGCGTGATCGAGGGCCCCTTGACCGAGAAGTACTTTCCGGTGAAGTCGATGTAGTGCAGCTTATCCACGTCGACGTAGCGCCCGGTGCTCACGTCGCGGATGATGGCGTCGTCCTCCCAGCTGTCCCATAACCGGCGGACCACGTCGACGTACTCGACGGCCTCCTCGAAGAGAGGTACCTCGGACACGTCACGACGGCCGAACAGCGCCGCCTCGTGCGCGGTGGCGCTCACCCGCGGCTGCCAGCCGGCCCGTCCGTGCGACACGAAGTCAAGCGTGGCAATGGATTTGGAGACGTGGAAAGGCTCGGTATGGGTGACCGTGGCCACGGGGATCAGCCCGATGTGTCGCGTGGCGGGGGCGATGCGGGCCGCGACCAGGACGGCGTCGGCGCGGCCGGTCAGCCGGTCCGGATGAATCC
>NZ_LZKK01000291.1 GCF_001672815.1 Mycobacterium sp. E796 | reverse complement strand
GCTGTTCAGCGCGGCCCCCTTGCGCAGGTTGTCCCCCGACACGAACAGCGCCAGGCCCCGCCCGCCGGGACGCCCGCGCAACCATCGATCGCCCAGCGGCTCCAAGAGCTGGAGACGCTGCGCGCCAGCGGCGCGCTGACCGACCAGGAGTACACCAGCCGGCGGGCCCAGATCATCTCGGAAATCTGAACCCGAGCCGCACTAGAACACGTTTCAGTTCCGCTGCTAGCCTGTCCTCGTGGCTGCACAGGTTGGATCACTGCAAGGACGGGTGGCATTCGTTACCGGGGCCGCCCGGGCGCAGGGACGGTCGCACGCGGTGCGGCTTGCCCGGGAAGGCGCGGACATCATCGCGCTCGACATCTGCGCGCGGGCCTCGGACACCCTGACCTACACGCCGGCCACGCCCGAGGATCTCAGCGAGACTGTCCGCCTGGTCGAAGCCGAAGGCCGCAAGGTGCTGGCGCGCGAGGTCGACATCCGCGACGACGCGGCGCTGCGGCAACTCGTCGCCGACGGCGTCGAACAATTCGGCCGGCTCGACGTCCTGGTCGCCAACGCCGGGGTGCTGGGCTGGGGCCGGGTCTGGGAGCTCACCGACGAGCAATGGGACACCGTGATCGGGATCAACCTGACCGGCACGTGGCGCACCCTGCGCGCGGCGATCCCGGCGATGATCGAGGCCGGCAACGGCGGTTCCATCGTCGTCGTCAGCTCGGCGGCGGGCCTGAAGGCCACGCCCGGCAACGGCCACTACGCGGCCAGCAAATTCGGGCTCACCGGCCTGACCAACACCCTGGCGATCGAGCTTGGCGAATACGGCATCCGGGTCAACTCCATCCACCCCTACTCGGTGGAAACCCCGATGATCGAGCCCGAGGCGATGATGGAAATCTTTGCCAAGCACCCCCGTTTTGTGCACAGCTTCCCGCCAATGCCGATGCAGTACAAGGGATTCATGACGCCGGACGAGGTGTCCGACGTCGTCGTCTGGTTGGCCGGCGACGGGTCGGGCACCCTGTCGGGCACGCAGGTCCCCGTCGACAAGGGCGCGTTGAAGTACTGACCGGGCATCGTGGTATGAACACCACGTGACTGAAAAAGGCATCGTGATCGTCGGCGGCGGATTGGCCGCCGCTCGCACGGCCGAGCAACTGCGCCGGTCCGAATACGCCGGCCGGATCACGATCGTTAGCGACGAGGTGCACCTGCCCTACGATCGCCCGCCCCTGTCCAAGGAGGTGTTGCGCAAAGAGGTCGACGACGTGGCCCTCAAGCCGCGCGAGTGGTACGACGAGAAGGACATCACGCTGCGGCTGGGGTCGGCGGCCATCGCGCTGGACACGGCCAAGCAGACGGTGACGCTGGCCGACGGGACCGCGCTCGGCTATGACGAACTCGTCATCGCAACCGGGCTGGTGCCGCGGCGCATCCCAGCCTTCCCGGACCTGGACGGCATTCGGGTGCTGCGCTCGTTCGACGAGAGCATGGCGTTGCGGGAGCACGCGTCCGAGGCGCAGCGCGCCGTCGTCGTCGGCGCCGGTTTCATCGGCTGCGAGGTGGCCGCCAGCCTGCGCAGCCTGGGCGTGGACGTGGTGCTGGTCGAGCCCCAGCCGACGCCGCTGGCCGCGATACTCGGCGAGCAGATCGGCCAGTTGGTGGCGCGGCTGCACCGCGACGAGGGCGTCGACGTCCGGCTCGGCCTCGGGGTGGCGGAGGTGCGCGGCGAGGGGCATGTCGACACCGTGGTGCTGACCGACGGCACGGAGCTCGCCGCCGACCTCGTCGTGGTCGGCATCGGCTCGCGGCCGGCGACCGAGTGGCTCGAGGGCAGCGGCGTCGACGTCGACAGTGTTGATAGAGGTGTCATCTGCGACGAGGCCGGACGCACCAGCGCGCCGAACGTGTGGGCGCTCGGCGACGTCGCCTCCTGGCGCGATACGACGGGACACCAAGCGCGCGTGGAACATTGGAGCAACGTCGCCGACCAGGCCCGGGTGGTGGTGCCCGCGATGCTCGGACAGGACGTGCCGTCGGCCGTGGTGGTGCCGTATTTCTGGAGCGACCAGTACGACGTCAAGATCCAGTGCCTGGGGGAGCCCGAGGCCACCGACACCGTGCACCTCGTCGAGGACGACGGGCGCAAGTTCCTGGCGTATTACGAGCGCGACGGGGTGCTGGTCGGGGTGGTCGGCGGTGGGATGCCGGGCAAGGTCATGAAGGTCCGCGCGAAGATCGCCGCCGCCGCGCCCATCGCCGAGGTGCTCGGCTGACGCTTCCCAAAGTCGCGATACTCGACGATTACGCCGGCGTGGCGCTCGACCTCGCCGACTGGTCGCCGGTGCAGACCCGTTGTGAGCTGACGGTTTTCGACCGGCACCTGTCCGAGGCCGAGGCCGCCGACGCGTTGCGGCCCTTCGACGTGATCTGCACCCTGCGCGAGCGGATGGCGTTGCCGCGCACGCTCATCGAGCGGCTGCCGAACCTCAAGCTGATCACCATCGTGGGCAGGAGCCTGCCCAACCTGGATATGGCCGCGGCCACCGAGCGCGGCGTGCTGGTCGCCCACTCGGACTTCGCCAACCCGCGATTCTCCTCGGTTCGCGACGCGACCCCGGAACTGGCCTGGGGCCTGTTGATCGCGACGGTGCGCAATCTGGCCGAGGAGCATCGGCGGATGCGCGACGGGGGATGGCAGTCGACCACCGGTATGACGTTGTCCGGCAAGACGATTGGGCTGCTCGGCCTGGGCCGGACCGGCAAGCGCATGGCCGAATACGCGAAAGTATTTGGCATGCAGGTGATTGCGTGGAGCCAGAACCTCACCGAGGAGGCCGCCGCGGCGGCCGGCGCGCGCCGGGTCGAGAAGGCGGCCCTGTTCGCCGAGGCCGACGTGGTCTCGATCCACCTGGTGCTCTCCGAACGCACCCGCGGGCTGGTCGGCCGGCCCGAGCTGACCCTGATGAAGCCGCATGCCTACCTGATCAACACCTCGCGCGGCCCGATCGTGGACGAGGCCGCGCTGATCGACGCGCTCGAGACCGGGCGCGTCGCCGGGGCCGGGCTCGACGTCTACGACACCGAACCGCCGCCGCCCGACCATCCGCTGCGGGCGCTGCCGAACGTGACGCTGTCCCCCCATCTGGGGTACGTCACCCGCGAAATGCTCGGCGCCTTCTACGCGGACACCATCGAGGCCGTCGTCGCCTGGCTGGACGGGGCGCCCGTCCGGATCGCCAACCCCGAGGCTCAGAACTCGCCGAGGTAGAACCGGGCCCCCTGATCGTCGGCGCATTCGGCGGTCACGCCGTACGGCTGGCGGGCCGGCTCGGCGAGCACCGTGCCGCCCGCCTCGCGCACCCGGGCGACGGCCGCGTCGAGGTCCGACACCGTCCACATCGGCACCGTCGTCGAGGCGGCGCTGCCCCCGGCCGCGCCGGCCATCGGGTGCGTTCCCGCCACCTGCCACCCGTCGGGAACCCGCCCGGGCTCGAAGCTCCACCCCAGCACCCGGCCGTAGAAGGCGCGGAAGCCCGCGGAATCCGGCACTTCGTAGGTGACGTAGGACAGCTCGCCCGGCCCGGACCCGTTGAGCTGCGGGCGCTTTCGCCCGGCCGGCGGTTCGAACACCGCGAACGCGGCCCCGTGCGGGTCGGTGGCCTCGAGCACCACGCCGTAGTCGGCCTGGCGCGCTTCGCCCGCGACCCCGCCCGCCTCGGTTATCGCCGCGCGGGCGGCCGGCACGTCGCTGACGGCGTAACAACAGAACAAGGTGGGCGCCCCCGGTCGCGCCGAAATGCCGGTCGGCAGATCGGTATTGGTGACCCGGTGGGATGCCGGGTCGTATGTCCAGCCCAGCACGTGGCCGTAGAAGGCGGCCGCCCGATCGGCGTCCGGGCAGCACACCGCGACGTATCCGATGTCGCCGTGCCGAATGCCCGCGGGGTCCATAGTGGGCCCGGACAGCATCCAGCGGTGCCCGAACGGGTCGATGACGGTCGCGTTGCGGCTCCCGTGGCTTTCGTAGCTCTCGCGCTGGACGGTGGCGCCGTGTTCGCGCGCCCTGCGCAGGGCGGCGTCCGTGTCGCCGACGTGCAGCATCAGACTCACCGAAACCGCCCCGGGTGCAGGGGCCTTCAGCCCGAGCTCGGGATGCTCGTCGGCCAGGTAGAGCACCCCGCCTCCGACCGCGATCTCCGCGTGCCCGACCCGGCCGTCATCCATCACGATCGGTTCACCGACCACGACGGCGTCGAACGCGTCGGCGTACCAGGCGATCGCCGCCCGCGCGTTCGCGACGCTCAGGTAGGGCAGCGCCGCCGGGCGCGGGGGGACCTGAGTCGCAATAGGGCTCACGACAACTCCTTCCGGTAGGGACATCGCGGATTCCAGCCGCCGGCGGAGCCGCGCGGCGAAGCCCGGATCTGGTTGCACCGGAAGGTCATCGGCGTGCAGCACGTCCAGTGGATCGTCGTGCCGACTCATGGCGTGCCTCCTTCCGGATACTGTTGTTTGAAGGCCCGGCGGGCCCGCACCAGGAGCGCCTCGGTGGCGTGCACGGTGCGCCCGATCAGCTCGGCGCACTCCCTGACCGAGCAGTCATCCATGTAGCGCAGCACCAGCACGGCGCGGTGCGGCTCGGCCAGCCGGGCCAGCACCGCCTCGGCGACCATGCGGTCCAGCTCCGCGTCCCAGTCGTCGACCGTGTCCGCCGGCTCCGGCGGGTCGGCGACCGGCACGGTCAGCCGGTGCGGACCGCGCCGATAGTGGTCGGCCAGCTTGTGGCGTGCCACCCCGAGCAGCCACGGAATCGACACCGGCGGCGGATCGCTTTTCCGCGCCGCGTCCATGGCCGCGAGAAAAGTCTCCGACGTCAGGTCCTCCGCCGTCGCGCGATCACCGCAGCGGCGGACGAAGTACCCGTACACGACGGGCAACGCTTCGTCGTACAGCTCGAGCAACGCGCGTCGAGCGTCAAATTGGGGATCCGCTTCGGCGCTCACATCTATATAGTCGCCGCGGCGGCCCGAACTCCGACGGGGCGGAGGAGAAAAAAACTTACTGCCAATTCACCGGCGGGCCGTGCGGATGGCATTCGGCGAGGACGGCCGGCTCGCCGCCCGGCCAGCTGCGGGCCCGCACCAGAAACCGGATCGGCGTGCCTGGCCCGTCGCGCGCCGGCTCCAGCGTCAGGTGCGCGAATGGCGACCGGGCCTCGGCCCTCGCGCCGAGCGCCTCGATCCCGGCGCGGACCGCGGCGCGCTCGTCGTCGGACAGGTACTGCCAGGTGATCGAATGCCACAGCACGGTCAACGCGCCGGCGGCGAGGGTCAGGCCGGCCACCGCCTCGGCCGCCGTCCGGCGCTCGAGGGCCGCCGGGACGGTCCGGGCGACGGCGATGGCGCCGCGCAGCCGGCGCAACCGGGCGTCCTGGTCGGGCCAGACGTAGCTCAACGCGGTCACTTCCCCCTCGACGCCGGTGACGTCGATCGGCGCGATGTCGTAGCCGTTTCGCTCGACGATGCGCAGGGCGCCGTCGCGCGGCACGGCGCCGCGCCAGGCGTCGTCGATGGTGACCGGCGAGTCGGCCGGCCCCCATCGGCCGCCCCTGAGACCGGATCCGTAACGGTAGTGGTAGTGGTCGGCGCGCATGTTCAGGCCCGCGCTCGATCCGATCTCGAAAAGCCTTATCGGCAAATCGAATCGGCGATTGAGCCGCAGCAGTCCACCGATCAGCGCGGCGGACCGGCCCACCTCGTTGGTCTGCGGCGGCTGATGGAGCGCGGCGCGCAACGCCTCGGTGTTCTCCGCCGCGGTGCGCAGGATTTCGGGCCACGCGTTCGCCGCGTCCCAGACGCCGCCGGTGCTGGGATACCAGCGGCGCAATTGCGGCGCCCGGCCGTCGAGCACCAACCGGTGCAGCCCGCCGAGCAGCCGCAGCGGCACCGCGTGGCGCGAGGGCGCGTCCTCGTGGCCGGCCAGGATGGTCGCGAAGACGCCGCCCGCCTCGACGTCGCCGGCCACCAGCTCGAAGAGCTCCCCGTACATCGGGGAGCCGGAGCCCGCGCAGAACCGGCCCTGCGAGCGCAGCATGTGCAGCAGGTGCTCGGCGCCCCCGCTCATCGGTCCAGCCGTTCCAGCCCGGCGCCGACGACGTCGAACGCGTTGCCGAGCGCGGTGGGCAGTGGGACGGATTCGTCGGAGAGCCAGTGCTCGTAGGCGCTCAGCGCGACCCCGAGCATGGTCCAGGCGACGGTCTGCGGCAGCGGGTCGGTGGTCTTGACGCCCAACCGGTGGGCCACGAAACCCGCCATCACCTCACGCCAGCCGGCGTACATCGTCATCGAATACGCTTGCAGCTCCGCGGTTTCCAGGATGACCCGCATGCGCTGGCGGTGCCGGACCGTCTCGCACTCGTCGAAGGTGTTGAACGCCAGCAGCGCCCCGCGCAACGCCTCGTCGAGGGGCACCCGCGGGTCGACGTTGTCGAGCAGCTCCCGCAGGTGCGCGAGGTGGGCGTCGAAATCGCCCCAAAGGATCGCGTTCTTGGAGGCGTAATAGCGAAACAGCGTGCGGCGGGCGATGCCGGCCGCCTGCGCGACGTCGTCCACGCTCACCTCGTCGAATCCCCGGGCCGCGAACAACTCGAGGGCGACGTCGGTGATGTGCCCCGGTGTCGTGGAGCGGCGCCGGCCCACCCGCGGCTGCGGCATGTCAGACCCGCCCTTCCATTGCGGCACTCGATGCCATATTGTGTCCAGAACGATCCATCCTTGTCGAGTCCCAACGGGAGGAAAAGTTCCATGGAGCATGAAAACGAGACCGAGACCGAGCTCGTCACCGAGACCCTCGTGGAAGAGGTGTCCATCGACGGGATGTGCGGGGTCTACTGATCCGCGTGTTCGATCCCGACCGAGGCTGGCGGTTGCACCCGCAGGTGGCGGTTCGGCCGGAGCCGTTCGGCGCGCTGCTGTACCACTTCGGCACCCGCAAGCTGTCCTTCCTGAAGAACCGCACCATCCTCACGGTGGTGCGGTCGCTGGCCGATCATCCCGACGTCCGGTCGGCCTGCCGCGCCGCCGGCGTGGACGACCCGGGGCAGGGACCGTACCTGCATGCGCTGGGTGTGCTGGCGGAGTCAAATATGTTGGTAGCCAAGGAGACCGAATGAGTGTCGCTGTTCCGCGGCTCATCGAACAGTTCGAGCGCGGCCTGGACGCCCCGATCTGCCTGACGTGGGAGCTGACGTACGCGTGCAACCTGGCGTGCGTGCACTGCCTGTCCTCGTCGGGCAAACGGGATCCGCGGGAGTTGTCCACGCGCCAGTGCATGGACATCATCGACGAGCTGGAACGCATGCAGGTGTTCTACGTCAACATCGGCGGCGGCGAACCCACCGTGCGGCCCGACTTCTGGGAGCTGGTCGACTATGCGACCGCGCACCGCGTCGGCGTGAAGTTCTCGACCAACGGCGTCCGGATCACCCCGCAGGTCGCCGCCCGCCTGGCCGCCAGTGACTACGTCGACGTCCAGATCTCGCTCGACGGCGCCACCGCGGAGGTCAACGACGCCGTCCGCGGGGCCGGCTCGTTCGCGATGGCGGTGCGCGCGCTGGAGAACCTGGCCGAGGCGGGATTCCGGGACGCGAAGATCTCCGTCGTCGTGACCCGGCACAACGTCGACCAGCTCGACGAATTCGCCGCGCTGGCAAGCCGTTACGGCGCCACCCTGCGGATCACCCGGCTGCGGCCCTCCGGTCGGGGCGCGGATGTGTGGGAAGAACTGCACCCCACCGCCGCCCAGCAGGTCCAGCTCTACGACTGGCTCGTCGCCAAGGGGGAGCGGGTGCTCACCGGTGACTCCTTCTTCCACCTCGCCCCGCTCGGCTCCTCCGGCGCCCTGGCCGGTTTGAACATGTGCGGCGCCGGGCGCGTCGTGTGCCTGATCGACCCGGTGGGCGACGTTTACGCCTGCCCGTTCGCCATCCATGACCGCTTCCTGGCCGGAAACATCCTGTCCGACGGGGGATTTGACAGCGTCTGGAAGAACGCACCGCTGTTTCGCGAGCTGCGCGAACCGCAGTCGGCGGGGGCCTGCAGCAGCTGCGGGCATTACGACAGCTGCCGGGGCGGATGCATGGCGGCCAAATTCTTCACCGGCCTGCCGATGGACGGGCCCGATCCCGAATGCGTGCAAGGCCATAGCGAGCAGGCCCTGGCGCGTGACCGCAGCACCCCGCGGCCCCGCGGCGACCATTCCCGGAAGACGAGTGGGCCAGTGCTCCTGACACTGTCGCGACCCCCGGCGCGGCTCTGCAACGAAAGCCCGCTTTAGCGATGGCCGACCAATGGTTCGAAACGGTCGCCATCGCCCAGCAGCGCGCGAAGCGGCGGTTACCGAAATCGGTTTATTCGGCGTTGCTTGCGGGCAGTGAAAAGGGAATCACCGTCGCGGGCAACGTCGAAGCGTTCGGCGAACTCGGATTCGCGCCCCACGTCGTCGGCGCCCCGGAAAAGCGCGACCAATCGACTACCGTTATGGGGCAGGATATTTCGTTGCCGGTCGTCATTTCGCCAACCGGCGTCCAGGCGGTCGACCCGGACGGCGAGGTGGCCGTCGCACGGGCGGCGGCGGCGCGGGGAACGGCGATGGGGCTTTCCTCTTTCGCCAGTAAACCGATCGAAGAGGTCATCGCCGCCAACCCCAAATTGTTCTTCCAGGTGTACTGGCTCGGCGGGCGCGACGCCATCGCCGAGCGCGTGGAACGCGCGCGCCAGGCCGGTGCGGTCGGCCTGATCGTCACCACCGACTGGTCGTTCTCGCACGGGCGCGACTGGGGCAGCCCGAAAATCCCCGAAGAGATGAACCTGCGGACCATCCTGCGCCAGTCTCCGGAGGCGGTCTTCAAGCCCCGCTGGTTGTGGAAGTACGGCAAGACCCTGCGCCCGCCGGACCTGCGGGTGCCGAACCAGGCGCGCCGCGGCGAGCCCGGGCCGCCCTTCTTCGCCGCCTACGGGGAATGGATGGGCACGCCGCCGCCGACCTGGGATGACATTGCCTGGCTGCGCGAGCTGTGGGGCGGACCGTTCATGCTCAAGGGCGTGATGCGCGTCGACGACGCGAAAAGGGCTGTGGACGCAGGTGTTTCGGCGATCTCGGTGTCGAATCACGGTGGCAACAACCTGGACGGCACACCGGCGTCGATCCGCGCCCTGCCCGCGGTGGTCGCCGCGGTCGGGGACCAGGTCGAGGTGCTGCTCGACGGCGGCATCCGCCGCGGCAGCGACGTCGTCAAGGCGGTTGCGCTCGGGGCGCGGGCGGTGATGATCGGCCGCGCGTACCTGTGGGGCCTCGCGGCCGGCGGCCAGGCCGGTGTGGAGAACGTCCTCGATATCTTGCGCGGCGGCATCGACTCGGCGCTGATGGGCCTGGGGCGCTCCTCGGTTCACGACCTCACCCCGGACGACCTGTTGGTGCCGGACGGCTTCGCGCGGGCGCTCGGGGTACCGCCCGCCTAAATTTGGGTAGCTCGGGCTTTTTTCCCAGGATTGAGCATGGGCCGTTTTCAACAACAGCGCGAAATGGCCCTCTAGCGTGAAACGACGGCGGCGAAAATTGTGGTGCGTGCGAGGCAACCGTGACGAACGAGCCATCAAATTCGACCGCTTGGTGAACAGCCAAGAAAAAAATAATTTTGTAGGGTCAACAATTGGTGCACGCCAGGTGAATTCGTCCTACCATCAGCCAGTGCCCGTACTCGGCGAATTAGCAACGATGGCGTCGAGCCAGCTATTCGGCACCTCGCCGTCATTAATGGTCCCGGTGGGATCGACCGAACAACACGGTCCGCACCTCCCGCTGGACACCGATACCCAGATCGCGACGGCGGTCGCGCGGGGGGCCAGGGCCCGCCTGGAACAGGACTGGTTGGTCGCGCCGGCCATCGCCTACGGCGCCAGCGGCGAGCACCAGGACTTCGCCGGAACCATCTCGATCGGCACCGAGGCCCTGACGACGCTGCTGGTGGAGTACGGCAGGTCAGCGGCTTGCTGGGCCCCGCGGCTCGTCTTCGTCAACGGGCACGGCGGCAATGTTGGCGCGTTGCGCACCGCGGTGAGCGCGCTGCGCGCCGAGGGCCGAGACGCCGCCTGGTGCCCCTGCGTTGCCGCCGGCGGCGACGCCCACGCCGGCCATACCGAAACATCGGTGTTGCTCCATATCTCGCCGGCCGACGTGCTGACCGACCGGTGGCTCAGCGGTAACCGGACGCCACTGGAAGACCTGCTCCCGTCGATGCGCCGCGGCGGCGTCGTGGCGGTCAGCCGGGTCGGGGTGTTGGGGGACCCCACCACCGCGACGGCCGCCGAGGGCAAGCGCATCTTCGCCGAGATGGTCGACGACTGTGTCCGTCGGGTCGCCCGCTGGTCGCCCGGGCACGACGGGAAGCTGAAATGACGGCAACGCGATTGCCGGACGGGTTCGCCGTCCAGGTCGACCGCCGCGTGCGGGTGCTCGGCGACGGTTCCGCCCTGCTGGGCGGCTCACCGACGCGCCTGCTCAAGTTGGCCCCCGCCGCCCAGAGCATGCTTTCCGATGGCCGGCTGAAGGTTCGCGACGACGTCAGCGCCCAGCTGGCCCGCACCCTGCTCGACGCCACCGTGGCGCACCCGCGCCCCGCGGGAGGCCCGTCGCACCGCGACGTGACCGTGGTAATTCCGGTGCGGGACAACGTTTCCGGGGTGCGTCACCTGGTCAGCTGTCTGCGCGGATTGCGCGTCATCGTGGTCGACGACGGTTCGTTCCCCCCGATCGAGCCGGAAGACTTCATCGGTGCGCACTGCGACGTCGAGGTGCTGCGCCACCCCCACAGCAAGGGTCCGGCCGCGGCGCGCAACACCGGGCTGGCCGCCTGCACGACCGACTTCGTCGCGTTCCTCGACTCCGACGTGACGCCGCGCCGCGGCTGGCTCGAGGCCCTGCTCGGTCACTTCTGCGATCCGACCGTCGCCCTGGTCGCGCCGCGCATCGTCGGCCTGTCGCACAGCGAGAACGTGGTCGCCCGCTACGAGGCGGTGCACTCGTCGCTGGACCTCGGGGAGCGCGAGGCCCCGGTGCTGCCCCACAGCACGGTGTCCTACGTTCCCAGCGCGGCGATCATCTGCCGCCGCTCGGCCATCCGCGACGTCGGGGGCTTCGACGAGACGATGCAGTCCGGCGAGGACGTCGACCTGTGCTGGCGGCTGATCGAGGCGGGCGCGCGGCTGCGCTACGAGCCGATCGCCCAGGTCGCCCACGATCACCGCACCGAGTTACGGGATTGGCTCGCGCGCAAGGCCTTTTACGGCGGCTCGGCGGCCCCGCTGTCCGTGCGTCACCCGGACAAGACGGCCCCGGTGGTGATCTCCGGCTGGGCGCTGATGGCCTGGATCCTGGTCGCGCTGGGGACGAGCCTCAGCCAGCTCGCCTCGATCGTCGTCGCCCTGGTGACCGGCCGGCGGATCGCCAAGGCGATGCGCGGCGCCGACACTTCGCTCTTGGACGTCCTCACGATCGCGACCCGCGGCCTGTGGTCGGCGGCGCTGCAGCTGGCGTCGGCCCTGTGCCGGCACTACTGGCCGCTGGCCTTGGTCGCGGCGATCCTGTCACGCCACTGCAGACGCGTCGTGCTGGTGGCCGCCGTCATGGACGGCGTGGTGGACTGGCTGCGCCGCCGGGACGCCACCGGCGACGAGGCCGAACCCATCGGGCTGCTGACCTACATCTTGCTCAAGCGCGTCGACGACCTGGCCTACGGCCTCGGGCTGTGGTGGGGTGTGGCCCGCGAACGCAACGTGCGCGCGCTCAAGCCGCAGATTCGCACATAGCGGTTTCGACGCCCCTTGACCGCAGCCGCCCCGCACAGCGATGTGCTGATCGTCGGCGCCGGCAGCGCTGGTTCGGTTGTCGCCGAACGCCTTTCCGCCGATGCCGCCCGCACCGTCACCGTGCTGGAGGCCGGCCCCGCGCTGGCCGACCCGGAGTTGCTGGCCCTGACCGCCAACGGGCTGCAGCTGCCGATCGGGGTCGGCAGCCCGCTGGCCCGGCGCTACCTGACCACGCTGACCGATCGGCACGCCCTGAAGCTGCCGATCGTGCGCGGGGCCACCGTCGGCGGTTCGGGTGCGATCAACGGCGGCTACTTCTGTCGCGCGCTGCCGTGCGACTTCGATCGCGCCGCGGTGCCCGGCTGGGCATGGTCGGATGTGCTCGAGCACTTCCGCGCCATCGAGACCGACCTGGATTTCGACGGCCCCGCGCACGGCCAGGCCGGGCCGATCCCGGTGCGCAGAACCCGCGAAATGACCGGTACCACGGAAGCTTTCATCGCGCAGGCGGAGCGCGCCGGGTTTGGGTGGATCGACGACCTCAACGATGCTGGGCCGGAACTGGTTTCGGGGCTGGGGGCGGTCCCGCTCAATATCGTCGACGGGGTGCGCACCGGATCCGGGGCGGCGTACCTGCTGCCGGCGCTCGGGCGGCCCAACCTGATGTTGCTGGAGCGGACCCGCGCGGTGCGACTGCGTTTCGCGGGTGCCACGGCGGTGGGTGTCGAGGTGATCGGTCCGCGAGGCCAGGCGACGGTTTCCGCCGACCGAATAGTGTTGTGCGCCGGCGCGATTGAGTCGGCGCACCTCCTGATGCTATCCGGCATCGGCGACGAAGCAATGCTGCGTGCCGCGGGCGTCCCGGTGGTGGCGCCGCTGCCGGTCGCGACGTCGTGCAGCGACCACCCCGAATGGGTGTTGCCGACCAACTGGGCCGTGGCGCCAGGCCGGCCCGTGGTGGAGGTAGTGCTCAGCACCGACGACGGAATCGAGATCCGGCCGTACACGGGCGGATTCGTCGCGATGACCGGCGACGGCACCGCCGGACACCCCGACTGGCCGCACATCGGGGTGGCGCTGATGCGACCGCAGGCGCGCGGGCGCATCACGCTGGTCTCGCCGGATCCCGCCGTGCCGCCGCACATCGAGCACCGCTATGACAGCGAGCCCGACGACGTCGCCGCGCTGCGCCGGGGCAGCGAACTGGCCCGCGAACTGGCCGGTGCCGCAACGTCTGTCGGGTCACCGGTGTGGTCGACGTCGCAACACCTGTGCGGCACCGCGCCGATGGGCACCGTCGTCGATCCGCGCTGCCGCGTCTACGGCATCGAAAACCTTTGGGTCATAGACGGTTCCATCCTGCCCGCGATCACCAGCCGTGGGCCGCACGCGACCATCGTCATGCTGGGCCACCGGGCCGCGGAATTCGTCGCCTAGGGCTGCATCTCGATCGGCACGCCGATCGGCGCC
>NZ_LZKK01000290.1 GCF_001672815.1 Mycobacterium sp. E796 | reverse complement strand
TAATCGCGCAGCCGCCGCACCGCCTGCATCCGCTCGTCCATGACATCGGGCGGCACGCCGGTGATCGTCGAGAAGGGGTCCAGCGCCTGCGCCAGCACCGCCGACGCACGGCTGAAATGCGGCTCGTCCTCCAGTGGCACGCCGAGCAACCGGCAGATCACCGCCACGGGCAGCGGATGAGCGAAATCCTCGACGACGTCGAACTCGCCCTTCTCGGCGATCCGATCGAGCAGTCCGTCGACCAGCGCGGTGATTTCGGGCTGCAGCGCGTTCACCACTTTGGGCGAGAACGCCTTGGCGACCAGCTTGCGCAGCCGGGTGTGATCGGGCGGATCGAGGAACAGAAATCCCGGCGGGAAAAGCCGCGGCTGCACCACGCCCGCCTCGAGCTGGCGCTTCGAGACCGTCGAGTTCGCGTTGCTGCTGCTCGACGCCGGATGCCGCAACACCTCGTCGCAGTCCCGGTAAGCCGAAAAGACGACGAGGGTTGTCTCCGGCAGCACCATCGGTCCGCGCTCGCGAAACTGCGCGAGGAGCCGATACGGGTCGGCGCGATTGGCCGGATCGAGCAGCTGCAGCAGCAGCCCTTGCGATTCGGCTTGGGCGGCGGTTGTCATGAACACATTCTGCCCGCATCGCGCGGGACGCTCAGCGCCGCAAGAACTCCACGATGTGGTTGGCCAGTTCCTCGCCGGCGTCCTCCTGCAGGAAGTGACCGGCCCCGGCGATTGTCGGGTGATCGATGCCCTGCGCGCCGCGCATCTCGCGCTGGAAGATCGCGGCCATCGGCCCGGTGATGGGATCGCTGTCGCTGAACGCGACGAGCATGGGCGTCGGGCTCACGGACAGCTTGGCCCACGCCGCCTTGTTGGCCGCCGCCGCGGGGTCGGCCGGTGAGGTCGGCACCAGGGTGGGCATGGCGCGCGGCCCGGCGCAGTACCGGTCATCCGGGAACGGCGCGTCGTAGCCCGCGCGCACCACTTCGCTCAGTTGCTGGCGGCACCCGCTCTGCACGAACCAGCCGATGTTCAGCTCCGGTGCGGTGGTAATGGCCTCGCGGAAGCGCCACCACACGTCGGCCATCGGCTGCTCGCCGTTCGGCAGCCCGGTGTTGGCGACGACCAGGCGGGCGAACCGTTCGGGGTGCTCGGCCGCGAGCCGCAATCCGATCAACCCGCCCCAGTCCTGGCCCACCAGGGTCACGTTGCGCAGGTCGAGGACGTCGAAGGCGACTATGCGCATCCACTCGACGTGGCGCGCGTAGGTGTGGTCCTCGCGACGGGTCGGTTTGTCCGAACGACCGAACCCGACCAGGTCGGGGCAGACGACCCGGTGCCCCGCGGCGGCCAGGATCGGAATCATCTTGCGGTACAGGTACGACCACGACGGCTCGCCGTGCAGCATCAGAACCGGGTCGGCGCCTGGCGGCCCGTCCTCCACCCAAGCGGCCCGCAGCGTCCCGCCGTCACCATCTGCGATCTCGCAATAGCTTGGCGCATAAGGAAAGTCGGGCACGTCGTCGAACCGCTCGTCAGGCGTGCGCAATGTTTGCATGTCAAGTCCCTTCGGTTAAGCCCGCCACTGCCGGTTGTGCCATCAATCGATCGAGGAACGGACGCTGGCCCTTGAGCAGCTTCGCGCGCGCCTGCGCCACGGCAAACCAGCCGACGCGATCGACCTCGGGGAACTCGCGCATCCGACCCGAGCCCTTCGGCCACTCGATCTGAAAGGTGTTGCTCTGCGCGTCGGCGACGTCGAGGTCGGCCGCGACGGCGAAGACGGTGACCACCTTGCCGCTGGGTTGTTTCAGCGGGCCGAGGTCGAGCCGCGGTCCGGGCGGCACCGGCAGGCCGAGCTCCTCGGAAAACTCGCGCTGCGCGACGGTCCAGGGGTCCTCGCCGTCGGCGTACTCCCCCTTCGGTATCGACCAGGCCCCGTCGTCTTTGCGGACCCAAAACGGACCACCCGGATGCGCGATCAGGACTTCGACGACGCCGTCAAGCGCCCGGTATAACAGCACACCCGCACTGAGCGTGGGCATGAACGGTCAGACCCCGACGGCGCGTTCCAGGTCCTTCAGCGAAGACTCTAGGTGCGTGAGTAGGCGCTGCAGGTGTGGAACGCTGCGACGGCATCCGACCAGTCCGAAATCGAGGTTGCCCGCGTTGCTGACCAGGGTGATGTTCAGCGCCTGCCCGTCCAACGCAATAGAAAGCGGATAACTGCCGTCGAGCCGGGCGCCGCCCCAATACATCCGTTCGCGAGGCCCCGGCACGTTCGAGATAACCAGGTTGAACGGCGGCGACGTTGACGACACCCACCCGGGAACCGCCGCCAGGGCGAGCGGCGCCATGTTCACCGCCGAAAGCGCCAGCGCCTGGGCACGGGGCAACTCGGAGAACACCCTCTTGTTCTTGTGCATCGACTCGCTGACGGTCTGCAGCCGCTCTGCGGGGTCGTCGGTGTCGGTTGCCAGATTGCAGAGGATTGCTCCGACGAGGTTGCCGCCGGCGTCTGCCTCGTCCTCCTTGCGCAGGCTCATCGGGACCATAGCGACGAGCGGGGTGTCCGGCAGCGCGTTCTGCTCGAGCAGGTAGTAGCGCAGGGCGCCAGCGCACATCGCCAGCACGACGTCGTTCAGCGTCACACCCGAGGCGGCCTTGACGGTTTTGATGCGGTCCACCGACCACGACTGCGCGGCGCAGCGCCGCGCACCGCCGATCTTGACGTTCAGCATGGTGCGCGGGGCGCCGAAGGGCAACGTCACCTGCTGCTCGAACAGCGCCGCGCGGGCGAGCAAAACCGTCGAAGGGCCGAGCGCGGCAAGCGATCCCAACGTCTTGACCAGTGAGCCGAGCCGAGATGCGTGGCGGG
>NZ_LZKK01000289.1 GCF_001672815.1 Mycobacterium sp. E796 | reverse complement strand
AGCACGTTCGCAGCGCCCTGGCCGCCGTGCCCGCCGTTGCCGATGAGAAATCCGCCGTTGCCACCGGCCCCGCCGGCGCCCGCTTTGCCGATGGCTGCGATGGCCTGACCCGTGCCGTTCCCCCCGTGGCCGCCGTTGCCGATCAGACCCGCATTGCCCCCGTTGCCGCCGGCAAACGAACCCGTGCCCGCGCCGCCCGCGCCGCCGTTTCCCGTGAGCAGTCCGCCCGATCCTCCGGCGCCGCCGACATTGCCGGCGGGGCCGGTGGCAACGGCGGATTTCTCATCGGCAACGGCGGGCACGGCGGCCAGGGCGCTGCGAACGTGCTGGGATCCGGTGGTGCCGGAGGCGCGGGCGGCAACGCGATAGGGCTGGTCGGCAGCGGCGGGGACGGCGGTCAAGGAGGCTTTGGGGTGTTAGGCGACGGTACCGGCGGTCACGGGGGCAACGGCGCGGTGCTGATGGGCGCCGGCGGGGACGGCGGGAGTGCCGGGAACGGCACCGCTAACGGTAACGGCGGTGATGGCGGCAACGCCGCCATTCTCATCGGCAATGGTGGTACCGGCGGGAACAAGACCGGTCCGATCGGCACCGCGGGCAAGGGTGGCAGCGGGGGAATCTTGCTCGGTGTGCCTGGGAACGACGGGCTTTAGACGCTCGGCAGGCTTCCCTAGTCGCTGGCCGGCAGCGGCTTGACCTCTTTGAGCTGCAGCGCGGTCGCACCGATGCTCAGGCTGCCCGCGCCGGGCTTCGTCACCAGCACCTCGGCGCCGGTCTCGTCGACGTAGCGCTTGCCCATCACGGTGCCGTCGGAGAACGCCGGGTCGAGCTCGCCGGAGCGCTCGCCGCCGATGGGCACCATCGGCGCGCCACCGCAACGCAGGTCGTCGAGGCTGTCGGCGCTGCGGACCACGATGACCTGGGTGTCGCACACCTGGCTGGCGAGGCGGGTTCCGTTCTTGATCATTTCGGCGTTCCTAGTGTTCGGAGATTTTCGACGATTTCGCGGCGCAGGACTTTGCCGGTCGGTGTGGTCGGCAGCTCGTCGCGAAAGACTACCCGGTCGGGCGTGCGCGACCCGCGCAAACTCTTGCGGACATGCTCGCGCAGCTCCTCGGGGTCGGGATCGATGCCCGCGACCGGCACCACGACCGCCACGATTGCCTGGCCCCACTGCGGATCCTCGACGCCCACCACGGCGACGTCGCGGACGTGGGCGTGCTCGATGAGCACCTCCTCCAGCTCGGCGGGCGCGATGTTCTCCCCGCCGCGGATGATGGTGTCGTCGCTGCGCCCGCTGATAAAGAGGTAGCCGTCCTCGTCGAGCAGGGCGACGTCGCGGGTCGGAAACCAGCCTTCCTCGTCGAGCACCGAGCCGATCCCGGTGTAGCGCCCCGACACCTGCTCGCCGCGCACGAACAGCTCGCCGCTTTCGCCCGGCGGCAGCACCGTGCCGTCCTCGCCGCGGATCTGCAGCTCGATCCCGGGCACCGGCCGCCCGACCGACCCCAGCCGCTTGGCGACGTGGTCGGCCGACGCGGCGTGCGCCTCGCGGTGGTCGTCGGGGCCCAGCACCGCGATCGTCGAGCTCGTCTCGGTCAACCCGTAGGCGTTCACGAAGCCCACGTGGGGCAGCAGCTCCAGAGCCCGGCGCACCAGGGGCAGGCCCACCTTCGATCCGCCGTAGGCCAGGCTGCGCAGCGACGGCAGCTCATGGCCGCCCGACTCCAGCACGGTCACGATGCGGTCCAGCATGGTGGGCACCACGGTCGCGGTGGTCACCTTCTCGGCGTCGATCAGCCGCACCCATTCGTGGGCGTCAAAGTTGGGCAGGTACACCATCTTTCGGCCGGCATACAGGTTCGACAGCGCGGCGCTGACCCCGGCGATGTGATAGGGCGGCACGCAGATCAGCGCGGCGTCGGTGGGTTCGGCCGACTCGAACTCGACCGTCCCGGTGACGTAACTGGTCAGGTTGTTGTGCGAGAGCTCGACGGCCTTGGGCGCCGACGTGGTGCCCGACGTGAACAGCACGATCGCCACCGAATCCGGGTCGGCGAACTCGGCCGCGGGCTCGCTCTCGCGCGCGGCCGCGAGGAATTCGTCGGACGACATCACCCGCCCCGACGATTCCCCGATCATGTCGCGGTAGCGGTCGTCGACGATCACCAGCGGTTCGGGCAACCGCTCGATGAGCGCCCGGATGCCCTCGGCGGAAAGCCGGTAATTGAGCGGCGTGAAGGCCAGCCCGGCACGAGCCGCCGCGAAGGTCAGCACCGGCAGCATCGCGCCGCCGAGGCCCACGTAGGCCACGTGCTTGGCACCGGACGCCGCCACGACACCGGCGCCGCCGTCGGCGAGATCGCTGAGCTGCTGAGTCGTCAGCCGTAAATCACCGGAGACAACGGCCGTGCGTTCCGGGTTGCTCGACGCAGCCATCTCCAGCAGCAACGAAATGCTCATCCTCGATCCTTCGTGGATCCCCGCCCTTTACAAATCTAGCGCACAGTGTAAGCCATCTAACTATTGCTGCCGGTGCGGGTCCCAGGCGGAGATCCGGGGGATCCAGCGCGGAACGTTGCGCCGGTAGGTGACGTATTCGTCGCCGTAGCGCCCGACGAGGTGGGGCTCCTCCCAGAACCGAATGGCCGTCGCCTGAAACGCGAAGAAGATTGCGAACCAAGCCAGCAACGCACCGGAACCGGTAATAGCCGTCTCCCCCAGCAGGATGCAGAGCACGCCGGTGATCATCGGGTTGCGCACATGACGGTAGGGCCCACGCACGACCAAATGGACCGGCTCGCCCATCACGGGCCCGAGCCCCAGGGTCCCCTCGCCGACCCGGTCGAACAGCACGTTCGTCCAGACCATCAGGGCCAGACCGGCGGCGATCAGCAAACAGCCGACCGCGACCAGCGCCAACGTCAGCGCGGCCCCGAAATGCGCCGCCCGCACGCCGGCCGGAAATACGATCAACGCCGGGACGACGATCGTCACCGTCACCGGAAAAAGCAGGACCGACATCAGGTGTCGCCACCAGAGCCGTCGTTCGTGCGTGTTCGTCGCCATCGCCTTCTCCTCTCCCGTTCTTACTTCAACCATCGTTGAACAAAGCCAGCCTACGCGCGCGGCCGCGCATAGGTCAACGCCTGTTGAAGTATGCTGACGCGCATGGCGGAAGCGCGGCGGGCGGGCCGGTGGCGGACCGGTCAACAGAGCAGGCAGCGCATCGTCGACGCGGCGCGCGAACGTTTCATGCGCGACGGGTACGACAAGGCGACGGTCCGCGCGATCGCCGCCGACGCCGGCGTGGACGTCGCGATGGTCTATTACTTCTTCGACAGCAAGGAGGGGCTGTTCACCGCGTCGGCGCTGACCGGGCCCGAGCACCCGCTGCACCAGCTGGCCACGCTGCTCGACGAAGGCACCGAGCAGATCGGCCCGCGGCTGGTGCGACGCTTCCTCGAGCACTGGGAAGAAGGCGCCGTCTTCGAGCCCTTCATGACGCTGTGGCGTTCGGCGGCCATCCACCCCCAGGCGCGAAGTGTGTTGCACGACAGCCTCGCCGGGCCGATCGCCAAGAGGGTCGCGACGGAATTCGGGGTTGCCGACGCCGAGCTACGCGTCGAGCTGGTGGCCAGTCACCTGGCCGGGCTGGCGTTCGCGCGTTACCAGCTCAAGATCGAGCCGCTCGCCTCGACCAGCGTCGACGACCTGGTCGGCTGGCTCGGGCCGACGGTGCAGCGTTACCTGACCAATTAGGTGCCGGTCCAGCGCGCCGGGCGCTTCTCGGCGAACGCGATCGCGCCCTCCTTGGCGTCGTTCGACACGAACACCGGGCCCAGGATCTTGTTCTGCTCCTCCCACCGGGACTCCGGGGTCCAGCCGCGGGACTCGACGATGATGCGCTTGGTGGCGGCCACCGCGAGCGGGCCGTTGGCGGCGATCTTCTCGGCCAGCTCGATGGCGGCGTCCAGCGCCTTGCCCGGTTCGGCGAGCACGTTGACCATCCCCAGCTCGTGCGCGCGCTCGGCGGAAAGGTTGTCACCGGTCAGCGCCAGCTCCATCGCGATGGCCGACGGGATGCGCTCGGGCAGCCGCAGGAGCCCGCCGCCGCCGGCGACCAGCCCCCGCTTGACCTCGGGGATGCCGAACGCCGAGTCCCGGGATGCCACGATCAGGTCGGTGGCCAGCGCCAGCTCCGTGCCGCCGGCCAGCGCGTAGCCTTCCACCGCGGCGATCAGCGGCTTGACCGGCGGGCGCTCGGTGAAGCCCATGCCGCGGCCCTCGACGATGGGCACCTCGCCGCGCGCGAAGGCCTTGAGGTCCATGCCCGCGCAGAACGAGCCGCCCGCGCCGGTCACGATTCCGACCGACAGGCCGGTGTCGCCGTCGAGCCGATCCACAGCGTCGGCCAGGCCCCGGGCGACCGCGGCGTTGACCGCGTTCTTGGCCTTCGGCCGGTTGATGGTGATGATCAGGATCCGGTCCCGTTGTTCGACCAGAACTTCGGGCTCGGGGTTGGTGGCCTCTTCGCTCACGGTGCCGCACAGCTCCTTCGGGTCGGGGTGGCTGCTTATCCGAGAAGATGGTATCGGTCGACGGAAATGACATTGGCACCAGTCGAGAGTCCCGTTACCGGGACGGTCCTCAGGCCGGCGCCATGGCCGCCTCGACGACCGTCAGCTCCTCGGGAAGGCCTGCGGCCCTTCGTATTTCGATGAAGTCGGTGACCATGGCCTCGGTCACCTCGTGCGGGTCCTTGAGGGTGGCCCCGTCGGAGAGCACCGAGATGTTGAGCTGATCGACGTAGCTCCAGACGGTGATGTTGAGGCCGCTCCCGGCGGTCAGCGGCCCCACCGAATAGATCTCGGTGACCAGCGCGCCGCCCACCCGGCCGCGCTCCCGCGGGCCGGGCACGTTGGAGATGTTCAGGTTGAGGATCTTGTTGTGCCCGTCGCGGCCGGAGGCCCACCGGAAGAAGGCCTGGGTGGGCGCGGGCGGCATGTAGGCGGCCCACCGGCTGACCAGCTCGGGTCCCATCAGCTGGTTAGATTCCTTGGCGGCGATGGCGTTCTCGTGGCTGCACCGCACCCGCTCCAGCGGGTCGTCGGAGTCGGTCGGCAGGCCGACCAGCACGCCGGTGAACCGATTGCCGGAGATGCGCTCCGGCGAGAAGTCGAAGCTCATCGGCACCGATGCGAGCAGGGGCATGGCCTGGCCGTCGTAGCGCAGCTGCAGCGTGCGCAGCGCGCCGGTCGCCATGGCGAGCACCATGTCGTTGATCGTCGCCCCGAGCCGCTTGCCGGTCTCCTTGACGTCGGCCAGCGCCAGCGTGGCGGTGGCGAACCTGCGCTCCGCGGTGATCTTGTGGTTCATGAAGGTCGGCGGCGGCTCGAACGGCCGGGTCAGTTCCGGGGACAGCTTGCGCGAGCTGCGCCGCACCCGGCCCAGCCCCTCGGCGGTGTAGCGGATCGTCGCGGGGATTCGCCGGAGGTGGCGCAGGTGGTCCGCGAACGCCGAACTCATCAGCTGCCCCGGCGTGGGGGCGGGGTCGGACTTGTACGGACGACCCTCGGGCGCCGGCTGGATGTCCATGCCGCGGGCCAGCAGGTTCGCCGAGGCCACGCCGTCGGCGAGCGCGTGGTGGATCTTGCCGACCACCGCGATCCGATCGTTGGCCAGGCCCTCGATGAAGTACATCTCCCACAGCGGCCGGCTGCGGTCGAGCGGGGTGCTGGCGATCCGCCCGATCGCCTCGTCCAATTCGCGACGGCCGCCCGGCGCGGGCAGCCGCCAGGGCCGGACGTGGTATTCGAGGTCGACCTCGCAGTTCTCCCGCCACATCGGGTGGTGGAACTTGAACGGGACTTCGACGAGCTGGTAACAGAACGGCTCGAGCTTGTTCAGCCGGCCGGCGAGCACCTGGCGAAAGGCTTGGATGTCGAAGTCACGCCGATCGGGAGCCAGCTCGATCACCGCGGCTTTGATGGTGTGCATGTGCACGTTCGGCGTCTCGCTGTACAGCAATACCGCGTCCCAGCCGCTGAGCCTTCTCACAGCCACCCCTTACCCATATGGGGACCATACTCAGCGGCGGGTCTTTAGATAACCTCTTTGGCGCCGATCTGGATTTTGGTGCGGTAGACCTGGTTGAGGAACAGCGAAGCGGCGTGGGCCGCGGCCCCGGCCCGCTCGCCGTCGATGAGGTCGTACCCGTGGCCCGCGCCGGGCAGTTCCAGGTAGCCGACCATCGAATGCGACACGGCGCGCAGCCGTTCGACGAAGCTGCGCGCCTGCTCGACGGGGATGACGCTGTCCTTGCTGCCGTGAATCACGAGGAATGGCGGCGCATTTCGATGCACCCGCGCGATCGGCGACGCGTCGCGGAACACCTCCGGGTGCCGCGCGATCGACTTCTTGACGACCACCCGCTCCAGGAAGTCGACGAACCGCACCCGCTCGGGGGTGGAACGGTCCTCCCAGTCGTAGCGGCCGTAGATGCCGACCACGGCGTCCACCGAACTGTCGGCGCCCTCGGGCAGTTCGGCCCGGTGCGCCTGGTCGTCGGGGGTCAGGCCCGCCAGCGCGGACAGGTGCCCGCCGGCCGAACAGCCAGCCACCGCAACGAAATTGCGGTCGCCGCCGAACTTGTCGACGTTGGCGCGCGCCCACGCGATGGCGGTCTTGACGTCGGTGATGTGGCGCGGCCAGCGGTGGTGCGGCGCGACGCGGTAGTCGATCGCCAGGCACACCCAGCCCTGCTCGGCGAGCCGGGACATCAGCGCGGAGCCCTGCCCCATGGCCTTGCCGTGCACCCAGGCGCCGCCGGGCACGAAGATCAGGACCGGCGCGGGGTGTGCGGGCAGGTCCTTGCGCCGCCAGACGTCCAGCACCTGCGCCGGGTGGTCCCCGTAGTGGACGCCGCGGCGGTGCAGGTAGCGGCGCCGGCGCATGGCGTCCCAGATCGGTGGGGTGCGCTCGGCGACCGGCCAGTCCAGGTCGAGGTCCGCGGCCGACACCACGCCCCGGAGGGCGGCGACGGAGACCTCCCGGATGCTCTGCGGCTCGGCGGGCGGCGCCTCTTTGGCATGGGGCGCCAGCCAATCCTTGGTCATCGCGGACAGGGCTTGCGGCGCGTGGCGCGCGCCCCAGACGCTCATCGCGGTCAGCGCGCCCAGCGGTTCCAACCGCTTTCCGACGACCGGCAGCGACGCGCTGGCCACGCTCAGGGCCAGCATGTAGTCGGCGGGGCCGGCCCGCAGCAACCACTTCACACAGGGTGTCATGCGGGGTGCCCTCGCAGTCATGTACGGGACTGTACCCCTGCGCGGACGGCTGAAACTGACGTTTCCGTTAGACAGCGCAGCCCGGCCGGCGCACGGTTTGCTGTTGACCCCTGCTTCCATGCACCGTCAGCTATTCAGATTTGCCAGCAACGCGCCGACGTGCCACCGCGAGTCGCGTTGCATAGCAAAACGCGCTCACGGCGAACATCGCCGCGGTGAGCAGCAGCCACCTGCCCAGAAATGGCTGCTGGGTTTGCCCGGTGGCCGCCAAGTAGGTCGGGGCGCCCTGCTCGATGATGCCCGGCAGGAAGATCAGCAGCGTCAGCCCGGCCCCCAGGGCGGGGATCCGAATGTGGTTGCGAGCGCTGACGTTTGGCTGACGCGGCGCGCGCGCGAACACCGCCCGGTCGGCGAGCGCGTAGAGCGGGAACAGCAGCAGGTCGTGGGCGATCACGGCGGCCGCCAACCAAACGGCGATCGACTGCCACCAGGTGCCGGAATTCCACAGCGTCGCCGGGTTGAAGGTGGCGAGGACGTAGCCGAGCAGTGCGAAACCCGCAAGCATCGTCAGCAGGTGCAGCGGGCCGGATCCGTATATCGCCCCGAAACGTCGCGAGAATCCGGACATCTCAGCTCGGCTCGAACTCGATGGAGGCCACCCATTTGGTGTTGTGCACGCCGGGCAGTGCCGGCACGATGATTCGCGCCGGGTAGCCGTGATCCAGTGACAGGTCGGCCCCGTTGACCCGCAGCGCCAGCAGGGCGTCGGGGTCACGAACCTGGTTGGGCTGCAACGTCGCCGCGCCGAAAGCGCCGCCCCGTTGCAGCGACGCCACCCGCGCCGAGTGCGTGACGGGCACCCCGACGAGTCGGGCCAGCTCGGCCAGCCGGACCCCGCTCCAGGTCTGCACGGTCGACCAGCCCTCGACGCACGCAATCGGTAGCCGCGCGGTGTGCTGCGTCATCCCGGCCAGCGCGTCCCGGTCCAGGACCACCACCGAGGCGCCGCTGCGCAGAACCAATCGCCAACTGGCGCCGACGCTTTCGGGCGAGATGCCCGCGGCGACGGCGGTCTTGTTGACCGGGAAGTCGTTGCCCCGCCCGCGCGGCACCAGCAGGGCGGCGCCGCGGGAGGACCCGCCGAGGGTCTGACCGGCCGTCAGCACGCCGACGAGCGCCACCCCGGAGCCGACGAGCGCCAGCGCGCCGCGTCGGCTCATCGTCGGTTCGGCCGGGTCGGCCGCCACCAGGCCGTCGGGATCGGGCGCTTCGGGGCGGGTGTCGCTTCGGTTGGTGCGCAACACTTCTCGCAGCGACATCGACCGCAGCCCAGTGATCATGCGGGGGATCTTGAGCGTGATGTGCATCAGGAACCCGGCGATGAAGACCCACGCCCCGAAGTAGTGGGCGTCGTAGAAGCTGAACCCGAAGATGTAGTCGTACTGGATGTTCAGCACGCCGGTGATGATCTCGAACAACACCCCGCCGACCAGCATCAGCAGCGACAACCGTTCCAGCACTTGGGCTATCGAGCGGGCCGGCGGCCACGCGAACAGCCGCGGGATCACCGACCACAGCTTGGCCAGCACCACCGGGATGATCAGCAGCCCCAGCCCCACGTGCAGACCCTGGGTCAGCCGGTACAACCACGACGGCCGCGTGGGCCAGTCGAATACTGGCAGGCGCAGCCAGCCGACGTCGGCGGGGATCGCCTGACCGAGCCGCGGCCCGTAGGCGATGTAGGACAGCAGCCCGGTGAGGATGACGATCGGCAGGGCGATCAGCAGCACCAGCCCGAACACCGACGTCAGCCACGGTCCCCGCAGCGGGCTCCGAAAGCGGCCGATCTGCCGCACCCCTGGCGGCGGATGCCGGTCGAGCGCGCGCCACAGCCCGCCGGGAAATCCGTAGTCGCTCACAGGGCGGCCAGGTTCGCGATGACCCGGCCGCCGATCAGCCGGACGCCCGTCAGGGTCAGGCCGACCTGCGCGGCCAGCGTGGCGGCGCTGTCGACACCGACCGTCGCCCAGCGGAACCAGGGGCCCACGTCGCTGTCGGTCTCCAGGCGAACCCAGCGTGGGCGGACCCCGACGGCGCCGGGCTCGAACTCGGCCACGCAGCGCCCACCGCGGCCGAGCAGCTCGGCGGCACGCGCCAGGATCCGTCGCGGGTCGCCGCCGAGGCCGACGTTGCCGTCGACGAGCAAAACCGTCTGCCAGCAACCCGTTCCGGGTAGCGGCGCGAACACGTCGCCCAGCAGCGCGGGCGCACCGCCGCGTCCCGCCAGGCGGATCGCCGTCACGGACCGATCGATGCCGAGCGCGGGTATCCCCCGCCGGATGAGTCTGGCCACCAACCGCCCCGGCCCGCATCCCAGCTCGATCGTCGGTCCGGTGCACATCTGCGTCACCGCCTCGTCGAAGACGTCGTCGAAGGCGTCGCGCGGCGCGGCGCCGGGACATCGCTCACCCAGCCATCGGTGCGCCGGCAGCGGGCGAACCTCGCCGTCCTCGTGCCGGACCCAACACCTCTCGCCACCGAGCGCCCGATCGTAAAGATGCCCCAGCATGTCACGCCTCTCGCATCGTCGCGACCGGGCGGCCCGGACGCGCCTCGGCCCCGGTGGGGGATGTTTTTTCAGATACGCCAGCGTTTCGATCAACCGGATCGATACCCCGATCCGCGGTGGGCTAACCGCGCGCACACGGGGCCGCCCCATCGACCGGGCCGAATGGTTCACGCGGGTTATTCGGTGCCGAGGACCGGTCGGATGGGTGCCGAATCTAGAGTCGTGCACCCGGCGCGCTATGAGCGGGCCAGCGAGCCGTTGCACTCCGGTCGCCGGGCGGGGACGCCGTCCGCGCGCAGGTGGATGGTTCCGGCGTCGTCGGCGCGCACGGGATACGCCGTGACCCCCGCGCCGCCGTTGCCGACTTCCTCCCCCGTGGCGAGGTCGTAGGTGAACCCGTGCAATGGGCAGATGACGACCCGGGCGTCGCTGAGCCCGTCGGCCAGCGGGCCGCCACGGTGCGGGCACACGGCATCGATGGCCCGCAGCGAGCCGTCGCGCAGGCGGAAGACGGCGATCTGGCGGCCCTCCACCGCGTAGGCGCGGCCCCCGCCCACCGGGATGTCGTCCACGTCGCCCAACGTCACCTCGGTCATCGCACCGGCACCTGTGGCAGCGGGATCAGCGGGAGGGACGACCGGAACTGGTTGGGCGCGGGCGAGTTTCGGCTCTCGCTCCACGGGTCGCGGTAGGAATCGACCGATTTCTGCATGCGCGCGTCGAGGTCGGCGCCGATCCCGTCGCTGTCCTCGACCACCACCTGCCGGATCCGTTCGATGCCCAGTCGCGGCACGAACGCGTACGTGCGTTCGAGCCAGCCGGCGTTCTCCCGGTAGTACTGCAGGAACCGGCCCGTGAGCGCGATGACCTCTTCCGGGGTGTCCACCGTCGCCAGCAGATCGCCCTTGCGGACGTGCGCGCCGGCGGCCCCGCCGACGTAGATCTGCCATTGCCCGCCGTCGATCGCGACGACGCCCAGGTCCTTGCACAGCGCCTCGGCGCAGTTGCGCGGGCACCCGGTCACCGCCAACTTCATCTTGGCCGGACTGGGGATGCCCTGGAAACGCTCCTCGATCGCGATCCCCAATGCCGTCGAGTCGCCCAGCCCGTAGCGGCAGAAGTCGCTTCCCACACAGGTTTTCACGGTCCGGAAGCTCTTGCCGTACGCGTACCCCGACGGCATCCCGAGGTCCGCCCACACCGACGGCAGGTCCTCCTTGCGCACCCCGAGCAGGTCGATGCGTTGGCCGCCGGTGAGCTTGATCATCGGGATCTCATACTTGTCGGCCACGTCGGCGATCTTGCGCAGCTGCTCGGAGCTCGTCACGCCGCCCTTGAGCTGCGGCACCACCGAGAAGGTGCCGTCGCGCTGGATGTTGGCGTGGACGCGGTCGTTGATGAACCGGCCGTCGGGTTCGTCGACGAACTCGTCGCCCCACATCATGTGCAGCAGCGACGCCAGCGCCATCTTCGAGCCGGCGTCCTCGCGGCCCTCGGGCGCCAGCGCGGCGAACACCGAGGCCACCGAGTGCAGCTCGAGCTCGCGGATCTTGATCATCAGCTCCGGTTTTTCATACGGGACCCCGGGCACGTACCAATTGGCCTCCGCGCCTTGGGAAACCGTGACGCCGGTCTTCGAGGCCGCCCACTCGACGATTTGGCCGACCAGGCCCTTGCACGACCCGCAGCCCTTGCCAGCGCGGGTCGCCGACATGACGCCTTCGACCGAGGCCTGGCCGTCCTTGACGCATCGGACGATCGCGGCCTTGCTCACCCCGTTGCAGTTGCAAACCTGGGCGTCGTCCGCCAATTCGGCGGCGCCCGTGGCCGCGTCCGGGGTGCCAAGATCGAACATCAGCGAGACCCGCTCGGGCGGCAGCGGAAGCCGGCGGTCGAAGGCCTGCATGAGAAACGCCACCTTGCTGACGTCGCCGACCAGCGTGGCGCCGATCAGCTTGTCGTCGCGCACCACCACGGTCTTGTACACCCCGCGCCTGGGTTCGGAGTACTGAACGAATTCGTCGTCGTCGCGTTCGGGCGTCTTCACCCCCATCGCCGCCACGTCGACGCCGGCGACCTTCAGCTTGGTGGCGGTGCGTGAACCATGGTATGCCGCATTGGGATTGGCGCCGGTCAAGTGGTCGGCC
>NZ_LZKK01000288.1 GCF_001672815.1 Mycobacterium sp. E796 | reverse complement strand
CCGGAGGCGCCTGCTCCGCCCGCGGTTTTGGTCGACGCCCCGGCCCCGGCACTGCCGGCGCCGGACGCCCCGCCGCCGGCTCCCGTGGGCTTCGACCCGAATGTTCCGCCGCCGCCCGCGCCGGACGCGCCGCCCCCGCCGCCGGTTCACAAGGCGTACAGCGTGAACTGGGACGCCATCGCGCAGTGCGAGTCCGGTGGCAACTGGGGCATCAGCACCGGTAACGGCTTCTCCGGTGGTCTGCAGTTCACCTCGAGCACCTGGCACGCCAACGGCGGCTCGGGGTCCCCGGCCAGCGCCTCCCGCGAGGAGCAGATCCGGGTGGCCGAGAACGTGCTGCACTCGCAGGGCATCGGCGCCTGGCCGGTCTGCGGTCGCCGCGGCTGACCTGCGTCGTCAATAGAGGTACAAGTAGTGCCGGGCCATCGCGCCCGGCACTACTTGTTTTGGGCGTTTTCGTGACGGGGGTGCGTCGGGGGCCCCGACGGGGGGAACGTTCGGGTCAAAGCCCATCGGTTCTGCGTTGGCGGAGGGTACCGCCACCAGGCTGCCGGTGATCGCGGCGAGGATGAGCGTCTTGCGGACGTTCTTCAAATTTCTTCCTTTCGCGGTGCGCGCGCGCCAAAGCAGACCCACCGGAGTGGGTCGGAGGTGCTTGGTTACTGCCGAAAAGGTGCTCGGGGACGTGCCGTCTCGTTCAGGCACGACAGCGGCGGGCTCTCGATCTGCCCGGCGGGGTACTACCCCGGGCCGCGGCGCTTCCGTGCGGTCCGCGGCCCCGCTCGCACGCGGGTCCGTGTGTTCAATTTTCGGTTACTTATCCGTTAACCCGTTTCGGGCTACCAGGGACCGTACGAAACCCGCGCGCATTCGTCATCTTCGGAAATCGGATATCTCGGTTGGGTAACGAGCCGATCACGCCGCGATCGCGGAATCATCTCTGCAGGTCAGTCCAGCGTTTTAGCGCCGTGCCCATCGGTCGGGATCACAATCAAATCGTGAGCCGAATCACGCCCTTTTTGTGAGCTGGCACACGTGTTTGCCGGCTCGGCGAGCCGCCCAGGGCGCGGATATCCCGCCTGGGCGGCCGACGGTGAACCGGCGCAGGGTACAACACGATACGCGAGATCGCCTCCGACACGCCGGAACGGACCGACCATGCGATCATCGACCCTTAGGTTGCTGCCCGGCAATGGATTTCGTAACTCAAGCCGAATCAGCAACCGTATCAACCACTTTCGGTACCGGTGCGCTAGTTTGCCGGAACGTCCTGGATTTCCGAATCGGCGGAGTGCGCGGTTGATTGTCCGGATCCTGAAAACCGCTCTGCACCAAGGCGATTCGATGAAGCAGAGCGCATCGACTCGGGCGTCATTGCGCAGATAACGGCGGACTATGGATTCATGCCAAAACAATGGTCGAATTGGCTCGACGCGATTTATCTAATAGCGTTTCGGTCGCCAATTAAATGGCGGAACCGCCGAGCGTCAGACGCGCGCTTGCGTCGCCGCGCGCAACTCTGCGTCGGTGTTGACGTTCGTCAGGGCGCGCGAATCCGGCAGCACGATCTGCTGCGCATCCGAGGCGTCGATCAGGGCGCTCATTCTGCGCTCGCCGGCGGCGACCAGCGCGTCGACCCGATCGGCGAGATCGGTGCGGTACACCGCGGCCAGGTAGTGGCTGCGGCCGTCCCACGGCAACACCACCTCGGCGTTGGTTTCGGTCGCGAGGTGGACCAGGTCGTCGATGAGTTCGGTGGTCAACAGCGGCATGTCGACGGCGCTGACGAAGGCGAAGCGGGCGCCGGCCTCCGCGGCCGCGCGCAATCCCCGTCCGGTCGCCGACAGCGGCCCCAGCCCTCGCACCTCGTCGCGAATCACACGGGCCTGCAGCGACGGCAGCGGCTGCCCCGGGGCGGCCATCACGAAGACCGGCTCGCAGCGTTGCGCGACGATGCCGACGACGTACTCGGCGAGCGTGCCGGATCCGCCGGGCCCGGGCAGCGTGGCCTTGTCGCGGCCCATGCGGCGCGACTCGCCCCCAGCGACTATCACCCCGGCCAGTGGCACTGTGTCGGGTCCCTGGTCGGCCATGTCAGTCGACGGTCCAGGTGTCGCGCCCGCGCAGCAGCGATTGCAGCGCGGCGGAGTCGAACGGCTTCGACGCCTGTGCGGCGTGGACCTGAGCGCGCGCCGCGTCGTCGTAGGTGGGCCGGCTGATGTTGCGGAAGATGCCCAGCACGGTGTGGTCGAGGTTCTGGTCCGAAAGCCGGGACAGCGCAAACGCGTAGGCCGAGTCGTCGGCGTGGGCGTCGTGCACCACGATCTCGTCGGTGCGCACGTCGGCCGTCTTGGCCACCTCCAGGCTGAAGCCCGACTTCACCACGCAGTATTCGCCGTTGGCGCCGAACACAATCGGCTCGCCGTGGCGGACGTTGATCACCCGCTCCTCGGCGCCCTCCTTGCGCAGCGCGTCGAAGGAGCCGTCGTTGAAGATCGGGCAGTCCTGCAGGATTTCGACGACGGCGGCGCCCCGGTGCTCGGCGGCGGCGCGCAGCACTTCGGTCAGCCCGGTGCGGTCGGAGTCCAGCGCGCGGCCGACGAAGGTCGCCTCGGCGCCCAGCGCCAACGACACCGGGTTGAACGGCTGATCGAGCGAGCCCATTGGCGTCGACTTCGTGACCTTGCCGACCTCCGACGTCGGCGAGTACTGGCCCTTGGTCAGCCCGTAGATCCGGTTGTTGAACAGCAGGATGGTGATGTTGACGTTGCGGCGCAGCGCATGGATCAGGTGGTTGCCGCCGATCGACAACGCATCGCCGTCGCCGGTGACCACCCACACCGAGAGGTCCTCGCGGGCCAGCGCGAGGCCGGTCGCGATGGCCGGCGCCCGGCCGTGGATCGAGTGGAACCCGTAGGTCTCGAGGTAGTACGGGAACCGGCTGGAGCAGCCGATGCCGCTGATGAAGACGATGTTCTCGCGGCGCAGCCCGAGATCGGGCAGGAAGTTGCGGATCGTGTTGAGGATGACGTAGTCACCACAACCGGGGCACCAGCGCACCTCCTGATCACTCGTGAAGTCCTTGGCCTTCTGCGGCTGGTCGTCGGCAGACAACGCGGGGACCCCGTCGTTCTTGGTCAGCCTCGGGGACAAGCCGAGGTCTGTGCCCGCCAGATTGCCCATCAGGTCGGTCATTCGATAGCTCCCGCTCCAACCGTCGCTGCCGCCATTCTGGCGACCATCTTCTTGTCTTGCTCGATTTCGGCCAGCGTGCCGCTCAGCGCGGCGCGGATCAGACGCCCGATCTCGTCCGCCAGGAAGGCCACACCCTGAACCTTGGTGACGGATTGCACGTCCACCAGGTACTTGCCGCGCAGGATCAGCGCGAGCTGACCCAGGTTCATCTCCGGGCATACCACCATCGGGTAGCGCCGTAACACGTCTCCGAGGTTCGCCGGGAACGGGCTCAGGTTGCGCAGGTGCGCGTGCGCGACCTTGATGCCCTTGCGCCGCGCACGCCGGCAGGCCTCGCCGATCGGCCCGTACGAGCTGCCCCACCCGATCAGCAGCAGCTCGGCGTCCCCGGTCGGATCGTCGACTTCCAGGTCGGGCACCGCGATGCCGTCGATCTTGGCCTGCCGAATCCGGACCATGAGGTCGTGGTTGACCGGCTCATAGGAGATGTTGCCGGAGCCGTTCGCCGCTTCCAGGCCGCCGATGCGGTGCTCGAGCCCGGGGGTGCCGGGGACGGCGAACTGCCGGGCGAGCGTCTCCGGGTCGCGGTTGTACGGCTGGAAGGGCTCGCCGGGCTTGGCGAAGGCGTGCGTGATCGGCTGCAGCGAGCCGACGTCCGGGATGCGCCACGGCTCCGAGCCGTTGGCGATCGCGCCGTCGGACAGCACGATCACCGGGGTGTGGTAGGACACCGCGATGCGCACCGCTTCGATGGCGGTCTCGAAGCAGTCGGAAGGAGAGCGCGGCGCGACCACCGCGACCGGGGACTCCCCGTTGCGGCCGTACAGGGCCTGCAGCAGGTCGGCCTGCTCGGTCTTGGTGGGCAGACCGGTCGACGGGCCGCCCCGCTGAACGTCGATGACCAGCAGCGGCAGCTCGGTCATCACGGCCAGGCCCAGCGCTTCGGACTTCAGCGAAATGCCCGGGCCGGACGTGCTGGTGACGCCGAGCGCGCCGCCGTAGGAGGCACCGATCGCGGCGCAGATGCCGCCGATCTCGTCCTCGGCCTGGAAGGTGATCACGTTGAAGTTCTTGTGCTTGGACAGCTCGTGCAAGATGTCCGAGGCCGGCGTGATCGGGTAACTGCCGAGCACGACCTGGATCCCGGCCAACTGGCCGGCCGTGACGATGCCGTAGGACAGCGCGGTGTTGCCCGAGATCTGGCGGTATTCGCCCGACGGCAGGACCGCCCGCGAGACCTCGTACGTCGTCCCGAACGCCTCGGTGGTTTCGCCGTAGTTCCAGCCCGCCTTGAGCGCGAGCACGTTAGCCTCGGCGACGTCGGGCTTGCGGGCGAACTTCTCCCGGATGAACCGCTCGCTGGTCTCGATCGGCCGCCCGTACATCCACGACAGCAGGCCGAGCGCGAACATGTTCTTGGCGCGCTGGCCGTCCTTCTTCGACGCGCCGATCGACTCGACGGCCCCGAGCGTCAGCGTCGTCATCGCGACGGAGTGCACGACGTACTCCTCGAGCTCGTCGGTCTCCAGCGGGTTCGTCACGTAGCCCACCTTGGTCAGGTTGCGCTTGGTGAACTCGTCGGAATTCGCGATGACCATTCCGCCGCGCGGCAGGTCGCCGATGTTGGCCTTGAGCGCCGCCGGATTCATCGCGACCAGGACGTCGGGGCGGTCGCCGGCGGTCAGGATGTCGTAGTCGGCGATCTGAATCTGGAACGACGAAACTCCGGGCAATGTGCCTGCGGGAGCGCGGATCTCGGCGGGATAGTTCGGCTGGGTCGCCAGGTCGTTGCCGAAAAGGGCTGCCTCGGAGGTGAACCGGTCGCCGGTCAGCTGCATGCCGTCGCCGGAGTCCCCGGCGAATCGAATGACAACTTGTTCTAGACGCTGGCGGTCCGACCCATTGCGAGAGGAGCCATTGGGAGAATCAGACCCGGCCCCACTGCCGTTCGGATCCACTTATCCGCCTTCCATTCGTCAACCGGATAGGCACTTCGCGCTGAAGCATTAGGGTACGCGCCGTCGGGGCGCCGCCCTTGCCCACAAGCTTGTGTGTCACTGGTAGTACCAATTATGGCACTTCTTTAAGGAAAGCATGGGCGTCTCGAAAGCATTGCATGCAGCGGATTTACGGTTAAATACCGAAGTCAGCGCGGGCTACTGGTGCGTAGGCAGCGAAAGTGTGGTATTGGTCACGTCGACCTGCCCGGCAAGCGCTGCGAATGCGGCGCCGTCTCGGGCATCGCGACGAGATACAACACGAGGCCCGCGGCGGCCAGGGCACCGAGGAAGGCGAAGGCGGCGTCGTAGCCGGCCGCCACCACGATCGAGCCGGCAACCAGGTTCGAGACCGCAGCGCCGATGCCCGTCGCCGCCGTCACCGCGCCCAGGCTGATGTTGAACCGACCGGTTCCGTGCGTCACGTCCTGCACGACGAGCGGAAACAACGCGCCGAACACACCGGCCCCCACGCCGTCGAGCAGTTGCACGCCTACCAGCCAGTACGAGTTGTCGGACAGGGTGTAGAGAAATCCGCGCGCGGCCAAGACCGCGAATCCGACCAAGAAAATGGGTTTGCGCCCCCAGGAATCGGCCTTGGCCCCGGCCAGGTAGGCCACCGGGACCATGACGACCTGCGCGGCCACGATGCACCCCGCCATCAGCGCGGTCCCGACGTCTTTGTTGTGCAACGCCAACAGCTGGCCGACCAGGGGAAGCATCGCCGCGTTGGCGAAGTGAAAGGCGATGACCGTGACGGCGAAAATCATCAGCCGGCGATTGTGCAGCAGCACCGCCAGCCGCGACGGCTGCTGGTGCGGCTCGCCCGGGGCGTGGTCCATACCCCGCGCCACATCGTGGTCGATCGCGTCGGCCGGAATCCGCAGAGTTGCAACGACACTGCCGGCCGCCATCGCGGCGAGCACCCAGAACACCACCGCGGGCCCAAAGAAGTAGGCCAAGACACCGGTGACGGCCGCGGCCGACGCGTTTCCCGCGTGATTGAACGACTCGTTGCGCCCGACCCGCCGCGAGAAGAGACGAGGGCCGACCGCACCAAGGGTGATCGCGGCCAACGCCGGCGCGAAGACGGAACCCGCGACTCCGGTGAGTGCCTGCAGCACCGAGATCGAGTAGAAGCCCGGAAACAATGGCATCGCCAACGATCCGGCGGTGACGGTCAGCGCGCCCGCGATGATCACCGCGCGCTTAGCCGTCGTCCGGTCGACCAGCGCGCCGGCCGGGGCCTGAGCGACGATCGCCCCGATGCCGCCGACCGCCATGACGAACCCGATCGACCCCTGGTCCCAGTGATGAGTGACCAGCAGATAGACCGACAGGTACGGGCCCAACCCGTCGCGAACATCGGCCAGCAGGAAGTTGAGCAGGTCCAGCCCACGCGCCAGGCGCCGCGGAACCTCGGCCGGGCTGTTCAAAGCTTCAGGCGGCCGGAATCAGAGAATTGCTTAGGCGCTCTTGTCGCGGCGTTCGCTGCGCGACGGCTTGCGCGGCACGATCGTCGGCAGGACGTTGTCCTGCACCGTCTCTTTGGTCACCACGACTTTGGCGACGTCGTCGCGGCTCGGGATGTCGTACATCACCGGCAGCAGGACCTCTTCCATTATCGCGCGCAGGCCTCGGGCGCCGGTGCCGCGGTGGATCGCCTGGTCGGCGATCGCCTCCAGCGCGTCGTCGGTGAACTCCAGCTCCACACCGTCCATTTCGAAGAGGCGCGTGTACTGCTTGACCAACGCGTTCTTCGGCTCGGACAGGATCTTGACCAACGACTCCATGTCCAGGTTGGTGACCGACGCGACCACCGGGAGCCGCCCGATGAACTCGGGGATCAGGCCGAACTTGATCAGGTCCTCGGGCATGACGTCGGCGAAGTGATCGGTGGTGTCGATCTCGGCCTTGGAGCGCACCTCGGCGCCGAAGCCCAGGCCGCGCTTGCCGACCCGCTCGTAGATGATCTTCTCCAGCCCGGCGAACGCACCCGCGACGATGAACAACACGTTGGTGGTGTCGATCTGGATGAACTCCTGGTGCGGGTGCTTGCGGCCGCCCTGGGGGGGAACCGACGCCTGGGTGCCCTCCAGGATCTTCAGCAGGGCCTGCTGAACGCCCTCGCCGGACACGTCGCGGGTGATCGACGGGTTCTCGCTCTTGCGGGCGATCTTGTCGACCTCGTCGATGTAGATGATGCCGGTCTCGGCGCGCTTGACGTCATAGTCGGCCGCCTGGATCAGCTTGAGCAAGATGTTCTCGACGTCCTCGCCGACGTAGCCGGCCTCGGTGAGCGCGGTGGCGTCGGCGATGGCGAACGGCACGTTGAGCATCTTGGCCAGCGTCTGGGCGAGGTAGGTCTTGCCGCAGCCGGTGGGGCCGAGCATCAAGATGTTGGACTTGGTCAGCTCGACGGGCTCGGACCGTGAGTCGCGGCCCTTCTCCCCGGCCTGAATCCGCTTGTAGTGGTTGTAGACGGCGACGGCCAGGGTGCGCTTGGCGGTGTCCTGCCCGATGACATATCCCTCCAGGAACTCCCGGATCTCGGCGGGCTTGGGCAGTTCGTCGAGCTTGACGTCGTCGGCGTCGGCGAGTTCCTCTTCGATGATCTCGTTACAGAGGTCTATGCACTCATCGCAGATGTACACACCGGGGCCAGCAATGAGTTTCTTGACTTGCTTTTGGCTCTTCCCGCAGAACGAGCACTTAAGCAGGTCACCGCCGTCTCCGATGCGCGCCATGGTGCTGAGGGCCTACTTCCTGTTCGCCGTTCGTCGTGCTATGCCGCATGTATTCCCCGACGCTACCCGCTTGCTTGGGCCCCCCGCGACCATTACCGCCGAATCGCGTCGTTGGTATTCATGTCCGTTGTCTGCATGAAACATATAGGCAGACCGCGCCCCTCACTCGCCGAGACGCGCAATCCGTGTTTTTGGCGTGTCGCGCTCGTTACCCGATCGAATCCAGTGGGCTGCCACAACCCTACAGTTATCGGGTGGGATTGGCTTTCGGTTTTGGAGGGCCAACCGAGCCCGTCCTGATCGGCGACGGCGGCCTGGCGACCGAGCTGGAGGCGCGTGGGCACGATCTTTCGGACCCGCTGTGGTCGGCAAGGTTGCTGGCAGACGCGCCGCAGGAGATCGTCGCCGTGCACGCCGCGTTTTTCCGGGCCGGCGCCGCGATCGCGACCACGGCCAGCTATCAGGCGTCGTTCGAGGGTTTCGCGGCTCGCGGAATCGACCGGAACGAATCCGCCGCCCTGCTGCGCCGCAGCGTCGAGCTGGCGAGGGCGGCGCGCGCCGAAGCCGGCGCGGGCGGGCTGATCGTCGCCGCCTCCGTCGGCCCGTACGGCGCGGCGCTGGCCGACGGCTCCGAATATCGCGGACGCTACGGCCTGTCCGTCGCCGCCCTGCGGCGGTGGCACCGGCCCCGCCTGGAGACCCTGGCCGCCGCCGGGGCGGACGTGCTGGCGTGCGAGACGGTGCCCGACGTCGACGAGGCCGAGGCGCTTGTCGATCTGGTCCGCTCCGCCGGGGTGCCGGCGTGGCTCAGCTACACCATCGAGGGGGCGACGACCCGGGCCGGACAACCGCTGGCCGAGGCGTTCGCGGTGGCCGCCGGGGTCCCGGAGATCGTGGCGATCGGCGTCAACTGCTGCGCGCCCCACGACGTGCTGCCCGCGATCCCGTTGGCCGGCGCGGTCGGCAAGCCGGTGATCGTCTACCCGAACAGCGGCGAGCGCTGGGACGGACGCAGTTGGGTTGGGCCGTCGCGGTTCGACGCGGAGCTGGCGCGCCAGTGGGTGGCGGCAGGGGCGCGGATCGTCGGCGGCTGCTGCCGGGTCGGACCCGCCGACATCGCGGCGCTTCGCCGAGCGTGCAGTCAGCGCGAAAAATCAGCCGAAAACTCGCAGTGAGTGCACGTTCGGCGCGAGGGCGTTAGGCCGTCTGCGCCGAGAGCTTCCGGTATTCCAGGACGGTGTCGATGATCCCGTAGTCCTTGGCCTCTTCGGCCGTCAGGATCTTGTCCCGGTCGGTGTCCTTGCGGATGACCGACGCGTCCTTGCCGGTGTGGCGGGCCAGCGTGGTCTCCATCAGCGTGCGCATCCGCTCGATCTCGGCGGCCTGGATCTCCAGGTCGGAGAACTGGCCCTGGATCACGCCGGACAGCGACGGCTGGTGGATCAGCACGCGGGCGTTGGGCAGCGCCATCCGCTTGCCCGGCGTCCCGGCGGCCAGCAGCACCGCCGCCGCCGACGCGGCCTGGCCCAGGCACACGGTCTGGATGTCGGCGCGCACGTACTGCATGGTGTCGTAAATCGCCATCAGCGAGGTGAACCCGCCGCCGGGCGAGTTGATGTACATGGTGATGTCGCGGTCGGGGTCCAGCGACTCCAGCACCAGCAGCTGCGCCATGATGTCGTTCGCCGACGCGTCATCGACCTGGACGCCGAGGAAGATGATGCGCTCCTCGAACAGCTTGTTGTACGGGTTGGATTCCTTGACACCGAAGCTGGAGTGCTCGATGAACGACGGCAGGATGTACCGCGCCTGGGGTTGTATTTCGGGATTCACTGGGCTTCTCCGTTGGTGATGTGAGCGGCGCGGGTGATGATGTGGTCGACGAAACCGTATTCGAGGGCTTCCTGGGCGGTGAACCAGCGGTCGCGGTCGGAGTCGGCCTCGATCCGTTCGATGGACTGGCCGGTGAATTCGGCGTTGAGCCGGAACATCTCCTTCTTGATGACCGTGAACTGCTCGGCCTGGATGGCGATGTCGGCCGCGCTGCCGGTCACCCCGCCCAGCGGCTGGTGCATCAGGATGCGGGCGTGCGGCAGCGCGTAGCGCTTGCCCTTGGTGCCGGCCGCGAGCAGGAACTCGCCCATCGAGGCGGCCATGCCCATCGCGTAGGTGGCGATGTCGCAGGGCGCCAGCACCATGGTGTCGTAGATCGCCATCCCGGCGCTGATCGACCCGCCCGGGGAGTTGATGTAGAGCGAGATGTCCTTGTCGGCGTCCTCCGCGGCGAGCAGCAGGATCTGCGCGCACAGCCGGTTGGCGACCTCGTCGTTCACCTCCGAACCCAGGAAGATGATGCGCTCGGAGAGCAAGCGCTCATAGACCGAGTCCGTGAGGTTGAGCCCCTGCGAGGGCGCACGCATGTCAGTCACGACTGGGTTACCTGCTTTCTCGAGTTCTTCTCTGTTCCGACCCTAACCAACCAAGCCCACCGTGTGCCGGTCACGCGCCCCCTGAAATGGGCCCGTTCGCTCACAGCGTCATCGCGGGTCACTTCGCCTCGTCGTCGGCCTCAGCGGCTTCATCGGCGTCCTCGGAATCCTGACCTTCGTCGGCCGCCTCGACCTCCGCAGCCTGCTCGGCCTCGCCAGCCTCCGCGGCCTCGTCCGGAGCGTCGCCCCGCTTGCCGAAGAACTCGCTCGTGTCGATGGTGTTGCCGTCGGTGTCGGTGACCGTCGCCGCCTCCACCGCCGCCGCGACGGCCAGCCCGCGGCGCACATCGGCGAACATGGCCCCCAGCTGGTTGTTCTCCTGCAGGTAGGTGAACAGCTGCTGCGGCTCGATGCCGTACTGCCGGGACGTCATCACCAGTCGCTCGGTCAGGTCCTCCTGGCCGACCTGGATTTCCAGTTCGTCGGCCAGCGCGTCCAACAACAGCTGCTTCTTGACGTCCGACTCGGCGGCGTTGTGCGCGTCGACTTCGAACTGCTGGCGCGACTTGCCCTGCTCGCGCAGCGCCTCCGCGAACTTGGCCTCGTCGTGCTCGAAGCTGTGCAGCGCGTTGTGCACGGCGCTGTCGACCTGAGCCTTCACGATCGCCTCGGGCAGCGGCACGTCGACCTGCTCGAGAATCGCGTCGATCGTGGCGTCGCGGATCTGCTCCGCCTGCTGGGCGCGCTTGACCCGGCCCACCTGCTCGCGGAGGTTGGAACGCAGCTCGTCGATCGTGTCGAACTCGCTGGCCAATTGGGCGAACTCGTCGTCGGGCTCGGGCAGTTCACGTTCCTTGACCGACCTGACGGTGACGGTGACCTGTGCGTCCTTGCCCGCGTGCTCCCCCGTCGCCAACTTCGCGGTGAACTCTTTGGACTCGTCGACGGACAGGCCGACCAGCGCGTCGTCCAGGCCCGCGATGAGCCGGCCTGAGCCCACCTCGTGCGACAGGCCCTCCGCGGCAGCGTTGGGTACCTCCTCGCCGTCGACGGTGGCCGACAGGTCGATCGAGACGAAGTCGCCGAGCGCAACCGGGCGCTCGACTCCCTTCAGCGTGCCGAACCGCGCGCGCAACGACTCCAGTTCGGCGTCGACGTCGTCGTCGCTGACCTCGATCGGGTCGACCGAGACCTTCAGCGAGCCGAGGTCGGGAAGGGTGATCTTCGGACGCACGTCGACCTCGGCGGTGAACGCCAGCTCCTCGCCGTACTCCTTCTTGGTGACCTCGATCTCGGGCTGGCCGATCGGCTCGACCTCCGCCTCGGCGACCGCCTGTCCGTACCGGGCGGGCAGCGCGTCGTTGACGACCTGGTCGAGCATCGCCTCACGGCCGAAACGCGCCTCGAGCAGCCTGGCCGGCGCCTTGCCCGGCCGGAATCCTGGCAGCCGGACCTGCTTGGCCAGCTCCTTGTAGGCGCGTTGGAAATCGGGCTCGAGTTCGGTGAACGGCACCTCAACGTTGATGCGCACCCGGGTGGGGCTCAACTGCTCGACGCTGCTCTTCACGGGTGTGCTCCTCGGTATTCGGTGGATCGGCGCGGCATTGGTCGGGGTGACAGGATTTGAACCTGCGGCCTTCCGCTCCCAAAGCGGATGCGCTACCAAGCTGCGCTACACCCCGCGCTGACCTCGCAGATCCTACGGCCCTTCAACGCAATGGTGGCCGTCGGCTCCGCAGCGACCGTCAAGACGTGCGGGACCTCACGGGGCGATCACAAAACCGCTTCGATTAGATTTGATGTTCGCCGCCAGATACAGTCTCGCTCGACTAAAACTTGCGGGCGTAGCTCAATGGTAGAGCCCTAGTCTTCCAAACTAGCTACGCGGGTTCGATTCCCGTCGCCCGCTCGGGCTAATGCTTGCTCGACAGAAAGGCGCCATGAGCGACGTCGAACTGAAGGGCTCATGCTCGGGGGACTTCGTCGGTGTACGCGACGCGTTCGAGCGCAACTTTGTGCTGCAGGGAGAGGTGGGGGCTGCCGTCGCGGTGTGGGTCGACGGGGAGCTCGTCGTAAACCTCTGGGGCGGTTGGGCCGACGCCGCCCGCACCAAGCCGTGGCAACAGAACACCCTGACGACGGTCCTGTCGGGCACCAAGGGGATGACGGCCACCTGCATCCACCAGCTGGCCGATCGCGGCGAGCTGGACCTGCACGCGCCGGTGGCGCGCTACTGGCCCGAGTTCGCGCAGGCGGGCAAGGAAGCCATCACGCTGGCCATGGTGATGAGCCACCGCTCCGGCGTCATCGGGCCGCGCACCCGGATGCGCTGGGAGGACGTCGCCGACTGGGACTTCGTCTGCCGGCAGCTCGCCGCCGCCGAACCATGGTGGGAGCCTGGCACCGCGCAGGGCTACCACATGACCACGTTCGGCTTCATCCTCGGTGAGGTGTTCCGCCGCGTCACGGGCCGCACCCTCGGTGAGTACCTACGCACCGAGATCGCCGAACCGCTCGGCGCCGACGTCCACATCGGCCTGTCTCCCGCCGAGCAACGGCGCTGCGCGGAGCGGGTCAACAAGCCGCACGCCCGGGACCTGCTGGCCGAGGCGCAGGCGCCCGGCTACCCGACCAGCCTGACCGAACACCCCAAGGCGGCGCTGTCGATATCGATGGGCTTCGCGCCCGACGACGAACTCGGCTCGCACGACCTGGAGCTGTGGCGCCAGCTCGAATTCCCGGGCACCAACGGCCAGGTGTCGGCCCTGGGGCTGGCGACCTTCTATAACGGGCTCGCGCAGGAACGGCTGCTGACCCGCGAGCACATGGAACGGGTCCGGGTGTCGCAGGGTGGCTTCGAAACCGACCTGGTGCTGGGGCCGCGCGTCGCCGACCACGGCTGGGGCCTGGGCTACATGCTCAACCAGCGGTGCGTCAACGGACCCAATCCCCGCATCTTCGGCCACGGCGGCCTGGGTGGCTCATTCGGGTTTGTCGACCTCGAGCACCGAATCGGCTACGCGTACGTGATGAATCGCTTCGACGCCACCAAGGCCAACGCCGACCCGCGGAGCGTCGCGCTCAGCGACGAGGTCTACGCCGCGCTGGGCGTCATCGAGCGCGCCCAAACGTAAGACCGCACCCCGCCGAACCGTTGCCGGCGGGGCGCGGTCGTTCGGTCAACGGATCAGCGATGGTCCCAACCAGGGCCGCCGGGGCCGCCGGGGCCACGCCACGGTTCGGGGTGCGGGTTGGGGCCCGGCCCGCGCCAGTTGTCATGGCAGTGCCCGCGGTCCCAGTTGTCTCCCCAGCCCGGGTCCCAGAAGTCCCCGGGGCACCATTGCGGGAACGGCCCGGGCTGCGCTTGCGCCTCGGGTGACGCGCCCAGCCCCGCCAGGCCAAGACCGACGAGCATCGCGAAAACGGTTGCAACTAAACGTGGAAAGAGTTTCACGGTCGCAACTAATACCCGACGGAAGCCGCGCCCAAACAGTAGACGCCGGCGTTTCTTGCTTGGGGTTTCCTGTCAGCGGCAGGATTCCGTCACTTCTGACAGTTGGGGCACCAGAACACGTTTCGGCCCTCCAACACCTGGGTGCGGATCGGCCCGCCGCACACGCGGCACGCCTCCCCCGCGCGCCGGTACACGTAGGTGCGTGGCCGCCCTTGCCGGTACGACGGTGTGCGAGGTCATCGACGAAGGTCAGGTCAGCGACATCGTGGCCAAGCTCGGTCCCGACCCGTTGCGCAACGACGCCGACCCGGCGTGGCCGTGGGCTCGAATCAGCAAGTCACGCAAGCCGATTGGCGCGTTGCTGATGGACCAGACCGTGATCGCCGGCGTGGGTAACGTCTATCGCAGCGAATTGCTGTTCCGCCACCGCATCGATCCGTTCCGGCTCGGCCGCGAGATCGGCGAGGCGGAGTTCGACGCGGCGTGGATCGATCTGGTGGCGCTGATGAAGGTGGGTTTGCGCCGCGGCCAGATCGTCGTCGTGCTGCCCGAACACGACCACGGCCCACCGTCGTACCGGCAAGGGCGGCCACGCACCTACGTGTACCGGCGCGCGGGGGAGGCGTGCCGCGTGTGCGGCGGG
>NZ_LZKK01000287.1 GCF_001672815.1 Mycobacterium sp. E796 | reverse complement strand
TGCGACGGGGCCGAAAACGTGCCGCTGGACCCCAACGCGCCGCAGGGCGCGTTCACCGCGGCGCGGGCCGCCAAGGCCGAGGAGGTGCAGATCTCGACGATCTCGTTCGGCACCAAGGGCGGGGAGATCGAGATGGACGGGCAGCGGGTCGCCGTCCCGGTGTCGACCGACCAGACGCTGCAGGAGATCACCAAGATCACCGACGGCCAGGCGTTCCACGCCGACAGCCTGGAATCGCTGGAGAGCGTCTATTCGACCCTGCAGCGCCAGATCGGCTATCAGACCGTCAAGGGCGACGCCAGCCTGGCCTGGATGCTGCTCGGCGCGGTGCTGCTGGCCGGCGCCGTCCTGGCCGGAGAGTTCCTGAACCGGCGGCTGCCCGCCTAAGCGGTCAGACGGCAGCGTCAGATCGGCAGGCGCCGGTTGATCAGCAGGCCCAGCGCCGCCGCGATCAGCGCGACGACGACGCCCAGGCGCAGCCAGCCGGCGCTGCCGGGGCCGGGCACCGTGCGGAACCCGATGTCGTTCTCGATGGCGTTGTAGCTCTTGTTCAGCTCGCTGATGTTGGTGGCGGTGTAGGACTGCCCGCCGGATAGCTGGGCGATCTTGCGCATCTGGTCG